>DASRUA010000091.1:0-5146 GCA_035655615.1 Dermatophilaceae bacterium
CGCACCTCACTCGAGCCTGCGCCGGCCCGAGCGGTCTTGAAAGACATAAGTAGCCGCGAAGAGCGCGTGTCGCATTGACTTGTGTCGTGGCCGCCAGGCTGTTTATAGTCCGTCTGCGACAGCTGCGCTGACGCGGAGCCATGCCTTGCGGGTCTGGGCACTGAGCGTGTCGTAGATGATGGGGCCGCCAGGCACCAGAACCGGGTCGTGGGGGACGTCCATGACGGTGCGCGTCAACGCGCCGAAGTGGTCGTGCAGCCGCCGGCTCAGGTCGGGATCGGCGGTACGAGCTGGTGCAGTCAGGACGGTAACCGCACGCTCGACGACGTCCTGCTGGCCGGTGGCGCGTAGCGCGTCGATGAGCCAGGCTGCGGACTGGGCGGTGTCCTCACGGACTGTGGAGACGATGACCAGCTGGTCTGCGGCCGCCACGGCTGCCTGCCAGTTGCTGGCGCGCATGTTGTTGCCGGTATCGATGACGATCAGCCGGTAGAACCGGGCCAAGGTGCTGTGCAGACGGTTGAACGCATCGGCGTCGATGGACGCGGCAGACGCCGCGTCCTCATCCGAGGCGAGCACGTCGAACTGGGTCGAGCCCTGGGAACGGACGTAGTTGTCGAGGTCTCCCACTCGGGCGCCGCGGACGTCGGTAAACCGCTCGAGGTCGCGCAGCAGGTCGACCGCGGTGTTGGTGTGCCGTGCGGGGTTCGCCCGCCAGCCAAGCGTTCCCCGCGTTTCGTTGTTGTCCCAAGCCAGCGTGTATCCGCCGCGGTGAATTCCCAAGGTCGCAGCCAACAGCATCGTGACGGTTGTCTTGGTGCCACCGCCCTTGGGGTTGACCACCACGATGGTCTTGGGGCCGTCTAGGCTGCGTTGGATCGAAGCGACCTCGCCGCGGTACTCACGTTCGGCCAGGCCAGGCCCTGGATGAATCAGACCCCCTGTCAACCACTGGATTCTGGCCTGCCACCCCTGTTGAGCCGGCCCAACAGGTGCTGGGGGCCGAGCAGCGATCAAGTCGTGCAGCGTCGGCACCTTCTGCCCCTGAGTCGTCTCAGTCTCAGCCTCGCCGCGATGGCTACGTGAGCTGCGGTGGCTCGGCCGGTGGGGGAGCCGTGAGCGGCCTTCGACCAGAGAGCCACTCTCTGCGGAGACATCAGTTGATGGCGACATGCTGGTAAATCTTACGACAGTTATCACGTGGCCTGCGGCTTTGTGCTCCAGCATGCACCTCGCCCATCCTGATCTAGGACACGAACAGCCTCCGATGGAACGCGATCTTCCTGATCCTGGAACCTCACGCTTCCAAAGACGCGGTGCTGCTAGGCGTCCGTAGACCGATCGGTGACCGGTCACCAATGCTGTTTTCGGTGCCCGACGGCAAAGCAGTCAGCGTGCGCTATCCGGTGCGAACACAGACGCCGGCGACCGGCGGAGTTGGCCAGCTGGACGTCAAGGAGCGCTGCGCGGGACAGGTACTCAGCAGCCTGGTCTGGTAGACGCTCAAGGGTGAGCACCAGCGCCGATGACTGGCAGGCGCCAACCTGGTGTTCCAGATGACGCAGCGTCCGCTCCAACAGCTGCTCGGCCTCATCAGGGAATGGGTCAAGGGTCATGGTGAGCTCCTTAGGGCTCCGGGGACAGAGCAGCAGCCAGCACAGGGGTGTGGTCGGATCGGTTGGCGGCCAGATTTCAAGAGTGCAGGAAGTCTCACGGTCGGGCCTGTCCCATAATTGGACAGCGGTCAGGCCTCACGAATTGGCGTCCCGGTCCGTCGGCCGCGCGAAATGCGGCATAGAAAGTGCGGCGGCCAAGTCCAGCCTCGGCTAACTTGCTCGGCGCCTGTGATCCTTACGTACTCCTCTTCAGCAGGCGATTCGATATGTGCGCGGCCCTGCCGATTGCCCCAGTCGTGCCACTGACGCCGGACACCGTTCCTGGTGTCCCGTCTTGTCCGGTTCGGCCACCAACGCGCCGTCGACGCCACAAAATGAGCTCAAGGGTCAGCAGTGCGGTCATCAGGGCGGCACCCCCCTTCGCGAGAATGAGACCGAACCTTGTGCCAGGCGGACGATACGACAGATCGAGCCGGGCTGACCGCGTGCCGGCAGGGAGCCTGACCGTCACGAACACACCCTTGACCGAGTCCACCGGCACCGGGCGGCCGTCGAGCTTGGCGGTGTAACCCGGCCACCAGAGGCGTGAGAAGACCACCGAACCACCACTGGGCGAGGTAACGGTCATGGCCTCCGCGGTGTCGCTGCTCGGCGCGGCGTGGGTCACTGTGACCCCTGGAGACACCACGACCCGACCTGGCTGCGGCGGCCGCGAAGTGGTGCGTTCAAGGACCCAGGAGAGCAGGTCGGCGTTCTTCACGAAGCGCCAGCCCACGGGCGCGCCTTGCGCTTGTGCATGCGGGAAGCTGTATTTGATAAGGACGACCCGGTCAAGACCCATGAGGTCGGCATAGGTCAGACCTGTTGTGGGATCGGGGAGGACCGCCTCGACACCACCAACGTGGCCATGTTGCTTGGCATCACTCGACAGGCCGTCCACAAGAAGGTCAAGACGCACGCGCTGTTCGGAGTTGCCGGTCGCGGTACCACTTGGTTTCCCAGCTGGCAGTTCGACATTCCCAAGCAGCACGTGCGCCACGTTGTCCCGGCGCTGCTTGCGCAGTGGGCCAAAACTGGCCCCGCTGGGGCAGACATCTGGGATCCCCTCGCACTGCTGTCGTGGGCGGGCACACCTCAACAGGAACTGGGCGAGCAGACCCCAGAGGAGTGGATCGCCTCGGCCAAGGAGGACCAGCCCGTCCTGGACGCGGCGTATCGTGCGGCCAAGGCGCTGTCGACGTGAGGACGCCGCCGCCACCCGGAGACCCTAACGTCCTGACCCGTGAATTTCCGACCCTCACCTGGCCGGCTCAGCAACCGCTGTCGCGTGTGCACCGGGTCGAGCACGACACGGCCTACTTCGCTACTGGTCAGGACGGCAGGTTCAACCCGCCCCTGCCCGAAGCCGGCTTCGGCACCCTCTACCTCAGTTCCCACCCTCGAGGCGCGTTCGTGGAGACTCTGGGACGGTTCCGCTACATCAGCCAAGCGATGATCAACGAGCGCGTCCTGGCCGAGGTGTACATGCCATCCGACCTTCGCCTGGCGGACCTGACCAACCCTCAGGTGCTCGGCAAGTTCGGGATCAGCAACGACCTGAGCATGGGTAACGAAGATGACGCCTATGCACTCGCCCAGCAGTGGGCGCTGCGTCTGTGGCAGGCCGGATTCAGCGGGCTCTACTACGGCGCCCGCCGCGACGTGGAGTTGCAGAGCCGCAGTGTTGCACTGTTCGGCAAACCCGGGGACGAGGGCGAGAGCGCCGTCCTGTCGACTTTGCACCCCCTGAGCGAGATCGCCGCCGAGATGGCCGACCACTACGGGTTCGTCATCGTCACGGGGCTTCCGTTGCAAGAACCGGTCCAGTTAGGAGTCCCGGTGACGGGGCAAAGCGGCACGGGCTGTGCACGTCCGCGTCGGGTAACAATGTCGTGCTGGTCGGGGAAACGGAGGTTCTGGCGATAGAGATTTCGCCGCTATGCACGGATCCGAACCAGTCCATGTGCACCAGACCCCGTTCACACTGGGCACCGGGCGTCGGCCGCGCCCTCGAGCACGACGCGACGGGACTCAGCGCAAGGGAACGATGACCGGACGCACCGAAAGGCAAACCTTGGTGTCCGTAGACCGATCCCTCACCGGCCAAGAACGCACACCCAACGCGGCCTGCGCGGACGTCCAGAGCGTGCCCTCGCGGCGCTGTGAAATCGGCCAACACCGTCTGCTGACAGGATTCTCAACCGTGACCACCATGATCGCCACCCGCAACTCGGGCCCAACCACGGGTGGGCCTGCGCAGCGCGATCCTCGTCATCCTCGTCGCCGTCCTCGACACCACCGCTCGGGGCGCTCGGGACCGACCGACCCATCGCGGAGCCGCTGGCCACCGTCCGCGCGGAGCGGCCAACCTTGCGCGCCACCGAAACGACCATGATGAGCTCGTGGTTGGGACCCGACAACACTTCGCCTAGGAGATCAGAGATCAGATGACGACTCTTGCTGCACCCGGCGTGCCCTTCCCGCTCACCCCTTCCTCTGGCGAGGCATGGACGGTGGACGGGCCGGCCGGCACGATCAGAGTGACCGCCGACCCGCACAGCGACATCTTCATCGACCCCGGCGCGGGCTCCACGCTCAACGCGGAGTCCATGCTCAACGCCGCGACCTTGCTCGGGGGACCACCCACCGGCGACTTCCAGCTCAGCGCCCGCGTGACCGTCGACTTCGCCGCGACGTTCGACGCGGGGGTGCTGCTGCTGTGGATCGACGAGCGACACTGGGCCAAGCTCTGCTTCGAGTACTCGCCCGCTCGTGAGCCCATGGTCGTCTCCGTGGTCAACCGCGGCGTGGCGGACGACGCCAACGCGTTCGTGGTCGACGCACGCTCGGTGTGGCTCCGGGTATCACGCATCGACCACGCCTTCGCGTACCACGCGTCCTTCGACGGGACGACGTGGGCGATGATCCGTTTCTTCACGATCGACGACCCGTCCGGCCCTGTCTCGATCGGCTTCGAGGCCCAGTCGCCGACCGGAAACGGCTGCGCCGTTACCTTCGACGACATCCGGTTCACCCGCGAACGCCTGGGCGACTTGCGCGACGGCTCGTGACACGATCCAGGCCTCTGGGCAATCAGCTGCCCGAGATCGGTCTGAGTGCGTCCAGATGACGCGCGGTTGGGACCTCCGGTGTCCCGCGAAGGATCGGTGACCGGTCACCGATCCTTCGCGGACGTCCAAAGGTCTCGCCCCTGTCATCTGAACGCACTCAATTGGTCGAGTTGAGGGCGCTTGGGTCGACCGGATCCTCCGCAGAGGGGGCGCTCGGCGACGTTCCCGAGCCTGACGAGCTTGTCGACTTCGGATCGGCAGTGATTCCTGGCCGGCGGACGTCCCCGACCGAAAGGCCTCTTAGTTGCGGACGGAGGATCACAGTGCCATTAAGGACCCTGCTGTGCCGCGGGGTCTGCTACGTCGTGCGGGGAGGAGGGGTGTTCTTTCTGCCCGTCGAAGTCGGCCCCGGCTTTCCCT
>DASRUA010000092.1:0-3657 GCA_035655615.1 Dermatophilaceae bacterium
CCAGGTCCAGCGGTCGGCTTGGTCGGGGGTCTGTAGCGCTGGTGTGGTCCAGCCGAGGGTGCTTTTGACGAAGCGGAAGGTGTGCTCGATGTCGAAGCGGCGCAGGTAGGCACGCCAGCATAGGTCGAGGTCGGGTTCGCCTGGTCCGGACCACCACAGCCACAGCGTCTTCAGTGGGCTGGGGCCTTGTTTGGGTAGGTGTTCGACGTCGACGCGGATCACGGTGCCGGCCACGATGGGTGGGTGGTCGTGGTTGGCCCAGCGTCCGCGGCATCCGAGTTTGGGGTGTAGCCCGGTCCAGCTGCTCACGTGCACCCTGCCGTGGCGTTTGTCCTGGACGGACAGTTCGGCGGTGGGCACGGGCGCGCTTGCTGGGTCGGACAGGGCGAACCTGGTGCCATGGCGGCGTGGCCTTCCGATCGCGGCGGCGGCGGGATGGTCGGGGTCGGTGTAGAAGACTCGGTCGCCGCGGATGCGGACCAGGACCTGCGCTGGGGTGTCGCTCAGTGCGGCGCCGATCGCGATCGGGTCGTAGCCGGCGTCGAAGACAAACATCGGTACCTGGCCGTTGTCGGGCAGGCGCTGTACAAGGCGAGTGACCTGCTCGATGGTGAAGGTTGTGGCATCGGCGGTGGGTGGGATCCGGGCGGCGTCTACCGGCGCGGTCCAGGAGTCGAAGGCCCAGTCGAGCTGGGTGATCCACTGGTAGGACCAGCCGGCGACGATGGGCTGGCCGGCGGAGTGTTTGGACGCCGAGTAGTAGAAGCCCCTCTCGGGGCTGGTCTCGGCGTCGCAGCGCGCCCAGGTGGAGGCATCGACGGCGAACACGGCCGGCCACGTGGTGGGGCGATGCGCTACGAGCAGGTCGCGCATCTGCTCGTGGTCGATGCGTCCCAGGGACAGGGCTTTGTACAGGCTGCCGTGGCTGCGGCGGAAAGTCGGCTCCAGGCTCAGCGTGGGTACCGAGGTGACCGGTGCCGGTGCGCACAAGGCTGCGTCGCCCAGCTCGAACGCCGCGTCGGCCCAGCCGGTCAGGCAACGGAAGAAGCCGGCACGGAAGTCGACCAGCGCCGCCACCGCCGGGCTCGCCTGTGTGAATCGTGTGTGTTGAGAACTCATCAGTACCTCTCCCAGACAGTCTTTATACTGTCTGGGAGAGGTACTGGCAGAATCATCTCGACACGCCGAAAGGACCCCACATTGGCGCGATCAACCGCACAACAACTGGCCACCTACGCGAGCCGTTACCGCGAGCTCGCCGCCCAGCTTGTCGACGTCGGCTACATCGCCGCCGGCAGCATCACCTGTCGCCACACCCGCTGCGGAACCCCCAACTGCCGCTGCCACGGTGACCCCCCACAGATGCATGGCCCGTACTGGCAGTGGACCGCCAAGATCGACGGCAAGACTGTCACCCGTCGACTCAGCCAGAGCGAAGCCGAGCTTTACCAGGAGTGGATCACCAACGACCGCCAGCTCCGCGCCATCATCACCCAGATGCGCCAGGTGGCAGCCAAGGCAACCGAACTGACCATGAAAGAGGCCAAAACCAAGTCGGCCAAGGTTTAATCGCAAGCTAAGAGCCTGCGCCACCTGGCCGACGAGCTGACCGCCGGCGGGCACACGGTGTCGGCGCCGACCGTGGCGGCGCTGCTGCGGGAGGAGAACTTCAGCCTGCAGGGCAACGCCAAGACGATCGAGGGTGGGGACCATCCCGACCGCGACGTCCAGTTCGCGCACATCAACACCGAGGCCGAGGAACACATCGCCGCCGGGCAGCCGGTGATCAGCGTCGACGGGAAGAAGAAGGAGCTGGTCGGCAACTACAAGAACGGCGGCCAGGAGTACCGGCCCGCCGGCGAGCCGGTACAGACCAACGTCTACGACTTCAAAGGAGAACTCGGCAAGGTAACCCCGTACGGGGTGTACGACATGGCCGCCAACACCGGGTGGGTGTCGGTCGGATCCGACCACGACACGGGCGAGTTCGCGGTCGAGTCGATCCGCCGTTGGTGGGACAAGGTCGGCCAGCCCGCCTACCCTGACGCCACCCGGCTGCTGATCACCGCCGACGGCGGAGGCTCCAACGGGTACCGGCTGCGCCTGTGGAAACGTGAACTCGCCCAGCTGGCAACCCAAACCGGGCTGGTCATCACCGTGTGCCACTTCCCGCCTGGCACCTCCAAGTGGAACAAGATTGAACACCGGCTGTTCAGTCAGATCTCGATGAACTGGCGTGGCCAGCCCCTGACAAGCCACGAAGTCATCGTCAACCTCATCGCGGGAACCACAACCCGCACCGGACTGAAAGTCACCGCCGAACTCGACGACACCCTCTACGCCAAAGGAATCAAGATCACCGACGCCCAGATGCGAGATCTGGAAGCCCAGCACCTCATACGGCACGACTTCCACCCCGAGTGGAACTACCAGGTGAACCCAGCCGCTCAACCCTGAACTACGCGTGTCTTTGATTTACGGGCGCTTACCTGCGCATCGATGTGATCACTGGCGCGCTGCTCACCGGGATCATCGGCTTCTTCGTCGTCGTGTCGTGCGCGGCGACCCTGCATGCCAACGGGCTCTCGATCAACGACGCCGCCGACGCCGCCGCGGCACTCGAACCTCTCGCCGGGACGCTGGCCAAGGACCTGTTCGCCATCGGACTCATCGGTGCGGCCGTCCTCGCCGCCTCCATCCTGCCGCTGTCCACGGCGTACTCGGTCAGCGACCTCACCGGCAGCCCCGCCGCCCTTGACGACGACCTTCGGTCCGCGCCCCTGTTCTACGGAACGTTTGCACTGGTCACCGTCATCGGCGCCGGCCTCGTCCTGATCCCGAGTGCGCCGCTCGTCGCCATCCTGGTCCTCACCCAGGTCCTCAACGCGGTGCTTCTCCTGCCGTTGCTCTGGTTCATGTATGGGATCGCCCGCGACCGCGATCTCATGGGGGACTACAGCGCAGGTCGCGGCGCGGCCAGCGGATATTTGGTTGCCATCGCCGTCATCGCCGTGTGCGTCATGGCTCTTGGCGCTTTGTCCGTTCGGTCCTGACCAAAGCACACCCGGAAACCCGGCAAGACGTCAATCCACACCCTCCGCCCCAGTCCGTGGCCCGCCCCGCCTTCGCGCGCCCCATTCGCGCGCCCGCTAGCTAGTGCCGTTACCCAGCAGGTCGGATGTGTCCGCACCTCAGCCGCACGGTCCGCAATGCCAGGCAACTTGGTGCGGGGACAGTCCCTCCACTGCCCGGCACGACCCTGGAGTCGGTAGCAGGACGGGGAAGGACTGCTCCGTCGGCTCAACCCGCGCCCGACACAACGCACAGGACGCAACGAGCAGGTCCTATCCGTTCTGGAAGACGACCACGGTGCAGGGAGAGCAGAGGCTGGTGGCCAGGCTATTGAGCGTTCGGCTAGCCGTCTTGGCACGCGGCCCCGGCCTCAGGATGGGCTCAGAGAATCTCGATAGGCCGGGACCCTCTCTCAGGGGAGAGGGTCCCGGCCTTTGTACGCACCCGGCCAGCAGGACAGATCCGAGGAGCTAGAGGATCCCAGCAGCGGCCGAGCACTGCAGGTTGGCCCGGTTTGTGGTTCTGTCTCGGTCCCTACTGGTCGCTGTGGTGCCGGGAGTCTTGCGAAGAGCCGGTGAAGAGCAG
>DASRUA010000093.1:0-25042 GCA_035655615.1 Dermatophilaceae bacterium
GCCGCTGACGGCCGACAGGGCCAAGCCCGCGGTGCCGTTCGGCGGCATCTACCGGTTGATCGACTTTGCGCTCAGCAACGTGGTGAACTCGGGCTATCTCAAGATCGTCGTGCTCACCCAGTACAAGTCCCACAGCCTGGATCGCCACATCAGCACGACGTGGCGGATGTCGACGATGCTCGGCAACTACGTGACGCCGGTGCCAGCCCAGCAGCGGATCGACAAGAGCTGGTTCCAGGGCAGTGCCGACGCGATCTTCCAGAGCCTGAACCTCGTGTATGACGCGAAGCCCGACATCGTCGTGGTGGCCGGCGCGGACCACGTGTACCGGATGGACTTCAGCCACATGGTCGAGGCGCATGTCTCCAGTGGCGCTGGCGTGACGGTTGCCACGATCCGCCAGCCCATCGAGCTGGCCGACCAGTTCGGCGTCATCCAGGTCGACGCATCCACCAACAAGATCGAAGCCTTCCTGGAGAAGCCCAAGAACGCGACCGGCCTGCGGGACTCCCCAGGCGAGATCCTTGCCTCGATGGGGATCTACGTGTTCGACGCCGACGTACTCATCGACGCCGTCACCCGCGATGCGGAACGCGAGGGGAGCAACCGGGACATGGGCGGCGACATCGTCCCCGACTTCGTACGCCGAGGCCAGGCCTACTCCTACGACGTCAAGGACAACCCGATCCCCGGCTCCACGGATCGCGACCACGGATACTGGCGCGACGTTGGCACGATCGACTCCTACTACGACGCACAGATGGATCTCATCTCCATCCACCCGGTGTTCAACCTTTACAACTATGAGTGGCCGATCTACACCGACCATGGCAACTACCCTCCGGCCAAGTTCGTCTTCGGGTCCAAAGGCCGGATCGGCGAGGCGACCGACTCCGCGGTCTCCCCCGGTGTCGTGATCAGCGGCGGCAAGGTAACCCACTCGGTGCTCTCACCCGGCGTCCATATCCACAGCTACGCCACGGTTTCAGACAGCGTCCTGCTCGACTTCGTCCAGGTCGGCGAGAACGCCACCATCCAGCGAACCATCATCGACAAGAACGTCGTCGTGCCTCCAGGGGTGAGCATCGGCGTCGACCGTGAGAAGGACCTGGCACGCGGCTTCACGGTGACCGACTCCGGCATCACCGTGGTCGGCAAGAGCCAGGTGGTCCGACCGTGAGCACGCCCGACCCTCGTCCGGCCAGAGTGGGCGTGCAGCTGCAACCCCAGCACGCGGAATACAGCGACCTCCGGCGCGCCTGCGCCCAGGCCGAGGAGCTGGGGGCCGATGTCGTCTTCAACTGGGATCACTTCTACCCGCTGTACGGGGAACCCGAGGGCAAGCACTTCGAGTGCTGGACGATGCTGGCGGCCTTCGCCGAAGCCACCGAGCGGGTCGAGATCGGTGCGCTGGTCACCTGCAACTCCTACCGCAACCCCCAGCTGCTGGCGGACATGGCACGCACCGTCGACCACGTCAGCGACGGACGACTGATCCTGGGCATCGGGTCCGGCTGGTTCGAGAAGGACTACGACGCGTACGGCATCGAGTTCGGGACCGCTGGCGGACGGCTCGATGCCCTCGACCGGGACCTGCCCCTGATCACCAGCCGTCTGGCACAGCTGAACCCACCGCCGACGCGCCACATCCCAGTGCTGATCGGCGGTGGCGGCGAGCGCAAGACCCTGCGGATCGTGGCCCAGCACGCCGACATCTGGCACGGTTTCGGCGACGCCCATACGGTGGCGCACAAACACGAGGTGCTCAACGAGTGGTGCGCCAAGGTCGGGCGTGATCCTCTGGGGATCGAACGGTCCGCCGGGGTGTCGCCCAGGGACCCTGCGACCAGCGCCGAGAGCCTGTATGCCGTGGGCACGCGGCTGTTCACCTACGGGGTTGGCGGACCGGCATTCGACCTCGGCCCGTTGCGGGACCTGATCGCCTGGCGGGACGAACGCAACCGGCCATAGTCCCAACCGGCGCGAGTCCCGACCGGCGCGACGATAGCCTTGCAGAGTGCCAGATCCCGCAACACAGACACTGCTGGTCACCGTCTCCGGTGACGACCGTCCCGGCGTCACCAGTACCCTCTTCGACGCCATCGCCGATGTGGGGGCCGAGGTCCTGGACCTCGAACAGGTCGTCGTACGCGGGCACCTGACCTTGGCCCTGTTGCTCTCCGCAGGGCCCGGGGACAGCCGTCTGCGCGATGTCGTCGTCAACGTCGGCACAGCGCTGGGCATGCACGTCACCGTCGAGTCCGGCAGGGGCGACAACCCTACCCGCCGCGGTGGCCGGGCTGTTGTGGTTGTCCTCGGCGCGCCGTTGCTGGCCAGCGCGGTGGCCGCGATCAGCGCCCGGATCGCGGCGCACGGCGCCAACATCGACCGGATCCGGCGACTGTCGCGGTATCCGGTCACCACCGTGGAACTGGATATCTCGGGTGCCGATATCGCGGCACTGCGCATCGAGCTCTCCCTTGAGGCTGCCGTTCGCGGCGTCGACATCGCAGTCTCCCCCGCCGGCCTGGCCCGACGAGGTCACCGGCTCGTCGTCATGGATGTGGACTCCACGCTGATCCAGGACGAGGTGATCGACCTGCTGGCCAAGCACGCCGGCAAGGAGGCCGAGGTCGCAACGGTGACCGAGGCTGCCATGCGGGGCGACCTCGACTTCGCTGAGAGCCTGAAGGCTCGCGTGGCCCTGCTGTCCGGACTTCCGGTGAGCGTCCTGGACGAGGTGCGCGCCGCCATCCGGTTGACCGCCGGTGCCCGAACCCTGGTGCGCACCCTGAAACGCCTCGGGTTCACCGTGGCCGTCGTCTCCGGGGGTTTCATTGAGGTCGTCGGCCCGCTCGCGGCAGATCTCGGGATCGACCACGCCCACGCCAACCGTCTCGACATCAAGGACGGGTTCCTCACCGGCGGTCTGGTCGGCGAGATCGTTGACCGCCGCGGCAAGGCCGAGGCACTGCGCCGTTTCGCGGACACCGAGCACCTGCCGATGTCGCGTACCGTGGCGATCGGCGACGGCGCCAACGACCTGGACATGCTCGCCGCGGCCGGTCTGGGAATCGCCTTCAACGCGAAACCAATCGTGCGCGAACAAGCCGACACCGCCGTGAATGTGCCCTATCTGGACGCCGTGCTGTACCTGCTGGGGATCTCGCGCGAGGAGATCGAGGACGCCGATGAAGCCGACGGCACGCCGACCCCGGCTCCTAACCTGCCCCCTCGCTGACTTCCCGGCTCTCCTGCAGCTGGTTCCCTCGCCAGACCCGTTTTCTTTGGAAGACCCACAAGTTAAACCACCGGTGCAGCATCAGCCGAGGTGACTTTGCGGAGGGTCACGGCATCAGTCAACTCAGCTAGCCCATCGCGTGGAAGCCGCCGTCAACATGGATGATCTCGGCCGTGGTTGCCGGGAACCAGTCGGACAACAGCGCCACACATGCCTTCGCCGCCGGGACCGCGTCATTGACGTCCCAGCCCAAGGGGGCCCGGTTGTCCCAGGAGTCCTCAAAGGTCTCGAATCCGGGAACCGAGTTGGCGGCGGTCGTGCGGATGGGGCCGGCTGCAACGAGGTTCACCCGGACGCCCTTGGGCCCCAGATCGCGAGCGCAGTAGCGGCTGGTGGACTCGAAGGCGGCCTTGGCCACACCCATCCAGTCGTAGATCGGCCAGGCGAACTTGGCGTCGAACGTCAGGCCGACCACGCTGCCACCCAGAGGCATCAACGGCAACGTGGCCATCGCAAGGGCCTTGAGGGAGTATGCCGAGGCGTGTAACGCGGTCGCGACGTCCTCCCAGCTGGCCTCGAGGAAGTTGAAGGCACCGGGCGGGGCGTAGCCGATCGAGTGCAGCACGCCGTCGAGACGATCGACCTGCTCTCCCAACCGCTCGGCGAGGGAGTCGAGGTGCTCCTGGTTGGTCACGTCCAGCTCGATGACCTGCGGTGTCGACGGCAACCGCTTGGCGATGGCCTGGGTGATCTTCATCGCGCGACCGAACGAGGTCAGCACAACCTCGGCGCCCTCCTCCTGGGCCAGCTTGGCCACGTGAAAAGCGATCGAGGAGTCCTTGAGGACTCCCGTGATCAGCAGCTTCTTGCCTTGCAACAACATGCTCTTCCTTCCATGCAATGAACGGGGTCAGGTTGGTGACCTGTGGTCAGTGACCCATGCCAAGGCCGCCGTCAACAGGGATGACAGCGCCAGTGATGTATGCCGCGTCCTGGGACGCGATGAATCTCACGACCGCAGCGACCTCGTCCGGGGAGGCGAAACGACCGGCAGGTATGCCCGCGAGGTAGGTCTTCTTGAGATCCGGCGACAACTCAGCGGTCATCTCGGTGTCGATGAAGCCGGGGGCAACCACGTTGGCGGTGATCCCCCGGCCCCCCAGCTCACGCGAGATCGACCGGGCCAGCCCAACGAGCGCCGACTTGCTGGCCGAGTAGTTCGTCTGCCCTGCCGAGCCATAGAGCCCCACCACGCTGGAGATGAAGACGATGCGTCCCCTGCGAAGCCTGATCATCCCCTTGCTGGCCCGACGTGCGCAGCGAAAGGCACCGGTGAGGTTGGTGTCGATCACAGAGTCGAAGTCATCGTCGCTCATTCGCATCAACAGACCGTCGCGGGTTATCCCGGCGTTGGCCACGAGCACCTCGATCGGCCCGCCGAGCTTCTCCTCTGCGGCCGTGAACGCGGCATTCACCGACTCGCTGTCTGTCACCTCACAGATCACGCCCTGGAGTCCCTGAGGGGGCTCACCGGAACGATGGGTGATCACGACGTTGTCCCCGGCCTGCACGAAAGCCCGCGCGATCGCCAGGCCGATACCTCGGTTGCCTCCCGTGATCAGCACGTTGCGCGGGTCAGCCATCAGTACCTCCACCGGAATCTTGTCCGAACATATGTTCGATGAGCGGACGCGCGCTCTATCGGGCGGCCACCGTAGGACGCTAGCCGACTACCCGCGAGTACCTCGCATGGACCCCACAGGCAGCCCGGCATATCGTCGTCATGTGAAGAGGCAAGCTTCCCGTGCCCACGAACCCGTGTACTCCGTCACCGGCCTGCCTGCGTCCCTGCAGGACGACCAGAAGGGGCGGATGCGACGCTATCTGCTTTCCATGGGGATCCGCACCGTATGTTTTGTTCTCGCGGTCGTCGCGCTCGGGGTGCTCCACTGGACGGTGCTAGGTTGGTGCCTTGTCATCGCAGCCGTAATCCTCCCGTATTTTGCCGTCGTGGTGGCCAATGCCACGAGGTCGCGGGGGGGCACAGCCCTCGGACCGGTGACGCCAAACGACGGCAGAGCTCCCGAGCTCTCACCCCGTCGTCCCGATGAGGAGCCTCCCGAATGAACACGAGCCAGTCCACACTTGATGGCCACACGGTCCGCTGCAGCGCCAAAGGCTGCCGCGTCGAGGCGGCATACGGCCTGTTGTGGAACAACCCGAAGCTGCACGCGCCCGAGCGGCGCAAGACCTGGCTGGCCTGCGAGAGTCACGCTGACCCGCTCTCCGACTTCCTGTCGAAACGAGGCTTCCTCAAGGACGCAGTCCTTGTTTCGGAGCTGACTGACGAGATGGGCTGATCTGGCCGTTACGAAAGCTGACATCAGCAGCCAGGCACGTCACCCTCCGATGGAGGACATAGGCCGCTCGGGCTGAACGAAGCCGGGCTTGTCGATGCCGTGGCCACGAGCCTTGCGCCACATCTCACCCTGGATCAGACCAGCCAGCTCAGCGTCGCTCGCACCCTCACGCAACGGGCCACGCAGGTCCACCTCGCCCTTGGCGAACAGGCAGTTGCGGACCTGGCCATCCGACGTCAGCCGGACCCGGTCGCAGGCGGCGCAGAAGGGGGCGGACACGCTGGCGATGATCCCGACGGTCGCCGGCCCGCCATTGACCAGGAACAGCTCTGCGGGTGCACTGCCCCGGGCCTTGTCGGGCAGCGCCGTCAGGGCGAACCGGGCGGCCAGCTGCTCGTGGATCTCCTGGGCCGTCACCATCTGGTCGCGCTGCCACGCGTGCTGCGCGTCCAGTGGCATCTGCTCGATGAACCGTAGCTGGTAGCCGCGGTCCAAGCACCACTGCAGCACGTCTGCGGCGCTGTGATCGTTGATCCCACGCATCGCCACGGCGTTGACCTTGACCGGTGTCAGCCCCACTGAGGCCGCGGCCTTCAGCCCCTTCTCAACGTCGACCAGCCGGTCACGTCGGGTCAGCTTGAAGAACTCCTGCTGGTCGATCGTGTCCAGGCTGACATTGACCCGGTCGAGACCGGCGCCGGCCAGCGGCGCCGCCAGCCGGTCGAGGCCGACTCCATTGGTGGTCATCGCGATCAGCGGCCGCGGTTGCAGCGCAGCGATGCCGGTCACCACGTCGACCAGAGATCGACGCAACAGTGGCTCGCCGCCGGTGAGCCGCACCTGACGCACCCCGAGCCCGATGAAGACCGTGATGATCCGCAGCAGCTCATCATCGGTGAGCATCTCGGGCTTGGGCATCCACGGCAGGCCCTCGGCCGGCATGCAGTATGAGCAGCGCAGGTTGCAGCGGTCGGTGACCGAGACCCTCAGATCGGTGGCGACCCGGCCAAAAGTGTCGGGCATACCGGCGGGTGGCACGGATGCGATCGGCAGACTCTTCATACGTCACAGCGTAGGGCGGTACGGTCGTCAGGTGCTCAGGGTGGTGATCTCGCGACGTTGGCTCACCATGTTGGCGATCGCCGTGGTCTTCGCCGTCGCCTGCATGTTCCTCGGCCGATGGCAGTGGCACCGGCATGAGGCCAAGGCCGCGAGGGCCGAGCGGATCGACAGCCACTACTCCGCAAGCCCGATACCGCTGTCCCGTGCGCTGCCCGCACCCGACGCCAAGCTGCCCCTGGCGCAGGAGTGGACGCAGGTCACCGCGACCGGACGGTATGCCGCCCAGCAAGTCATGCTCGTCCGCAACCGTCCGAACAACGGGGTCTTCGGATACGAGGTCGTGGTTCCGTTGGATCTGGCCGACGGCACCTCCCTGCTGGTCGATCGGGGGTGGATCCCCAACGGACGGACAGCAGCCGAGCCATCCAGAACGCCCGCCACCCCCGCCGGAGACATCACCGTCACGGGCTGGCTGCGACTGGGTGAGCCGAGCTTGGGGCGGAAGATGTCGAACGACCAGCTGGCGTCGATCAACCTCGCCGAGGCCTCGGCACAGACGGGCACCCCGCTGTACGGCGCATACCTGATCCGGCGCGCTGAAGCCGGGCCGCCAGGTGAGCGCATCGAGCACCCCCAGGCGCTGGAGAAGCCCGACACCGGCCAGGGACCGCACCTGGCCTATGCGTTGCAGTGGTGGCTCGCAGCCCCTGTGGGCTTCGTTCTGGTCCTGGTCGGCGCCCGACGTGAACATCTCGAGGAGTCCGAGCCGGCGGCCCCGGCACCGGTGGGCTCAGCCCCGGCCCGACCCCCCAAGGTCAAGAAGACCCGGATCTGGGACGAGGAAGACGAATAGCCCTGCAACGGCTTCGACTTCGTCGAACGACTGAACATGCGGAACAGCATCAACGGGTTTAGATTCCGTTCCATCATCAAATGGGGGAATCATCAGTCACAGCGTGGGTTGGAACGGGCACTATCTCGTCGGCTACTCCGTCGCCATAATCGTCATCCTCCTCATTACGGTGAAGATTGAGACGGTTCACGCCGACGCCCCAGCGCCCGCTCCATCCCACTCTGCGAGCTCGTCCTGTGAGCAGCTCCGACAAGAGCGCCTGGATGGGAGCCCCGCCAGCATCGTCGAGAGCATGAAACGCATTGTGAAGGACGAGACCGCCAATGACACCGCCCGCGAGTGGGCCGGGTACTACATAGGCCGCGATGGGACCAACGAGTCCAGACAGGCGACAGAAATCGAGCTCATCCAGTTCTACTGCGGCCTCTAGGCCCCGCGCCAAGTTGCTCGTCAACGGCTCATCCCTCTCGTTGAGGGGCGGGCCCGCGTCCATCGTTGACCGGTGGCTTAGATGACCTCTGCCACGTCTTTCTGCGCGCCTGAGGCGAACTGGGTGTTGTACAGGTCCGCATAGACGCCGCCTTGCGCCAGCAGCTCGTGGTGCTTGCCGCGCTCCACGATCCGTCCGTCGACGACGACGAGGATCTGGTCGGCGCCCCTCACGGTTGACAACCGGTGGGCGATCACCAGGGCGGTGCGACCCGTCAGCGCCGTGTCCAGCGCCCGCTGGACGGCAAGCTCGGACTCGCTGTCGAGATGGGCCGTGGCCTCATCAAGAACCACCAGACCGGGCCCTTTGAGCAGCAGCCTGGCGATAGCCAGACGCTGCTTCTCGCCACCGGAAAGGCGATGTCCGCGGTCGCCCACGACGGTTTCCAGGCCCTCGGGCAGGCTCGAGATCAGATCCCACACCTGTGCCGACTTCAGGGCTGAGATCATCTCGTCCCGGGTCGCCCCCGGCTTGGCGTAGGCCAGGTTGGCCGCGATGGTGTCGTGGAACAGGTGCGCGTCCTGGGTCACCACGCCGACAACGTCATGCAAGGACTCCATCGATGCGTCGCGCAGATCGGTGCCGCCCAGACGGATGCGGCCCTCCGTGGGGTCGTACAGTCTGGCGACCAGGCTGGTGATGGTCGTCTTGCCTGCGCCGCTCGGGCCCACCAGGGCGACCATCTCACCGGGCTGGATGGAGAAGGTCACATCGTGCAGCACGGAACCTCCCCCGCGCCGGTCACCCGAGGCCACCGTCTCCAACGAGATCAGCGAGACCTCGTTCGCCGATGGATAGCGGAAGCCGACGCCGTCGAACTCGACGGATACCGGATGCTGTTGCAGGACAACGGGATTTGCGGCCTCCTTGACCAGCGGCTGGAGATCCAGCACCTCGAACACGCGCTCGAAGGAGACGAGCGCCGTCATCACGTCGACGCGTACGTTGGACAGCGCCGTCAGCGGCCCGTACAACCGTCCCAGCAGCGCGGCCAGCGCCACCAGCTCGCCGACATGGATCGTCTTGTTGACCGTCATGACACCGCCCGCGCCGTAGACCAGGGCCGTGGCCAGCGAGGCGACCAGCGTCAACGCGACGAGGAAGAGAGTCCGGGTGAGGGCGATCTTGATCCCGACGTCGCGAACCCGGCCGGCACGCTCGGCATACTGCTCGTCCTCGATCCGTGGCGTGCCGAACAGCTTGACCAGCAACGCCCCGGCCACATTGAACCGCTCCGTCATGCGGGTGCCGAGCTCGGCATTGAGTCCCATGGCTTCGTGGCTGAGGCCGGCAAGGCGACGGCCCATGATCCGCGCCGGGACCAGGAAGAGGGGCAGCAACATCAACGCAGCAAGGGTCAGCGGCCAGGAGATCACAGCCATCGCGGTGACGATGAACAGCAGCGAGACGACATTGCTGACCACACCGGACAGCGTTGAGGTGAAAGCCTGCTGAGCCCCGATGACGTCATTGTTCAGCCGGCTGACCAGGGCGCCTGTCTGGGCTCTGGTGAAGAACGCGATCGGCTGCTTCAGGACGTGGCTGAACACCTGGGTGCGCAGGTCAAAGATGAGCCCCTCGCCGATCCGCGAGGAGTACCACCGTTGAACCAGGGTCAGAGCGCCATCAAGGATCGCGATGACGGCGATGATCAGGGAGAGCCGGACGACGACATCGGAGCGCCCGGGGATGACGCCCTTGTCGAGGATCTGTCCGAGCAGGAGCGGTGTGGCCACCACGAGAGCCGAGTCGAAGATCACCAGGATGAGGAACACGATGATCTGGGACTTGTATGGGCGCGCGTAGGCGATCACGCGTCTGGCGGTCCCCGGAGCCAGCTTGCGCTGCGCCACCGACGGTTCACGGGTGAGGGAACGCATCATGCCCCAACCTGCGTGCATGGACATGCGGCCTCCGCTCCAGGGCCCCTCTCCCCCGCATCACACGGGTGGGCGCACCTTCATCTTCTCGTCGATCGTCGTGGTGTCGATCATCTTGGGGTCTTCCGACACTCGTCACTCATGTGATCACTCATTGTGGCGTTGTCGGCTTGGACAACACCACGGCGGGCTGCTTACTTCCCCGGGCCCGCCACCATGGCGCTGAGCAGCCGTGCCTGTGCCTCACGCTCGGCCCTGAGCTGGTCGGCCGGCGAAGCGTCGATCGCGTTGCGCAACAGCGGCTTCAGCTCTCGCACGGCTGCCTGCGGCGCATTCAGTATGGCGTCCGCCAGCTCGCGCGCCGTGGCGTCGAGCTGATCGCCAGGCACGGCCACGGCCGCCAGACCGATGGCGACCGCCTCCTGCGCCCCGACGAACCGGCCGGTGGCACAGATCTCGAGCGCCCGCGCATACCCGACGGAACGAACCAGGGGCCTGGTGCCCGCGAGGTCGGGCACCAGGCCCAGGCTGGTCTCCCTCATGGCGAAGGCGACGTCGTCGGCAACAACGCGCAGGTCACAGGCAAGGGCCAGCTGGAACCCGGCGCCGATCGCGTGACCCTGCACGGCGGCGATCGTGATCGCCGGCGCTTGGGCCCAGATCGAGAAGCCCCGCTGGAACTGTTCTATGGCGTCCTCCAAAGGGCCTACCGAGCCTGCTGCCAGGGCGAGTATCGACGGCTCCCCCGGCGCGCCCTGTGGCGTCAGCATCGCCCGATCAAGGCCTGCCGAGAACGACGGCCCCTCGGCCCGCAACAGGACCACCCGCACCGACGGGTCCAGACCCTCCCCGACTTCGGCCAGCGCAGACCACAGGCTGGGCACCTGGGAGTTGCGACGCTGCGGGTTGTCCAGGGTGATCGTCAGCACTGGGCCCGACCGCTCGACGCGGAGCATCGGATGGGGTCGGGACTGCGCGGGGTTCGGCACGCGTGCGACTCTAGGCGAGCGCGACAAGGTCGAGATAGTCCGGACCCCAGTGGTCCTCGACACCATCGGGCAGAACCAGGACCCTTTCGGGCTCGAGCGCGGCAACCGCGCCCTCATCGTGGCTGACCAGGACAACGGCACCCTTGTAGGTGCGCAAGGCGCCGAGAATCTCCTCGCGCGAGGCTGGGTCGAGGTTGTTGGTTGGTTCGTCGAGGAGCAGGACGTTCGCCGCCGACACCACCAGCATGGCCAGGGACAACCGGGTCTTCTCGCCGCCGGAGAGCACCTTGGCCGGCTTGTGCACGTCGTCCCCGCTGAACAGGAAGGAGCCCAGGGTCTTGCGGGTGTCGGCGTCGCCGAGATCGGGCGCCGCCGACTTCATGTTCTGCAGGACTGTCCGGGTGACGTCGAGGTTCTCGTGCTCCTGGGCGTAGTAGCCCATCTTGAGCCCCACGCCCGGCTCGACCTGGCCCGTGTCGGGCTGGTCCACCCCGGCGAGGATCCGCAACAAGGTGGTCTTGCCGGCACCGTTGAGGCCCAGGACAACGACCCGCGAGCCCCGGTCGATGGCCAGGTCGACGTCGGTGAAGATCTCCAGCGAGCCGTACGACCGTGACAGACCGGAGGCGCTCAACGGCGTCTTGCCGCAGTGTGCCGGGTCAGGGAAGCGCAGCTTGGCGACCTTGTCGGTGACCCGCTCGCCCTCAATGCCCGCCAGCAGCCTCTCGGCCCGCTTGGCCATGTTCTGGGCGGCCACCGCCTTGGTGGCCTTCGCCCGCATCTTGTTGGCCTGAACCATCAGGGTGGTGGCCTTCTTCTCGGCGTTGAGGCGCTCACGCTTGCGCCGACGCTCGTCGGTCTCGCGCTGGAGCAGGTAGGGCTTCCAGCCGATGTTGTACATGTCCATCTCGGCCCGGTTGGCGTCGAGGTGGAAGACCCGGTTGACGACGGTTTCGAGCATCTCGACATCGTGGCTGATGATCATCAACCCGCCCTTGTAGGCCCGCAGATAGTCCCGGAGCCAGACGACCGAGTCGGCATCCAGGTGGTTGGTCGGCTCGTCCAGGAGCAAAGTCCCGGCACCGGAGAAAAGGATCCGGGAGAGCTCGACCCGGCGTCGCTGCCCACCGCTGAGGGTCGCCAGGGACTGCCCGAGGATGCGGTCGTCCAGCCCCAGCGCAGACGCGATCGCGGCCGCCTCGGACTCGGCCGCGTAGCCGCCGCGAGTGGTGAACTGTTCCTCGAGCCGGGTGTAACGGCTCATCGCCTTGTCGCGGGTCTTCTCATCGGCGCTGGCCATCGCCCCCTCGGCGTCCCTCATGTCGCGCATGATCGAGTCCAGGCCCCGGGCAGACAGGATGCGGTCACGGGCGACCATCTCAAGGTCGCCCGTACGCGGGTCCTGAGGCAGGTAGCCGATATCGCCTGACGCGGTCACCTGACCCGCCGTAGGCGTGCCAACGCCGGCAAGCACCTTGGTCAGCGTCGTCTTGCCCGAGCCGTTGCGTCCGACCAGGCCGATCCGGTCGCCGGGGGCGATCCGGAAGGTCGCGCCCTCGAGCAACAGGCGTGACCCTCCGCGGATCTCGATACCGGTGGCTGCGAGCAAGACGGGCTCCTGTTCAGGATTGCGGGCTGGAAGGATGGGGCAAAACGGCATACGAGCACACGCCGGTATGGCGAGCGTGTCGTACGGGGTTCAGGCCCAGTCTACGTGGAGATGGACAGAGGCCATGACGTCCAGACCCTGTGCTCCCCGCGCGAGCGCGCCCACCGGCGGAACCGCGGGTCTCGTCTGGAGACGCGTCCATCCGCGTTGGTCCGTTGTTGGCCCATTGTTAGGGTCGCGAGGGTGACTGCTCCCCTCGGCATCCCTGCTCCCCTGACTGTCGGCTTCGACCTCGACCTCACCCTCGTTGACTCGCACGAGCGCATCATCAGCGCCTACATCCGCGCCCTGGCGGACCTCGGCGTCGAGGTGACCAGTGAGGAGCTGGTGCCGCATCTGGGGATGCCCTTGGTGCACACAGCGGCCGCCGTCGGCGCAGCAGTCGATGCGGACGCTCTGGTGCTGCGATACCGCTACTACTACGACGAGCCCAGCGCACCAGAGACGCTGCCGATGCCCGGAGCACTTGAGGCTCTTGGCGCCGTTCGAGCCGCGGGTGGGCGCACGGTCGTGGTCTCTGCGAAGTACACACCTGCGGTTCACAAGGCACTGGCCGAAGCCGGGCTGACCGAGCTTGTGGATGTCGTCTACGGAGAGCTGTTCGCCCAGGACAAGGCAAGCGCCCTGGTCGCAGAAGGTGCCTCGGTCTATGTCGGCGATCACCCGGGCGACATGGCTGCCGCCCGCACTTCAGGCGCGTATGCCGTAGGGGTCACCACGGGCGCCAATGACAAGGCTGCGCTCATCGCTGCGGGTGCCGACCTCACCGTGGCCGACCTCGACGCGTTCGTCGCATGGCTTCCCGGTCACATCCTTGGAAGCTCAGCGCAGTAGGGCACCGTGAGGTGCTGGTGGTGCATCTCATGAACACGCCAACGCACACCGCCGCCGCCAGGACGCACGTCCTGGCGGCGGCGGTGTCACCTCGGGCCCGTAGGCTGCGGGCGTGACTCTGGGCTTGCCTGCGCTCGACGAAGAACCGCCGTACGACCCCGAGTACGACGGCGCCCCCGCGCACGACCCCACGCGCGAACCCGCCACCGACCACACCCATGAGCAGCCCAGCCCTGAGCTCGGACCCGCGGGGGCCGGACTGTCACCCGCGCGCGCCAGGCCGGTGAGTCCGGAGCCACGACCGCCTCTCGGGCCCAGACCCCTGCCACTCGACGTGCTGACCCGGGTGTTCGGCTACGGCACATTCCGCGGCGACCAATCCGAGATCATCGACACGGTCGTGGCGGGCGGCGATGCGCTCGTGCTCATGCCGACCGGTGGCGGCAAGTCCTTGTGCTACCAGATCCCGGCGCTGGTTCGCTCCGGCACCGGTGTCGTCATCTCCCCCCTGATCGCGCTCATGCAGGACCAGGTCGACGCGCTCTCCGCCCTCGGCGTCCGCGCGGGCTTCCTCAACTCGACCCAGGGCCCGGACGCCCGGCGCTCGGTGGAGTCTGCCTTCCTCAAAGGCGAGCTGGACCTGCTGTACCTCGCCCCTGAACGCCTGCGCGTCCCGTCCACCCTCGACCTGCTGGATCGTGGCGAGATCGCCCTCTTCGCGATCGACGAGGCGCACTGCGTGTCCCAGTGGGGCCACGACTTCCGCCCCGACTACCTGCGGCTGTCCGTGCTGCACGACCGCTGGCCCGGGGTCCCGCGGATCGCGCTCACCGCGACCGCGACCGAGGCGACGCACCTCGAGATCGCCGAGCGGCTCCAGCTCACCGAGGCCCGCCACTTCGTCGCCAGCTTCGACCGTCCGAACATCCAGTACCGCATCGTCCCGAAGAACAACCCCAAGGCACAGCTCCTCGACCTGCTGCGCGCAGAGCACCCCGGAGATGCGGGCATCGTCTACTGCCTGTCGCGGGCGTCCGTCGAGACGACCGCGCAGTACCTCGTCGACCACGGGATCCCGGCGCTGCCCTACCACGCAGGCCTCAACTCTGGTGTTCGTGCCTGGAACCAGGCCCGCTTCCTGCGTGAGGACGGGCTGGTGATGGTCGCAACGATCGCGTTCGGCATGGGCATCGACAAGCCCGACGTGCGGTTCGTGGCCCACCTGGACCTGCCCAAGTCAGTCGAGGGGTACTACCAGGAGACCGGCCGAGCGGGCCGCGACGGGCTGCCGGCAACGGCGTGGCTCGCCTACGGACTGCAGGACGTCGTGCAGCAACGCCGGATGATCGAGACCTCCGAGGGCGACGCCACACATAAGCGTCGCCTGGGGGCGCACCTGGACGCCATGCTGGCGCTGTGCGAGACCGTCGAGTGCCGGCGCGTGCGGCTCCTCGCCTACTTCCGGCAGACCAGCACACCGTGCGGCAACTGCGACACCTGCCTGGCACCCCCGCAGACCTGGGACGGCACGATCGCCGCCCAGAAGCTGCTCTCGACGGTGAGCCGCCTGGACCACGAGCACGGGCAACGGTACGGCGCCGGACACCTGGTCGACATCCTGCTCGGGAAGTCAACGCCACGGATGAGCCAGCTCGGCCACGCCAAGCTGCGGGGCTTCGGCATCGGCACCGAGCTGTCCGACACCGAATGGCGCGCCGTGGTTCGTCAGCTGCTCGCCCAGGGCGTGCTCGGGGTCGACTCCGACGGGTACGGGACGCTCCGGCTCACCGAGGCCAGCGCAGAGGTGCTGCGTGGCTCGCGCACGATGCTGCTGCGCCACGAGGCGCCCCGACCGGCAGCCAAGGCACGCTCGACAAAGCGTGGCCCCGCGGCGGCCGTCGATCTTGATGCAGGCGCCACCTTGGTCTTCGAGAGGCTTCGCACGTGGCGTGCGGCGACCGCCAAGGAGCAGGGAGTCCCGGCGTATGTCGTCTTCCACGACGCGACCCTGCGTGAGATCGCGACCCGCATCCCGACGACCCTCGACGAGCTCAGCACCGTCAGCGGCATCGGCGTGGCCAAGCGGGAGAAGTACGGTCCCCAGATCATCGAGGCACTCCAGACCTGACTCAGCCAAGGCCATCTCAGCCGGGCCGCGGCGTCAGCGTCCTCAGTGGGTCACCTGGACGGTGACGTCAGTAGGTCACCCGGACGGTGCGGCTGATGCCGTCCACCGTCATCGACCCGCCGTACGGGATCATGACCTGCGGATCGGTGTGGCCGAAGTCGAGGCCGAAAACCGTTGGCACGCCTGGGTTGTACTCTTCGAGAGCACGGAGCATCGCTTTTCTCTGGTCCTTGGCAAACCGGGTCCGCTCGGCCACGGACTGGCCCACCTCACGGTCCCAGGCCTTCGGCGTTGCCACCGCCACCGCGGCGAACTGCTGGAGCATGCCTCGCTCTCCCATGCCCATGAGCACCCGGTAGACGTACTCCGAGCCAGGCATCTCCTCAGACGTCTCGAGCAGAAGGACGCACCCGGCATACGCCTCAGGAGGCAAAAGGTAGGAGCCCGCGCGCAGGTGCATGTCTAGAATCTCCAGGCACCCACCCCAGGTGGGCCCGGTCACGGATCGCTGCTCCCCCGCCCAGATCCAGCCAGGCCCCGGACGTATCGGCAGCTCGGTCTCCAGAGCCGCAGGGTCCTCCCAGCTCGGGTTCTCATCAGTCATCTCGGCGACCGGCGAGAGCTTGACCTCCCCGGGCTCGAACAGGGCGCTGCGCATCGACTCCACGGTCGTCGGATGAAGGCGTCCCGGCCGCGCCAGGTGCACCATGGTCGATCCCCCGTAGAAGCCGGTGATCCCGAGGTTCCACAGATATATGAGGAGGTTGGTGTTGTCGCTGTAGCCGAAGAAGGCCTTCGGGTTTGCCTGCAGGACAACGGGATCAAGATAGCGAAGCACCTTGAGCTGGTCGCTGCCGCCGATGCTCGCCATGACTGCCTTGATCTCGGTGTCGGCGAAGGCCGCGTGGATGTCGGCGGCGCGCTCCTGCGGCGTGGCACCGATCTTGCGGGTCGTCGGGTACTCCACAGGCTCAAGCCGCAGCTGCTTGCGCAACCGTTGCAGGCCCAGGTCCTGCACGCGGGGGAACGCCCCCGGCCCTGCCCACGACGGCGACAGGATGGCTACCTTGTCGCCAGGTTGCAGTGTGGGCGGACGGACCAGATCTGGACGCGGAAACATGAGCGTCACCCTAGCCACCGCCTCCTCCGGCCGCCCAGCGACTTCAGCACCCCGCCCAGCAGGGCAGGGAACGGCTCTTGTTCGCGTTCGCTGTGATGAATCAGGCTCCCCGCGCAGCGCCGCTCCCTATCCCTTTTCGTGTCAATATGGCCTAGGGGGCACTCAGTAGGTCAGCTCGAAGGGCAGTGCCCGGCCAGAGGTTCCGTGCACAACCTTCGAGAGGATCCTGGGATGCGACGTCGACTTCTCATCATGGGCGCCGCCGGGCGCGACTTCCACAACTTCAACGTGACGTATCGGAGCGATCCCCAGGTCGAGGTTGTCGCCTTCACCGCGACTCAGATCCCGTTCATCAACGACCGGACGTACCCGGCGAGCCTGGCCGGCGAACGCTATCCGGAGGGCATCCCGATTCACGACGAGAGCATGCTCACGCAGCTGATCAAGGAGCAGCAGATCGACGACGTCGTCTTCAGCTACTCGGACATCAGCCACGCGAACGTGATGCACAAGGCCAGCCAGGTGCTGGCCGACGGCGCGAACTTCGTGCTGCTCGGGGCGCGCTCGACGATGTTGACGTCAACCGTCCCCGTTGTCGCCGTCTGCGCCGTCCGCACGGGTGCGGGCAAGAGCCAGACAACGCGAGCGATCGCCGACACGCTGAAGGAAGCCGGCAAGCGTGTCGTGGCGGTCCGGCACCCGATGCCATACGGGAACCTGGAGGCGCAGCGTGTGCAGCGGTACGCGACGCTGGCGGACCTCGACCGGTACGACACCACGATCGAGGAGCGCGAGGAGTACGAGCCCCACATCACCTCGGGCACGATCATCTACGCAGGCGTCGACTACGGCCAGATCCTCGAGCAGGCGCAAGCGGAATGCGATGTGCTGCTGTGGGATGGCGGGAACAACGACCTGCCCTTCTACAAGCCGGACATCCACATCGTGGTGGCCGACCCGCTCCGCGCCGGTCACGAGACGAGCTACTACCCGGGCGAGGTCAACCTCCGCATGGCCGACGTGATCGTGATCAACAAGATGGACTCGGCCTCGACCGAACAGGTCAACGCGCTGATGGAGACGATCCACCAGACGAACCCCGGGGCGATGGTCATCACGGCGAACAGCCGGGTGACCGTGGACGATCCCGATGCGATCAAGGGAAAACGCGTCCTGGTGGTCGAGGACGGTCCGACCCTGACGCATGGCGAGATGAAGTTCGGCGCCGGGGTCGTCGCGGCCCGGGCACATGGAGCGGCCGAGATCGTCGACCCGCGGCCCTGGGCGACCGGCACGATCGCAGAGACGTTCCTCAAATACGACGTCGGGCCGGTTCTGCCAGCCATGGGCTACTCGGAAGGCCAGCTCGCCGAGATGGAAGAGATCATCGACGCGGCGGACGCCGACATCGTCGTGATCGGCACGCCCATCGACCTCCGCGCCGTGATCGAGTTCCGCAAGCCCGCGATCCGCGTTCGGTACGACCTGGAAGAGCTGCCGGACTCACCGAGCTTGCTCGACGCGCTCAGGCCGGTCCTGAAGTGATGCCGGCGGTGTCACGGCGGTGCCGGTTGTAGGACCATCACCGGGATGCGCCGGCCCCCCGTTCGCCGCGCGTACAGCCACGACATCGGCCGTGTTCCCCCGAGCAGCCGTACGCGGCGTTGCACAACGTTGGCTTTGTCGAAGCCCACAATCAGGCCGAAGTCGTCAACCATCGGCGGATTCTATCCAGGGTCTGACGCTCTGTCAGCATCCGTGCTCGCCATGAGATCTCGCGGGCCCTTCGACTCTGGTGAGCGGCGCGCGGCAGGCCCACACTGAGCACACAGGCCCACACTGAGCACAGGGGTGAGGGACGTGATGACAATCCTGGTCCCGATATTCGTTCTACTCGCGGTGGTGCCTCTCATCCGGCACCGTGACCGGGCGGGGCGGGCGCTCGCCCTACGTCGCGCCGGTCTCGGATGGATGGCCGTATTCGCCTTGTTCTTCGGCGCGTTCATCATCGGTTACACCGTGGACGACCCAGGCGGCTGGACGGCGCTGCTCCTGGTCGCCAGCTGGGTAGCGCCGCTCGTCGCGTTGTCGTGGGTCGCGTGGTCCCGTCCGCAGTGGGCGCTGCCGGTGCTCGGCGTGCTGCTCGCCGCAGCGGTCGGCTACTCGGCCTGGGCTGCCTTCGGCTGGGAAGCCTTCCGCACGTTCCAGAACCTCCTCCAGGGGCCGCTGGACGCCATCGCGCTGTTCGTCGTGAGCTTCGCGCTCGCGGTGCTCGGCTGGCGTCGGCCGCTGCCGGCAGCGGTGCTGCTGTTGGTTGCGACCGTCCTGCCCATGGTCTTCAACATCCTGGGCTCCGGCGCCCCGCTATCGGCGGCATTCGGCGGCTCGCTGTCCGCCGCCACCGCGCCTGGGACAGTGACCGGAATGCTCTATCTGCTGTCGGTCATCTTCGAGCGGCAGTCCGTCGCTCATCCCGCCCCGCCAAATGCTGCGCCCACCCCGGCGTAGGGGGATGTAAGGAGCTGCACTATCTACCTGGTTCCGCAGAGTCGGATCGGCAAGTTGGCACTGGCGCTTGCGCTAGTTGTTGCCCTCTTCCCGATGTACTGGTCAGTCTTCATGTTGATCCCGGACTCGTTGCGATGGATCAACGTCGGTATTGCCGTCCTCATCCCCCTGGTTGCCTTAACGTCGCTTGTTCTGGCCGCGGTGGCCATCTTTCGCCGGGAGGACCGGTCCGTCCTGCTCATCGTGATCGCCTCCATCACCCTCCTCCTGGTGCTGGCCTTCAGGATCGGCGAGTTGGTGTTTCCGCACTGACTACCGAACCTCTCATGGCGTGGCAGGGAGCTCGACGGGCATCGAGCGCATCACCAGTTACACGCGGAACTGGCTCGTATTCGGTGTGCGTGACGCGGGGGCCGATTAACGGGACGCCAGTGGTCCTCCTGCATGGTTTCCCGCAGGACTCACGCTCTTGGCACGCAGTTTCCACGCCCGTGCACGCACGTGTATGCCGCACCATCGCACCCGACCAACGCGGCTACTCTCCGCGCGCGACCACGCCCCGTCACGCGTATCGCCCCTCGGAACTGACCGGCGACGTTGTTGGGCTCATGGAGGTCGCTGGCCACGGGCCGTCCATCTGGTGGGGCACGACTGGGGGCCGTGGTGGCGTGGGGAGTCGCGGCTCAGCGACCGGATCTGGTCAGGTCACTCACCGCCCTCTCCGTTCCGCATCCCCGTCGTCTCAGGTTCGGAGAGCAAGATGCGCACGGCACGTCCGCGACGGAGAGCTTGTTTCAGGACAGTGAGCTTGGGATCAGGAAGGTCGAAGAGCTCCCTGCGTGGCAGCTTCGCGAGTCGGGCCAGGCGTGGGTCGGCCAGGACATCCCGAACCAACGATTTGTCGCCGCCGACAATCAGGGCACCGGTGGGTGAGGCCAGCACGACTCGTCGGGTGTGCTCGATGACGGAGACAACCAGCGCATCGGCTTGGTTGTCCCTGCGGCGCGCGAAACGATGCTGGGACCAGCCACCGGCAGCGGTCCGGGACTGCACGTAGCGGGTGCCTACCTTGTGGGAGATGAGCTCCGGACCTTGCCCCAGACCCACGGCATAACCGCCCCGCCGCACCAGGATCAGGGCAATGGCCACAGGCGGCATCGCCCAGGCGGCCAGCCCATCGAGGTCGCCGGGTCCCGCAGGGCCACGGCCAGCGGCCGGCTCACTGCCATCGCCCGGCGAACTGCCGTCCCCTGGCACCAACGGCTCCAGAACAGCGGTGGCATCGTCAGCCGCTGTCAAGGCCACCGACCTCTGGGTCGATGACCATGCCGACACCCCGGCGATGGCGTGAAGCTCGCCGTGGCGCTCGGCAAAACCATTGACCCACCGCACTACTCGCTCAGGATCAACCTCAATACGTCGAGCCGATCCCGACCCGCCTGATCCCGACACGCCCGGGCCAGCTCGGCCCGATCCCGCGCCACCCGGTGACCGCTGCGCCGTCATTGTCAGCTCACGAGGTCGTCGGGTCCGCCATAGTTGCCGCCCGGCGTGATGATGGTGCCGGCATCCCCGGCCATGATCGCCTCCGCGTCCTGAAGCCGGCCGATCGCCGCCATGTCCCCTGTCAGCTCGACGAACCGGCATACCGCATCGACCTTCGGGCCCATCGAACCGGCAGGGAAGATCTCCCGACGCAACGCACCCGGCGTGATCCGTGTGATCGGCTCCGCCTCGGGCATCCCGTAGTGGCGCACCACGTTCGGCACGTCGGTCAGCACCATCAGCACGTCCGCCTCGAGGGCCTCGGCGAGAACGGCAGCGGTGAGGTCCTTGTCGATCACGGCCTCGACGCCGCGCAGCTTGCCGCGCTCGTCCCTGACGACCGGCACGCCCCCGCCGCCTGCGCAGACGACGACCGCGCCGCTGCGAAGCAGCAAGCGGATCATCCTGGTCTCGACGACCCGCTGAGGCTTGGGCGACCCGACGACCCGGCGCCAGCCGTTCCCGTCCTGGCGAACCGTCCAGCCCCGCTCGTCGGCCAGCCGGAGGGCCTCTGCCTGCTCGTAGACCTCGCCGACGAACTTGGTCGGGTTGTCCAGCGCCTCATCGTGCGCGAGGACGAGCGTCTGGTTCAACATGCTCGCGACCTGACGCCCTGGCAGCGCGTTCTGGAAGGCCTGCAGCAGCCAGTAGCCGATCATCCCCTGCGTCTGCGCCCCCAGCACGTCCAGGGGATATGGCACCGACAACCTCGGGTCCGATGCGCTCTCCACCGCGAGCACGCCGATCTGGGGACCGTTGCCGTGTGTCACCACGAGCTCATGATCGCGGGCCAGGGGTGCCAGCGCCTCAACCGCTAGCGCCACATTGGCAATCTGGTTGGCTGCATCCGGCCGCTCTCCGCGCTTGAGCAGGGCATTGCCTCCGAGCGCGACGACGATGCGCACGTCACGCCTCCGTGCAGATGATGGAACGGGACATGACCTCAGCCGCCCAGTGTCGCGACGAGGATGGCCTTGATGCTGTGCATCCGGTTCTCCGCCTGATCGAACACGATGGATGCGTCAGACTCGAAGACCTCGTCGGTGACCTCGAGCGCGTCCCGACCGGTCGCCTGAAAGAGCTGCTCGCCCACAGTCGTATTCCGGTCGTGAAAGGCCGGCAGGCAGTGCATGAACCGGACGTCGGGGTTGCCCGTGCGCTTCATAAGTTCCGCGTTGACCTGGTACGGGTGCAACAGCTGGATGCGTTCCGCCCACTTCTCTTTCGGCTCCCCCATCGAGACCCAGACGTCGGTGTAGACGAAGTCGACCCCGGCCACGCCCTCGTCGACGTCCTCGGTGTGGGTGATCCTTGCGCCGGTGGTCTCGGCGATCGCCATAGCGGCGGCGGCGACCTCATCGGTGTTCCAGAGCTCACGTGGTGCGACCATGCGGACGTCCATACCCATCAGTGCCCCGCCGAGCAGCAGCGAGTTGCCCACGTTGTTGCGGGCGTCACCGCAGAATGCGAAGGCAATCTCCTCATCCGGCTTGGGACACGACTCGCGCATGGTGAGGATGTCGCACAGCGACTGGGTCGGATGCCACTCGTCGGTCAGGCCGTTCCACACCGGGACGCCGGCGAACTCTCCCAGAGTCTCCACCAGCTCCTGGCGCGACCCGCGGTACTGGATACCGTCATACATCCGGCCGAGCACCCGGGCGGTGTCCTTCATCGACTCCTTGTGCCCGATCTGGCTGCCGCTCGAGTCGAGATAGGTGACGTGGGCCCCCTGGTCGAACGCGGCAACCTCGAACGCGCAGCGCGTGCGGGTCGAGGTCTTCTCGAAGATCAGCGCGATGTTCTTGCCTGTCAGATGTTGCAGCTCGCGCCCGGCGGCCTTGTCCGCCTTCAGCGATGCGGACAGTGTCAGCAGCCCGCGCCACTCGAGGGGAGTGAAGTCGACCTCCTTGAGGAAGTTCCGACCGCTCAGGTTGTTCGTCATGCTAGGTAGCCTCCCGCTCGATTGGACAGGTCATACAGCGGGGGCCTCCGCGGCCCCGCCCCAGCTCGCTGCCGGACACGGTCACCACCTCGACCCCGTTCTTGCGCAGGTGCGTGTTGCTGGTGACGTTGCGCTCATAGGCGACGACCAGGCCCGGGCGGATCGTCAGCACGTTGCAGCCGTCATCCCACTGCTCGCGCTCCGCGGAGTGGACGTTCTGGATCGGGGTGAGCACCCGGATGGAGTCCAGCCCCAGCGCCGCCGCGATCACCTTGTGCATGTCCTCGGGCGGATGCTGGGTGACCCGAAGCTCCAGCTCGGTGTCGCCCGGCTCGACCGTGAACGACGCCAGCATGCTCAGACCCTCGTACTTGGTGAAGGTCTCGCCGTCCACCATCGTCATGACGGTGTCCAGGTGCATGAACGCCCGGTGCTGGGGCAGCGTCACGGCAACGATGCAGCGTGCGGAGCCTGCCGCGAAGAGCCGGATTGCCAGCCGCTCAACCGCCTGGGGCGTAGTGCGTTCGCTCATCCCGACCAGCACGGCACCGTTTCCGATGACCAGGACGTCGCCACCCTCCATGGTGGCCGCGCCACCTGAGGTTCCCTCCGACCAGGTGCGGTAGTCAGCGCTGGCGAACATCGGGTGCCACCGGTAGATCGCCTCATAGTGCAGCGACTCGAGCATCCGGGCATTTTTGCGCATCGCGTTGATCGCCACGCCGTCATAGATCCAGCAGGACGTATCGCGGGTGAACAGGTGGTTGGTCAGCGGGTAGAGCAGGAAGCTGTCGTCCTGCATCGCATGGAAGAACAGCGATGGGGGCTCGTCGATCCACTCGAGCACCTCACGCTTGGTGAGCCCCCCGACGAGGGTCTCGGTGAGCGCCTGCGAGTCAAGGGAAGCGAGCGCCGCCCGGACCGGGTCGAGCGCAATGGGTCCGTAGACCCGTTTGTCGAAGATGTGGTCGAGGATGTAGTCGCGCGCCTCGGGCTGCTGCACCGTCTCGCGCAGCAGGTCGTCGAAATGGATGACCTCGACGTTCAGCTCGCGCAACGTCTCGGTGAACCCGTCGTGCTCCTCCTTCGCGCGCTCGACCCACAGAACTTCATCGAAGAGCAGCTCGTCCTTGTTGCTCGGAGTCAGCCGTTTGAGCTCGAAGTCGGGCCGGTGAACGATCGCCCGCCGTAGCCTGCCGACCTCTGAGTCGACATGGAGGCTTCCCGGCTGCGCCGTCTGCCCTTCGTGTGCCACCGGACCTCCAAAACTGACGTAGGGGAACTCGCCGCCCCAGTATTGCGGAAGAAGATCTCCTCCGTCTCGGGGCACCGGCGACAGGTCTTATCGCCGGACCCCCATTGACGTATGCGGCGAGCGGGTGTTCAGTCGACGCTAGGTCCTGTGATGGCAGTCACACAGGTACCGACGACTCAATTCCCCCCAGCCCTAGCTGCTGCAATTCTTCAACCCCCCTGAAGGAGCAACGACATGAAGTACACCCCACCCGGTCAGCCCGGGAGCATCGTTTCGGTCGCGCCGAGGTATGAGAACTTCATCGGCGGCAAGTGGCTGGCACCGACGCACGGCAAGTACCGCGTCGACCTGACCCCCGCGACGGCAGGGCCGATCACCGAAGTGGCTGAGTCGACGCCCGAAGACGTCGAGCTCGCCCTGGATGCCGCTCACGCGGCCAAGGATGCATGGGGTGAGGCATCGGCAACCGAACGCGCTGCGGTGCTCAACTCCATCGCCGACGTGATCGAGAAGAACAAGGAGATGCTGGCGGTCGCCGAGAGCTGGGAGAACGGCAAGCCGGTCCGGGAGACCCTGAACGCCGACATCCCCCTGGTGGTCGACCACTTCCGGTACTTCGCGGCGGCGGCCCGTTCGGAGGAAGGCTCCTCGACCGAGATCGAGAAGGACCTTGTCGCCTACCACTTCCGTGAGCCGCTCGGTGTCGTGGGGCAGATCATCCCGTTCAACTTCCCGTTGCTGATGGCTGCGTGGAAACTGGCCCCGGCACTCGCCGCGGGCAACTGCGTAGTCCTCAAGCCTGCGTCGCCGACCCCGTGGTCGATCCTGAAGCTGATGGAGGTCATCGAGGACGTCGTCCCGCCGGGAGTGATCAACGTCGTGACCGGTCCCGGTGCGGAGATCGGCAAGGCACTGGCCACGAACCCGCGGATCGCGAAGATAGCGTTCACCGGTGAGACGGTGACCGGGCGGCTGATCATGCAGTACGCCGCGCAGAACCTGATCCCGTCCACCACCGAGCTGGGGGGCAAGTCGCCGAACATCTTCTTCGCCGATGTGATGGACCACGACGACGAGTTCCTCGACAAGGCGATCGAGGGTCTGGTGCTGTACGCCTTCAACAAGGGCGAAGTCTGCACCGCCCCCTCCCGGGCACTGATCCA
>DASRUA010000094.1:0-20745 GCA_035655615.1 Dermatophilaceae bacterium
AAACCCGATCCACCCAGCAACCCGAAGGCCACCGAAACAAACCGAGATCAAACTTGGCATCGATTTTTGGCACGCTGTTGAGTTCTCAAGAATCGGACGCACACCAACACAACACCTTCCAGTGTCACACCGGGGCAACCAAACATTGTTACTGTCATACATATTGCGTTCAAACATTACTTACCAGAAGGTCTTTCGCATAATCGGCTCACGATCCGAAGATCGTTGTGTCGTGCGAGGCCTTGGCGAGTGTCCACTGTAACAGGCCGGAGCCTGTCCCATGATCCTCTTGCAAGAACCTGGCGGCACCGGACGAACCGGCACCCTTTTCGGTGGCTGACACATGCTACAGGGGTGGTTCCACACCTCTAACATGTGTGCTGCCAACCCGCGGGACCGGCCACTTCGCCCGGCGCTTGCGCACCTGCTGCAGTGGTGTCCGTTCCTCCCTGTCGGGCTGACTTGCTGAACTTTAAGCGCTACCCGCTGCCAAACACAAATCCGCTGCTCACAGGCCTGCGCGCGCGACCATCCGGGCCCTGGTGACTCCATCGATGATGGTGAACCCCGTTGCCAAGGTGAACTTCTCGATCAGGACGACCGGGTGAACTTCTCGATCAGGACGACCGGGTGAACGTCTCGATCAGGACGACCTGCGGGCGGCGGCCAGAGACTTGCGCCCGCGGCGAACCAGGGCGACCTGACCGTGCAGGAAGTCGGCTTCAGTCAGAACCGCCTCGGGATCACTGACCTTGACGTTGTTGATGGATGCGCCACCGTCGCCGATGACCCGTCGCGCGGCATTTCGGCTGTCCACCAGGCCCGTGGCCACCAAGGCATCCACCATCGAGTCTCCGGGTGCCACCTCTCCCCCGGGCAGCTCAGCGGTCGCGTCACGCAACGTAGAGGCGTCCAGGGCAGCCGGGTCACCCTTGCCGAACAGCGCTTCGCTGGCGGCCTGCACAGCGGACGTAGCGGGTGCGCCGTGCACCAGCGTCGTCACGTCGGCAGCCAGGGTCCGCTGCGCCTCGCGTTTGAAGGGTGTCTGAGCCAGCGATGTCTCCAGCACCTCGATCTCCTCGCGGGTGCGATCGGTGAAGATCTTCAGGTACCCGATCACCGATGCGTCCTCGGCGTTGATCCAGAACTGGTAGAAGGCATACGGCGACATCATCTCCGCGTCGAGCCAGACCGTCCCGCCTTCGGTCTTGCCGAACTTGGTGCCATCTGCCTTGGTGACCAGCGGTGTGGTCATCAGATGAACCGACTGGTGCTCCGTACGGTTGATCAGATCGGACCCGGCAGTCAGGTTGCCCCACTGATCAGCGCCGCCGGTCTGCAAGGTGCAGCGGTAGGTGCGATAGAGATGCAGGTAGTCCAGTCCCTGCAAGAGCTGGTAGCTGAACTCGGTGTACGAGATTCCGTCCTGGCTGGCAAGGCGGGTTGCTATCGCGTCCTTCTTGATCATGGCGTTGACCCTGAAGTGCCTGCCGACGTCGCGCAGGAAGTCCAGCGCCGACATCGGCGCAGTCCAGTCCAGGTTGTTGACCATGATCGCGGGGTTGTCGCCCCCGAAGTCCAGGAACGGCTGCACCTGCGCCTGAATCTTGGCCACCCACGCGGCCACCGTCTCAGGAGAGTTCAGGGTGCGCTCGCCCGTCGCCTTGGGGTCACCTATCAGGCCGGTGGAACCACCGACGAGGCAGAGCGCGCGATGACCTGCGCGCTGCAGGTGACGCATCAGGATGAGCTGAACGAGGTTGCCCATGTGCAGACTCGGTGCCGTCGGGTCGAAACCGCAGTAGAAGGTGATGGGTCCACCCGCGAGCGCCTCACGCAGCGCCGGCTCGTCGGTGGTCTGGGCCACCAGCCCACGCCACTGCATCTCTTCGAGGATGTCGCTCACGGCGTCTTGTTCCCTTCGCTGGCCCAGATGGTCACGACACAGCCTGCCCTACGGGTCGCAGGACCGGACGGCCGGTTTGGGTGGACGGACCTTACCGGGCCGGTATACCGAGACCGTCGCCTCGCCCTCGAGCCAGAACCGCCAGGGGTATGCCGTGGCGTCACCTCCCGGACCACTGACCCCGACCCGGGGTCCGCTGAGCACGTTCGCGCCCGGCGGTTGCCCGGGCAACGACCCGGGCAACCGCCCGGGCAACCGCCCGGGCACGGCCCCCCGCAGCACCAGGGGGCTGTCCGTCGCGGTGGTGTCGATACCGTTCTGGTCACGGGTCAAGGCCAGCGTCATGGCCAGGCGGGCAGGGCCGCGCGCCAGATCGCGATCGATGACACCTGCCCGACGAGTGCGGGCCAGCTCAAGCCCCTCCACGACCTCACCAGCCCGCATGAGCACGGCGCTGGCGGCACCCGCCGAGCCGCACACCAGGTTCGCGCACCAGTGCATCCCGTAGGTGAAGTAGACATAGAGTCCGCCCGGCTCGCCGAACATCACCCGGGTGCGCGGCGTCTGGCCTCTGAAAGCATGCGACCCGGGGTCGTTCGAGCCGTCATACGCCTCGACCTCGGTGAGACGGACCGTGACACCCGCATGCGAGACCGTGCACCCGAGCAGCTGCGGTGCCACCTCAAGGACAGGCCGGGCGAAGAAGGCACGGGTCAGCCGGCCCTGCCCTGCGCCTTCGAGGGCACTACCCCCTGACGGCGACCCACTCCCGGCCGCCACCCTGGTCCCGGACCGCGCCCTACCCGCTGACCGCAAAGGACCTTGCCTCGATGACGCGCGCCCGCACGAGCTCCAGCTGCTCACGAACACGAACCGGCGCCGTACCGCCCTTGGAGTCACGGGACTCCAGTGATCCGCGCACGCTGAGCACGACGCGCACGGCCGGCGTGAGGTGCGTCGAGATCGACCCGAGGTCTTCGTCGGACAGGTCCCAGAGCTCAATACCACGGCCCTCGCACTCGCGAACACAGGCACCGGAGATCTCGTGGGCGACGCGGAACGACACCCCCTGGCGGACCAGCCACTCGGCTATGTCAGTGGCAAGAGAGAACCCTTGCGGCGCCAGCGACTCGAGCCGCTCGGTGTTGAAGGCCATGGTCGCGATCATTCCGGCGAACGCCGGCAGCAGGACCTCCAGGGTGTCGATGCCGTCGAATACCGGCTCCTTGTCCTCCTGCAGATCGCGGTTGTAGGCCAGGGGCAGCCCCTTGAGCGTGGTGAGCAGCCCGGCGAGGTCCCCCACCAGCCTTCCGGCCTTGCCGCGAGCAAGCTCGGCCACGTCAGGGTTCTTCTTCTGCGGCATGATGCTCGACCCGGTGGAGTAGGCGTCGTCCAGCGCGATGAAAGAGAACTCCTTGGTCGCCCAGAGGATGACCTCCTCGGCGAGCCGGGAGATGTCCACCGCAGCCATGGCGTTGACGAAGGCGAACTCCGCAGCGAAGTCACGGCTGGCGGTTCCGTCGATGGAGTTCTCCACGGCACCGGCGAAACCAAGGTCAGCCGCGACCGCCTCGGGGTCCAGCCCGAGGGAGCTGCCGGCCAGGGCGCCCGAACCGTAGGGCGAGAGGGCCGTTCGGCGATCCCAGTCCTGCCAGCGCTGCACATCGCGCAGCAACGCCCACGCATGAGCCAGCAGATGATGGGCCAGCAGCACGGGCTGGGCGTGCTGGAGGTGCGTGCGACCAGGCATCGCCACATCGATGTGCTCATCCGCCTTGGCCACCAGGGCGTCCACCACGTCCAGGACCAGCGCGCTCACACGGCGGGCGTGGTCGCGCAGGTACATCCGGAACAGCGTGGCCACCTGGTCGTTGCGCGAGCGGCCGGCTCGCAGCCGGCCACCGACGTCAGCACCAGCGCGCTCGATCAGGCCACGTTCGAGCGCCGTGTGCACGTCCTCGTCGCCCTCATCGGGGCCAAAGGCTCCTGACCTGACGTCGGTCAGGAGCTGCGAGAGCCCCGCAAGCATCGCTTCGAGGCTGGCGTCGTCGAGCAGACCGGCGCGATGCAGCACCCGGGCGTGCGCCTGGGACCCCGCGATGTCATACGGGGCCAGCCTCCAGTCGAACTGGGTCGACTTCGACAGCGCGGCCAGTGCATCCGCGGGACTGCCGGCGAACCGTCCACCCCACAGGCTGACCTTGCCGACCTGGCCGGCACCCGGCATACCAGCGCCCGTCATACCCGGGGGGTTGTCCCGACTCACTTACCCAGCCGCTGGTCACGACCAGAGGCGATCTTGCTGGACAGGCCATGCAGGTGGATGAAGCCCTTGGCCTGGCTCTGGTCGAAGGTGTCGCCTTCGTCATAGGTGGCCAGGCCGAAGTCGTACAGGCTGGTCTCGGAGCGACGACCGGTGATGACGGCGCGCCCGCCGTGCAGCGTCATCCGGATGTCACCGGAGACGTGTTCCTGGGTGGAGGCCACGAACGCGTCGAGCGAGCGCTTCAGCGGGCTGTACCACAGACCGTCGTAGGTGAGCTCGCCCCACTTCTGCTCGACGCCACGCTTGTAGCGGCCGAGCTCACGCTCGATGGTGACGTTCTCCAGCTCCTGGTGGGCGGTGATCAGGGCGAGCGCACCGGGTGCCTCGTAGATCTCACGGCTCTTGATGCCGACCAGGCGGTCCTCGACCAGGTCGAGGCGGCCGACGCCTGCGGCGCCTGCCCGGACGTTGAGCTGTGAGATGGCCTGCAGGACGGTGCACGGTGCGCCGTCGATGGCCACGGGGACGCCGGCCTCGAAGGTGATGACAACCTCGTCGGGCTCGTGCGGACCGTCCGGGTCCTGCGTGTACGTGTAGAGGTCCTCGATGGGCGCGTTCCAGATGTCCTCGAGGAAGCCGGTCTCGACCGCACGACCGAAGACGTTCTGGTCGATCGAGTAGGGGTTCTTCTTGGTGGTCTCGATCGGCAGGTTGTGCGCCTCGGCGTAGTCGATGGCCTTGTTGCGGGTCAGCGCGAGGTCGCGGACCGGGGCGATGCAGGTGAGGTCGGGAGCCAGCGAGGTGATGCCGACCTCGAAGCGGACCTGGTCGTTGCCCTTGCCGGTGCAGCCGTGGCCCACGATGGTGGCGCCGTGCTGCTTGGCTGCCTTGACCAGATGCTTGACGATCAGCGGACGGCTCAGCGCCGACACCAGCGGGTAGCGGTCCATGTAGAGGGCGTTGGCCTGGATCGCCGGCAGGCAGTACTCGTCGGCGAACTCCTCGCGAGCGTCGGCCACGTAGGCCTCAACCGCACCGCAGTCGAGCGCGCGCTTGCGGATGACGTCAAGATCTTCTCCGCCCTGGCCCAGGTCGACGGCGACGGCAATGACCTCGGCGCCGATGGCGTCAGCGATCCAGCCGATGGCGACGGAGGTGTCGAGACCTCCGGAATATGCGAGAACTACGCGGTCAGTCATCGGTACTCCTTGTTGGTTTCATCGTCTGTATGACGACTTGCTGGGTCTGCGGGATGAGTCGAGCTGTCGTCCACCTGGTCGTCCACGTGGTCGTCCGGGTGGTCGTCCACGTGGTCGTCCACGTGGTCGTTCGGGTGATAGTTCGGGTGATAGTTCGGGTGGTGGATCGGCTCAGTTCGCTCACGACCGGCCAGAGCCAGCAGGCGGTTCGCCAACGCTCGGCTCTGCGGTTCTCCACCGGTGATGATCATGATGGTGTCGTCGCCGGCGATGGTGCCCATGATGTCCGTCTCGTCCGCGTGGTCGAGCGCCGAAGCCAGATAGTTGGCGGCTCCCGACGGCGTGCGCACCACGACGAGGTTGGCCGAGACTCGTGCAGTGACGAGCAGCTCCTCACACTGTCGCCGCAGGCGAGAGCTCACCTCGTCCGGGCCGGGGGCCACCCGGGCCGTGCGATCGCCGCCCTCCCCGGGCACGGCATACACGAGCGCCTTGCCCTCGCGCACCTTGACCGCACCCAGCTCGAGGAGGTCACGCGACAGGGTTGCCTGGGTGACGGCAAAACCGTCACGCGACAGTATCTCCAGGAGCTCGCCCTGGGATCGCACGCTCTGGCGCCCGAGGATGTCCCGGATGAGCTGACGGCGCCCTGCCAGGGTCTGCGGAATCATGGGGTCGGCTCCAGTCCCTCGAGCAGGGACGGCAGCGCCGTCACGAACGAGTCGACCTGCGCGTTCGTGATGACCAGTGGGGGTGCGATCCGGAGTACGTCGGGCGTCGGTGCGTTGACGATGAAGCCCGCTTTCTGAGCACGGTCGGCAACTACTGCCGACACATCGGCGGTCAGCTCGATGGCGCGCAGCAGACCCGCCCCACGAACCCCGCAGATCAGTGGATGGCCAAGCGCGGCAACCGAGTCAACGAGGTGGTTGCCCACTGAAGTGGCATGGGCGAGAAGCTCGTCCCTCTCGATCGTGTCCAGAACCGCTAGTCCCACGGCGGCTGCCAGCGGGTTGCCACCGAAGGTCGTACCATGCTGACCAGCCGTGAGCAGCCCGCTGACGCCGGGACCGAAGGTGACCAGAGCCCCGATCGGCACTCCTGCGCCGAGCCCCTTGGCGACCGTGATGGCGTCGGGGAGGATGCCCGCCTGCTGGAAGGCGAACCACGTCCCGGTACGGCCCACGCCGGTCTGGACCTCGTCGATGATGAGCAGCGTCCCGGTCGCCGTGGTCAGCTCACGGGCCAGTTTCAGGTAGGCCGGGTCAGCGGCCACGACTCCGGCCTCGCCCTGAAGCGGCTCCAGGAACAGTGCAGCTGTGCCGTGGCCGACGGCGCCGCGTAACGCAGCCTCGTCGTTCAGCGGGACATGGGTCACCGCGCCGATGAGCGGCTCGAACGGCTCGCGATACGCCGGCTTGTGGGTCAGCGCCAATGCCCCGGTGCTGCGCCCATGGAACGCCGCCTCAGCCGCGACCAGCCCGGTACGACCCGTGCGCCGGCTCAGCTTGATCGCTGCCTCGATCGCCTCGGTGCCCGAGTTGGCGAAGAACACGGCTGAGCCTGCCGGGGCACCGGCGATGGTGAGCAGCCGCTCGGCCAGCTCGATCTGGGGCGGGGTGGCGAAGAAGTTGGACACATGAATCAGGGACGCGGCCTGCCTGCAGAGCGCGGCGACTACAGCCGGGTGTCCGTGGCCGAGCGCATTGACGGCGATGCCGGCGAGCAGATCGAGATAGCGGTTGCCGTCGGCATCCCAGACGTAGCAGCCCTGGCCGCGGGTCAGGACAGCTTTGGGTCGGCCGTACACACCCATCAGCGACTGTGCGTAGCGGTCGAGGTACGTCGCATTGTCGTGTGCCGGCATCAGGCATCACCGCCAAGCGTGGTCGCGTCAACGGGGAGATGGCCGTCGTCGGCAGGGCCATCCTCGCCGTCGGCAAGGCCGTCCTCATCGTCAGCGCGCAGCCGGGCGACCCGATCAGCCTCGGCGTCCGGAATGATCATCGTGCCGATGCCTTCGCTGGTGAAGACCTCCAGCAGCAGCGAGTGCATCTGCCGACCATCGATGATGTGCGCCTGGGGCACCCCCTCGGTCACCGCCCGTACACACGCCTCGAGCTTGGGTCTCATGCCGGCAGCGACCCGGGTCAACAGGTCGGCGGCAGCGCTCACGGACAGCTGTGAGAGCAGGGTGTCCGGGTCGGGCCAGCTGGCGTAGACGCCCTCGACGTCGGTGAGCACCACGAGCTTGTGCGCACCGAGAGCGACCGCGAGCGCTGACGCCGCGGTGTCTGCGTTGACGTTGAGAACCTGTCCGTCCACGTCAACGTCCGGAGCCACGGTCGAGACCACGGGGATCCGCCCCGCGTCCAGGATGTCCATGACCGCAGAGGGATTCACGCTCACGACGTCGCCGACCAGACCAAGATCCACCGGTATGCCATCGATCACCAGGTCGCGTTTGCGCGCCCCGAAGAGGGCGGCGTCCTCGCCGGACAGTCCCACCGCAAGTGGTCCGTGTTGGTTGAGCAGCCCGACCAGCTCGCGTCCCACCTGGCCGGTCAACACCATGCGGACGATGTCCATGATCTCGGGGGTGGTCACCCGCAGACCACCCTTGAACTCGCTGGTCAACCCGACCCGCTCGAGCATGGCCGCGATCTGCGGACCGCCGCCGTGCACGACAACGGGGCGCAGACCGGCATACCGAAGGAACATGATGTCCTGGGCAAAGGCCGCCTTGAGCTCGTCATCGACCATGGCGTTCCCGCCGTACTTGACCACGACCAGCGCACCCCGGAATCGCTCGAGCCACGGAAGCGCCTCGACCAGGATGTGCGCCTTGGAGGCCGCAGCCTCAAGCCGGCTCGCCCTCATGTCGAGTACGCCGAGTTCTCGTGGACGTAGTCGTGGGTCAGGTCATTGGTCCAGATGGTCGCCGTCTGTGCTCCGGCGTGCAGGTCCACCACGACATGAACCTGCCGGGCGCCCATGTCGATCAGTGTTCGGTCCTCGCCGACGCCCCCCGAACGACATACCTGGATACCGTTGATGCTCACGTCCAGGGTGGCCGGGTCAAACGCGGCCTTGGTGGTACCCACCGCTGCGAGGACACGACCCCAGTTCGGGTCACCGCCGAATACCGCGCACTTGAACAGGTTGTTGCGGGCGATCGCGCGCGCGACCTCGAGGGCATCGGAGACACTCGCCGCGGAGCGGATCTCGATCGCGATGTCGTGCTGGGCGCCCTCAGCGTCGGCGATCAGCTGCCGGGCGAGATCCGCACAGACCGAGGTGACCGCCGCGCTCAGCTCCGGAGCCGACGGGGTGATGCCCGACGCCCCGGATGACATCAGCAGGACCATGTCATTGGTCGACATGCAGCCATCGGAGTCGATCCGGTCGAAGGTGGTCTCGGTGGCGCCGCGAAGGGCGGCGTCCAGTACGCCGGCGTCCGCCACGGCATCGGTGGTGATCACGACGAGCATCGTGGCCAGTGCCGGTGCGAGCATGCCTGCGCCCTTCGCCATCCCGCCGACCGACCATCCGTCGCCGGTTGCCATCGCCTGTTTGTCCACGGTGTCGGTCGTCATGATCGCCGTGGCCGCGTCCGCACCGCCAGTGGCCGACAGCGTGACGACGGCCGCGTCGATGCCGGAGGTGATCTTGTCCATGGGCAAAAGCTCGCCGATCAGACCGGTGGAGGCGACGACCACGTCTCCTGACGACACCCCGAGCGCTGCGGCGAGGTGCTCCGCGCTGCGATGGGCGTCAGCGAACCCGGCAGCCCCGGTGCAGGCGTTGGCCCCTCCCGAGTTGAGCACGACCGCGTCAACCCGGCCGTCGGCCAGCACCTGACGGCTCCAGGTCACCGGCGCGGCTTCGACCCGGTTGCCGGTGAACACCGCCGCGCCATGATGGTCCGGACCGTCGTTCACCACGACGGCCAGGTCAGGTTTGCCGCTCGGCTTCAGCCCGGCCGTCACACCGGCCGCACGGAATCCGGCGGGGGTGGTAATCATGACTCGCCTCCGCGCTGGTTCCGGTCCTTGCCTCGCTGCGATCCTCGCTCGCTGACGGCTTCGTAGATGCTCACGGGGCTACTCCTGCGGTCGGCAGTGCGGTGGTCTCGGGCAGCCCGAGGGCGAGGTTGGCGCACTGCACCGCAGCGCCCGCGGTGCCCTTGGTCAGGTTGTCTATCGCGGTCACGGCGATGACCCGTCCGGTCCGTTCGTCCAGAGCCACCTGGAGGTGGACGTTGTTGCTACCGAGCACGTCCGCGGTACGCGGCCACTGCCCTTGCGGCAGAAGATGCACGAACGGCTCGTCCCCGTAGGCGGCGTCCCAGGCTGCCCGCACGGTGGCCTCCGTCACCCCGGGCCTCACCCTGGCCGTGCAGGTGGCCAGGATCCCTCGTGACATCGGCGCCAGGGTCGGCGTGAAGGAGACGGTCACCGGCTGTCCGGCTGCGGCGCTGAGATTCTGCTCGATCTCAGGTGTGTGCCGATGGGTGCCGCCAACACCGTAGGGCGACATCGAGCCCGTCGTCTCTGAACCCAGAAGATGCGGCTTGAGGGACTTGCCCGCACCAGAGGTCCCGCTGGCGGCGACGATGACGACGTCGGCGGTCTCCAGGACTCCCGCGACGAACCCTGGCGCCAGGGCAATGGTGCACGCGGTGGGATAACAGCCGGGGATGGCGATCCTGCGCGCCCCGGACAGCGCCTCGCGGCCCTTGTGTCCCAGCGGCAGCGGCAGCTCCGGCAAACCGTAGGGCCAGGTGCCCGCGTGGCTGCTGCCGTAGAAGTGCTGCCACTGCTGTGCATCCGCCAGCCGGAAGTCCGCGCCGCAGTCGATCACGATGACGTCGCCGGCCAGCTGGTCCACGATGGCGGCAGAGGCGCCGTGAGGCAATGCCAAAAAAACGACCCGATGACCGGCCAACGTCTCGACAGTGGTGTCGAGGAGCACACGGTCTGCAAGGGGGGTGAGGTGCGGATGGATGTCGCCCAGCCTGGTGCCTGCGTTGGACGACGCGGTAAGGGCTCCCACCGCGATATCCGGGTGTGCGAGCAGCAGCCGCGCGATCTCGCCACCTGCATAGCCGCTGGCTCCTGCTATCGCCGCCCTGATCATGCGCATGACTATACACACTTATGGGAATATATGCAGGCTCACCCCAGAGGGTCGGACGACCCCCACGGCCGCAGCCGAAGAGTGCGCGCCCCGTCGTCCATCCCGAGCCCGGCCCGCTCGCGCAGCGTCGCCGGGGTGTCAACGCCCGCCCGCACGAAGCGCCCCGACCACGCATCGAGCTCACCACTGGCCAACGCCAGCACCAGGTTCGTGACGTCTGCGGGTTCGGTCCACTCGGTGCGGCCGCGGTGCAGCTCCATCGAGAGGGTCATCTGGGTGCGCACCACGCCGGGGGCAAGGTCAAAGGCCCTGATGCCGTGGGCCCACCCCGCCCGGTGCGTGGTCCCCGTTATCCGCGCCAGCGCCGACTTGCTGGCGCTGTAGGCGCTCAGCTCGGCCCGCCCCGTAGTGCCGGCCCCGCTGTTGAGGTTGATGATCCGCCCTCCGCCGGCCGCGATCATCTGAGGCACGACGGCGCGCGTCATCAGGAAGGGGCCCCGGACGTTCGTGGTGATGACCGACCACCACTGGTCGACCTCCGCCTCCCACAGGGGCACCTCGCGCTCGATCAGTCCGGCGCTGTTGACCAGCAGGTCGATCCGTCCCCAGGACGAGACGACCGCGTCGACCGCGTCACCGACGGCCACCTCATCAGTCACGTCGACCGACCTGGCCATGGCGAGTCCGACGCCGCCAGACCCGATCTCAGCGGCGACCGCAGCGGCAGCCGAGCCGTCCCGCGCGAGCAGGCACACGGCATACCCGTCGTGTGCGAGCGCGCGAGCCGTGGCCGCCCCGATGCCCCGGGAGGCTCCGGTGACAACCGCGACCCGATCCGGCAGTGTCACGTGGGACGCCTCCGACGCCTCGGACACGTCAGGCTCCACGCTGGACCGCACCCACCGCGGCAGCGGCAGACGCGATCGCCCGGTCTCGAAAGCCGTTGACCTCCTTGGTGGTCAAGGTTCGCTCCGGTGCCCGGAAGACGAGGCGGTACGCCAGGGACTTGCATCCGGGCCCGACCTGATCCCCGCGGTAGATATCCATGAGCCAGACCGACTCCAGCATCTCGCCGGCACCCTGCCACAGCGCCGACTCAAGGGCAGCCGCGCTCACCTGCTCATCGACGACAAGAGCCACGTCGCTCTGCGCCACCGGATAGGTGGACAGCTCTCGTGCCTGAACCGTGACATCGCTGGCGACCGTCAGGACATCGACGTCCACCTCGCCGGCACAGGTGCGTGACGGAAGGCCCAGAGCAGCAACCACCTTGGGGTGCAGCTCGCCGGCGTGACCGACGAGCGTCCCATCAGCCAGCTCCAGTCGTGCGCACCGCCCGGGGTGCCACGGCGCATGGTCATCGGCGGTGACCACGAGGTCCACAGCCAGGGCGGCGGCGACGGCAGTGGCAGCACCGACGGCATCGGTCCAGTCGGCCGGACGGCCAGGTCCCCACCACCCCGCAGGATCGGAGTCACCGGTGAGGGCGAACGCGACTTTGCGCGGCTGTGGGGGAACGGCGGCCATGATCTGCGCAAGGGTCACGTCATCCGGACGTTCATCGGTGCCCGGAACCGGCGCGGCCTGTGGTTCCCACAGCGGCCGGGTGACCAGTCCCATCTCGAAGATGGCGGTATCGCGCGCTCCTCGAGAGACGTTGCGGCGCAGCGCCTCGACCATCGTCGAGAACACTGAGGTCCGCATCAACGGCGCCTCATCCGAAAGGGGGTTGGCGATGCGCACGGTCGTCCGACGTGGGTCGTGGGACGCCAGCCCCAGGTCGTCATGACTCTTTGCCGATACGAATGGATAGGTCAGCACCTCGACAAAGCCTTGCCCGGCCAGGGTGTTGGCCAGGACCCGCCGAACGCGCTGGCCATGGGTCAGTCCGTGGCCACTGCCCGCGCGGGGAAGCACAGAAGGGATCTGGTCATAGCCACGCAGTCGGACGACCTCCTCGGCGAAGTCAGGTCCGTTGTTGAGGTCGGGACGCCAGGACGGCGGCAGCACCGAGAGCGACGCTGAGCCTGAGGCCGACCCGGACTGTGACCCGGCTCCCGGCTCAAGAACATCGCAGCCGATCTCACGCAGGGTTTCGATGACCTCGTCACGGCCGTACGGCAGGCCGATCAGCCGGGCCGGCAGGCTGGGGTCCAGATCGATCCGGGGGCGTGCCGGACGCTGATCGACGTCCGTGACACCGCCATCGGCGTTTCCCCCACCGAACTCCATGAGAAGGCTGACCGCCATCTCCGCGGCCACCGCGGTGATGTCCGGGTCCACCCCCCGCTCGAATCGCTTCGAGGCCTCGGTGATCAGCCTGTGCCGACGTGAGGAACGCGCCACCGAGGTCGGGTCGAAGTGCGCCGCCTCCACCAATACCTCCGTGGTGGACGGGCCAACCTCCGAGGTGGCACCTCCCATCACTCCCGCGATGGCCAGCACCCCCGTGCCACTGTCGGTGATCAGCAGATCCTGCGGGTAGAGCTTTCGCTGCACGTCATCGAGTGTCTTCAACGTCTCGCCGGGTTGCGCGCGACGTACCACGATCGGCCCCCGCAACGTCGAGACGTCGAAGACGTGCAACGGCTGACCCAGGGCGAGCATCACGTAGTTGCTGACATCGACAGCCAGCGAGATGGGCCGCATGCCCATCTGGGTGAGTCGCTTCTGCATCCATGGCGGCGAGACCGCGGAGGCGTTGACTCCCCGCACCACCCGTGCCACATATCGGTCGCAACCCGCACGACCGTTCAAAGGCGCCTCGTCAGCCAGCTGCACGGCATACCCGCTCGTGTCGGACGCTGGTGACACCAAAGCTGCGGGGTCTCGGAAGACTCCACCCACGGCGTGGGCGTACTCACGAGCCATGCCACGCATGCTGAGGCAGTAACCACGGTCCGGGGTGACTGTGACCTCGACGACCTCGTCGGCCAGTCCGAGCAGCTCGATCGCGTCGTCCCCCGGGGTCAGCTTGGCTGCGTCCTGCTCGCCGAGAAGTGTCTGAAGCACGATGATGCCCTCAGTCGCATCAGGGCCCGAGCCGATACCGAGCTCGGCAGCGGAGCAGATCATGCCGTTGCTGACATGGCCGTAGGTCTTGCGGGCTGAGATGGCAAAGCCACCGGGCAGGACGGCGCCGGGAAGGACGACCACAACGAGGTCATCGACGGCGAAGTTGTCGGCGCCACAGACGATTCCCTGAGCCGTCCCCTCGGTGAGCTGCTGACCATTCTGGCCCACGTCGACCTGGCACCAGCGGATCGTCTTGCCGTTCTTCTGCGGTTCCTCGACGAGCTCCAGGACCCGACCGACGACAAGGGGACCGGTGATGTCACCACCGTGCAGGCCCTCCTCCTCGAGACCGATCCGGACCAGGCTTGCGGCGACCTCGCGACCGGTCGCCACCGGCGCGCCCTCGACGTACTCGGTGAGCCACGAAACAGGCGCCCGCATCAGATCTCCATCCCGAACTGCGTGCTGAACCGCACGTCTCCCTCGAATATCTCGCGCATGTCCTTGACACCATGGCGCAGCATCAGCGCTCGTTCGATGCCCATGCCGAACGCGAAGCCGGTGTATCGATCCGGATCGATGCCACAAGCCTTGAACACGTCACGGTTGACCATCCCGCAGCCACCCCACTCGATCCATCCGGTGCCACCACAGGTGCGGCAGTGCTCGTCCGAGCCGCCGCAGATGAAGCACCGGAAGTCCAGCTCGGCGCTGGGCTCGGTGAAGGGGAAGTAGGACGGCCGAAGTCGCGTCTCGAGACTCTTCCCGAAGAGCGCCTCGACGAAGTGGTCGAGGGTGCCGCGCAAGTGCGCCATGGTCAGGCCCTCGGCGATCGCAAGCCCCTCGACCTGGTGGAACACCGCGGAATGCGTCGCGTCGAGCTCGTCGGTACGGAACACCTTGCCGGGGCACACGATGTACAGCGGCAGATCACGCTCGAGCATCGAGCGGACCTGAACCGGCGAGGTGTGCGTCCTCAGGACCAGGCCGGCGTCGGGGGGGTCGACGAAGAACGTGTCCTGCATCTGACGCGCCGGATGGTCGACGCCGAGGTTCAGCGCGTCGAAGTTGAACCACTCGGACTCGACCTCGGGCCCCTCGGCGATCTCCCAGCCCATCGCGACGAAGATGTCGCCTACCCGCTCGGAGATCAGCTCGAGAGGGTGACGGGCACCCAGCCGCCGGTGAGCCACCGGAGCGGTGACATCAACGGCCTCCTCGACCAGCAGGCGCGCGTCACGCTCGACCTCGAGCTCGTTCTGACGCTCGGCCAGAGCCCTGGCGACCCGTCCGCGAGCCATCCCGACCCGCTTACCTGCCTCGGCCTTGGCCGTGGGAGGCAAGGCGCCGATCTCGCGGTTGGCCAGGGACAGCGCGCTCGCATCACCCTGGTGGGCCAGCCGCGCGGTCTTGAGTGACTGGAGAGAGTCAGCCGCGGCAAAGGCCGTCAGGGCCTCGGTAACGGCCGCCTCGAGGGCAGCCGGGTCGAGCGCGCTGACCTCGACGGGGTCATAGCTCTTGTTGGGTCCAGACATCGGTGTCCTTATGGTGTGGCAGTAATCGTCTCGGGTACGGGTGGTTCAGGCGATGGATCAGTGAGCTGCGCCCGCGAGGGTGCCACGAGGCGCACGGGTGAGTCTAGAGGCCCGCTCTGCTGGTCCGCCGATGTGTCCGACTGGTCAGCCGACGCCTTCGGGGGCGCCCGCGGGCAAGGTAAACCGGAACTCAGCCCCGCCTGAGGCGGCCTGGCCGACGCAGACCTTCCCGTCGTGGGCCTCCACCAGTCCTCGCACGACGTAGAGACCCAGGCCGGTGCCACCGCCGCGGGACCGGTGCCAGAACCGGGTGAAGATCATGCGGTAGTTCTCCGGGGGGATGCCCTCGCCCTCGTCACTGATCGTGACGGCGACGGCCTCATTGCCATTCTGTCTGGCCGGAGCGACGGTCAGGGTGACCGTGCCCTCGCCGTGGCGCACGGCATTCTCCATCAGGTTGGCCAGGATCTGGTCGAGCCGGTCGGGGTCGGCCCATACCTCGGGCAACGCTGACTCGTGCCCGCTCAGAACAAATCGCTCGCGGTCATAACCGCTGGCGACGAACCTCTCGATGTGCCGCTCAATGGCGGCGTACACATCCACCGGCTGTTTGCGCACCTGCAGTCGCCCGGCGTCGATGCGCGAGATGTCCAGGAGCTCGGTGATCAGCCGGGTGACCCGGTCCGCATCGGCCTCGATGGTCTGCAGCATCAGCCGCTTCTGGTCATCGGTGAAGCGGTCCCAACGACGAAGGAGAGTCGAAGAAAAACCCTTCACCGAGGTGAGGGGAGAGCGCAGTTCGTGGGCGATTGTGGATATCAGCGCGGAGTTGTTGGCCTCGGCACGACGGCGCGCCTCGGCATCACGAAGGGCGACGACAACCTGGCTGACCGGCATACCGCGTCCGGGGCGCAGGTACCTGGCGGTCACGAGCACCTCATGAAGTCCGGGGATGATCAGCAGCTTCTCGCGGTGACCGGATCGGATGGCCAGTCCGTTCCAGGGATCGGTGACGTCCCACCAGGAGCGACCGTCATACTCCTGCAAAGGAATCGCCTTACGGATGTCCTGGCCCAGCAGCTCCGATACGGAGACTCCGACGATGCGGGCGGCCCGGTCGTTGACGTAGACGAGGAGCCCCTGATCGTCAGCGACCATCAGTCCGTCGGGGTGGTTGTCACAGATGCCGGAGAACCACCCAGCGGAACTCTCGGCAGCCGATCCGTTGGCCCCTTGTCCCATACAAAGACTTTATCGAATACCGGAGTGTTTCTGCACGCCAGCCGACTGATACAGACAAAGGGTTGCGGCCATGGCGAGGTTCAGCGACTCGGCCTTGCCGTAGATCGGGACCCGGACCACGGTGTCGCACGCCGCCCTGACACCGGGCTCGAGACCCCAGGCCTCGTTGCCCATCACCCACGCGTGCGGCCTGGACAGGTCTACGTCACCCAGCAGCGTGCCCCCGCTTCCGTCGGCCGCCAGAAGGGCCAGACCAGCCTCGCGAACCCGATCCAGCAGTATGGCGATCGGCACTCCGGTCACGATCGGCAGGTGGAACATCGACCCGACCGTCGACCGGACCACCTTCGGGTTGTAGATGTCGACACTGGAGTCACTGAGCAGGACGGCGTCGGCTCCGGCCGCATCTGCACCGCGGATCACCGTGCCGGCATTGCCCGGGTCGCGGACATTGGTGAGGACTACCAGGAACCTCGGGCGATCATCCAGCACTGCGTCGAGGTGGACGTCGACGGGCCGACAGACTGCGACGACGCCCTGCGGCGCCAACGCGTCGCTCATGGCAACAAGGACCTCGTGGCTCACCTCACGGATGGACAGACCAGCTGCCCTGGCCGCATCCAGCAGGGCCGCCTGCCGGACGCCCGCCTGCCCGGAACCGGCCTGCGCCTCGAAGTCCCGCGCCTCAAAATAGAGATCCTGGACCGTGTCAGGCCGGTGCGCCACGACCTCGCGAACAGCCTGGGGACCCTCGGCGAGGAACAGACCCTCACGCTCACGCACGGCGCGCCGACTCAACGCCCGCACTGACCTGACCCGGTCGGAACCGATATTGGTCAACATCTGATGGTCAGAGCTTCGGGGCGTCGAACCGGCGCGCGGCGATGGTGCGGTAACTCAAGCGGACTCAGGCGGCGCTGTCGGCGACGTTCTGCGCCGGCGCATGGGCCCGAGAGAGCTCGACAAGGGCGGCGAAGGCGGCAGCGTCGTTGACGGCCAGCTCGGCCAGCATCCGTCGGTCGACCTCTACCTCGGCCGTCTTCAGACCCTGGATGAAACGGTTGTAGGTCATCCCGTTGGCGCGGGCGCCGGCGTTGATCCGCTGGATCCACAGACGACGGAAGTCACCCTTGCGAGCGCGACGGTCACGGTAGGCGTAACCGAGAGAGTGGGTGACCTGTTCTTTGGCCTTGCGGTACAGCCGCGAACGCTGTCCGCGATAGCCGCTGGCGCGCTCGAGAACTACCCGGCGCTTCTTGTGGGCGTTTACCGCCCGCTTCACGCGTGCCACGTGAGACTCCTTGCTTCGTTATTCGTACTACGAGTGTGTGTGAGCTGTCTTTGCCCCTGAGCTGTGCCCTACTACTTGCCGAGAAGCTTCTTGATCTTCTTGGCCTGCGGCTTGTTCAGCTGCACGTCGTTCGCGATCGAGCGCATCTTCTTCGAAGACTTGTGCTCGAGCAGGTGGCGGCCACCGGCCTGCTCACGCATGACCTTGCCGGTGCCAGTGAGGCGGAAGCGCTTCTTGGCGCCGCTGTGGGTCTTCATCTTCGGCATGGTGCCGATCTCCTTCAGTCGTGCGGGTCCTGCCGGACCCACGGGATTCTGTCGTGAAGCTGGTGGAAACTACTCGGCGGTGGTGATCTCGGTCTCGACGGCGGTTTCCGCAGGCGCAGTCGTTTCCGCAGGCGCAGTCGTGTCCGTGGCCGGAGCCGCGCTCGAGGCTGCAGCAGCGGCAACGTCACCTTCGCGCTTGCGACGCTGTTCGGCTTTGGCCTCGGCCTTCTTCTTGGTCGGACCGATCACCATGATCATGTTGCGGCCGTCCTGCTTGGGCGTGCTCTCGACAAAGCCAAGATCGCCGATGTCTCCGGCGAGACGTTGCAGCAAGCGATAGCCGAGCTCGGGCCGCGACTGCTCGCGACCGCGGAACATGATGGTCACCTTGACCTTGTCACCGGCCTTGAGGAACCGCTCAACGTGGCCCTTCTTGGTGGCGTAGTCGTGGGGGTCAATCTTCGGACGAAACTTGATCTCCTTGATGACCGTGTTGACCTGGTTCTTGCGGGCTTCCCGCTCCTTGATGGCTGCTTCGTACTTGAACTTGCCGAAGTCCATGAGCTTGGCGACCGGCGGCTTTGCCATCGGGGCCACCTCGACGAGATCGAGGTCCGACTCGGCGGCCAGACGCAAAGCGTCCTCGACTCGCACGATGCCGACCTGCTCACCATTGGGACCAACCAAACGCACTTCCGGGACCCGGATTCGATCGTTGATACGAGGCTCGCTGATGTCTGTTCTCCTCTGTTGTCCGTCCAAGAGGACTGTGTTGTCCGTCAAGGGCGACCACCGGCAGACGAGAAAAGCCCCTCGCCACCATGGTGCGCGAGGAGCTTCGTAAGGAGCGTCCAACCAAACCGCCGTGTATGACGGGTGACAGACACACGTCATACGCTGCACGTCTGCTGCGGCGCACCATGGGTGCGACGCCCCAGCCGGGCGGACCTGGAACCCGGCGGCTGTGACTGCAGCGAACTGCGAGCGTGCCGACGCGGGTGGAAGCAACTTGCTTGAGCTTCTCTTGCACGCTGCGCCATTCGGGGAGTCAAGAGCTTCCTGAAGACACAGCCGGTCGAGTTGTAAGGCTATCAGCGCGAGCCCCCGGACTGCCAATCCTGACCGGACAACCAATCCTGACCGGCTGTCAGTCCTGACTCCAGCACCCTCGACCCTGGTCGATGGCCTTGCGCACAGCCCCGCATAAGCAGAGCTCACTCGCTCCGTTAAGCAGAGCTCACCGGCTCCGTCGCCAGGACCTGACGGGTCGCTGCCCGCTTGCGGGAACGGCGGTAGGTTCTCGCTGCGCCTGCGCCGGCGGCGGCCACGGCCAGGCCAACGAGCGAGACGGTGACGAAGCCGGCGCCCCAGCCCCAGCGGTCGATCGCCAGGCCGGCCAACGGGGCGCCCAATGCCGAGCCGGCAGTCATGGCGGAGCCGTGCCACCCGATCGCCTCGCCCCTGGCTGCTTCGGGCACCACCCGGCTGAGCTGGTCGACCGTAGCCGTGATCGTCGGCGCACAGAGCAGCCCCGCCCCAAAGCCCAGCGCGGCCAGCGGCCACACACTCGGAGCGAGGGCAAGCGGGATGGTCGCCACACTGAGGCCGCCAAGCAGCAGGAACGCCGAGATGGAACGGTGCAGAAGGCCGTAGACGAGGCCACCGATGACCGATCCGAGCCCCCAGAGGGCGAGGACCGGACCGATCAGCGAGACCTTTCCGAAGTCACGCAATGCCGCGACGAACGCGATGTCGCATCCGGACAGGACGATGGTGGAGGCGGCCGCGGCGGCACACATGGCCAGGAACTGCGGACGGAACCACGCTTTGCGCGGAAGTGGCTCTTCGCCATCCTCACCGGCCTCGCCACCGTCGGCATGCATGACCGGGTTGACCAGCCAGAGGCCGACGCCGGCCAGGACGCCGAGCATCTCGATGGTGAACAGGACCCATGAGGTCGGCCAGATGGTGGCTGCCCAGATACCGATGACCGGACCGATCATGAAGGACATCTCGACGGCAACCGCGTCCAGGGACAGTGCTGTGCGCCGATCGCTCTCCGGGACGGCCGCAATGACCGCCTGCCGAATGATGGAGAACGTCGGCACGACGAACAGGCCGGCCAGGGCTGCGAGGAGAAGCAGCGGGAGGTAGTCCACGAACGGCGCGATGGACCAGCAGATCGCCGTCATGACCAACGAGGGCAGGACCACGCGACGCAATCCCTTGGTGTCCAGCAGCCTTCCGCGCCAAGGCCCGCTCACCGCGATACAGACGGTTGCCGCGGCGGTCACCAGCCCTGCGGCGCCGTATTCGCGGTGCAGGGTCTGGACGACGTGGAGCGTGAGCAGGACGCCACCGGCAAAGATCGGAATGCGCACCAGGATCCCGAGAGCCAACGCCTGCCGCATTGCGGGGACGGATAACACACGGCGGTACGGGTCGAGCGGCATCCAGTCAGGTTGTCACATCAGTCCGAGCGCCGCGAATGGTTTGTTCCGGGAGCGATCGCCGTGCCCTCTCCCATCCCCTGCCACGGAGGCTGAGGTCACCTGGCAGAAAGCTCATCGCTGTTCTTGACTCGTTCCAGATTGCATGGTTCGGTGGACCCATGACCCCGGAGGAACAGCTACGGGAAGTCTCCCTGCGTGTCACCCGTCCACGGGTCGCCGTGCTGACCGAGCTGAACGCACACCCGCACTCCGACGTGGACACCCTGACGGCCAAGGTCCGCGCCCGCCTTGGCTCGGTATCCACGCAGGCCGTCTACGACGTCCTGCGTGCCCTCGCGGACGCCGAGCTGATCCGCCGGATCGAGCCCGCCGGCTCCCCCGCCCGCTTCGAGTCTCGGGTGGGCGACAACCACCACCACGCGGTTTGCCGAAC
>DASRUA010000095.1:0-13237 GCA_035655615.1 Dermatophilaceae bacterium
CGGAGCCGTCGCGGGAGCCACCGCAGGCGGGTCGCAGGGCTGACCGGAACGTCCGCCACGGCGCCTCCGGTCAGGGCCGTGGGCGCCTCTTCGAGCCGCTCGTGGAGCCGGGCACGGATCTCCTCGGGCGCCAGTTGCGTCCGTTGCCGCTGCTCACGGGCGATGATGACACCGGCTGCCGCGACACCGGCGAGACCGGCGAGACCGAGAACCTTCCAGAGGTTCATGAAAAGGAGACCCTTCCGTGAATCACGCAGTACTGAGCCTAGAGGCGGCTGTCGACTTGACCCGCACCGGCGACCTGTGGCTGTTCCGGGGCAGGTCGACCGCAGACCACGCTATCCGTGCCATCACCAACGCCCCCGTCAACCACGTCGGAATGGCGGTAGTCCTCGACGATCTGCCGCCCCTGATGTGGCACGCCGAGCTCGGCCACGGGCTGCCCGACGCGTGGACCGGCGACCACCACCGCGGCGCGCAGCTGCATGATCTGCTGTCCGCGGTCGAACAGTGGAGCCACCGGTACAACCAGCAGACCTGGCTGCGGCAGCTCGACTCCCCCGTCACTCGTGAGATGGAGGACTCACTGCTGCGAACCATCGCGCGCACGAACGGCACCCCGTTCCCTGCGACGGCGGCCCTGGCCAGCCGCTGGCTCCGTGGCCGGCTGCGTCGGACGGCGCCGGTGGAGTCGACCTACTGCGCGGAGGTCGTCGCCGGCACCTACCAGGCGATGGGGCTTCTCGCCGGTGACCGGCCCACGAACTACTACGACCCCGGCAAGTTCTGGTCCGGCGACGCCCTGCAGCTGGTTGGCAACGCCCGCCTGGGCGCCGAGATCCGGGTGGACGTGCCCACCGCTCGGCCCGGCTCCCCTCGATCGGACGACCCTCATTCAAGACCCCAACCCGACATGATGGAGCCATGAGTCTTCCTGAGCAGTCAGCGCTCAATGTTGTGGGTGGCCCGCTGGAGAAGTGCGGCACGGACCCGATGACCGGGTTCTATCGTGACGGCTGCTGCAACACCGGGCCGCAGGACCTCGGCAGCCACACCGTATGCGCGGTCGTCACCGCTGACTTCCTCGCTCATCAGCAGCGGGTGGGCAACGACCTGTCGACACCGCGACCTGAGTACAACTTCCCCGGCCTGCAGCCGGGAGACCGCTGGTGCGTCGTCGCCAGCCGCTGGATGCAGGCCTACCTGGACGGTGCGGCAGCACCGGTGGTCCTGGCCGCCACACACGAGGGAGCCTTGGACGTCATACCGCTGGAAGCTCTGCAGGAGAACGCGATCGATGTCCCTATTGACCCCGGAAGCCTTATCTGAGGCCCGCACTGACGAGCTCGGCATCGATGTTGATCTCACCGTCATGCATCTTCATCCGGAGTGCCGCACTCCTGGCTTGGTGCCGATGGCGAGCATGTGCGAGCTCAGTCCGCTCAGCGATGGCTCCGACTCGACGGCTCGGGCCGCGAACAACATCTGCTCGCGCCGGTCAGGGGCCGACCAGTGCTCCTGCATGAGGCAACCCGGTCCCTCGATTCCGTACAACGACACCGCGTCGAACCCTGCGCGGCTGACTTCATCCGTGAGCAGTCAACCATCGAAGGAGTCTCGCACCTTGGGACGCTAGGTGAGGGCTCCCGGGGCTTCTCCCCTGCTCAACGCCCATTGGTGACAGTCTTTCTCGTGGTTTCGGGAACGAAGCGTTGCGATGCCATGGTCGAGACTCCTCCCGCCGGGAACATGGACGCTCGTGGTCGCCCAACATGGCTACCACGGAGACGTCGGGGCGAGGACGCATCGGGGCAAGGGCGCAGGGGTGGCATGTGCCCGATATATATCCTGCCGAGGATGGTGAAGGTCCAAAAACTAGTCGAAAATTGGACGGTCAGTAGTCACGTCCAGTCAAGACTTGGCAAGTTAGTAGTTACGTAGGGATTCCCTGCTGCGCGAAAACGAAGCCGGGGATTTCCACGGAGGACCCTTGAAAACTACCCCAGCCGTCTTGCCAGTGCTCCCGCCCGGATCATGGGCCCAACACATCAGGTTCCCCTACCTCACCCCCCCAGGGTGACGCGATGACTTCCCCAGATGGGGAGGGTGGAGGCAGAAATAGCCCCCACGGGCATACGAGACGTGGGCATCGCCACCGGCCATCGATCTGAGGAGGGGGTTCGAGTTGGCTGATCGGACGGGCAGCCCTCCATCGGACGCCGGACGCAACTGGGCCAGGGCCTGGCTCGCGGATGCCAGGGATGTCGACGACGCGGTCTACGCCGCCATCGCGCGCACCCCGACCCCCATGCTCGACCGCGGGATGAGCGGGCTGTCGCACGCCGCCAACCACTCACTCCTCTGGATGACCTCGGCCGCTGTGCTGGCGCTCGTCGGAGGCCACTCAGGTCGGCGGGCAGCGGCCCAGGGCCTCGTGTCGGTCGCCACAACCAGCGCCCTGGTCAACCTTGCGGTGAAGCGGGTAGGGCGCCGGCAACGGCCTGACCGTGCGGGGGTGGAAGTGCCGATCGGCAGGCATGTCCGGATGCCGGCCTCACTGTCTTTTCCTTCGGGCCACTCGGCCGTGGCATTCGCCTTCGCGACCGGCGTCGGGAACCGGCTGCCGGTGGTCGCCGGCCCTCTGCACTTCCTGGCCGGCGTCGTCGCCTACTCGCGGGTGCACACCGGCGTCCACCACCCGAGCGACGTAGTGGTCGGCTCGGTCCTGGGCACCGTCCTGGCCCAGCTCACGACCCGCGCCCTGGACCACTTCTACGACAAGCAGTGACGAACACCACCCTCGCGTCCACCACAATGCTGACCCAGCATCCACCGGAGGTAGAGATATGGCCCGGCCAGCGAAGGTAGAGCACCTGAGCCCCCCGGAGCGAGCCGCCATCGGGAAGGCAGCGCGAGAACGTATGCCACTCGACTCGCATGCCGAGTTCGTGACGACCGGCCGAAGCGACCCGGTCGAGCTGCTGGAGAGCCAGGCAGTCACGCGGGTGCCCGAGCTCGTCCCCATCCGTTACGGACGGATGGTCTCCTCGCCGTTCGCGTTCTACCGCGGGGGCGCATTGATCATGGCCAACGACCTGGCACGCACGCAGAACTCCGGGCTGGAGGTGCAGCTGTGCGGCGACGCCCACATGAGCAACTTCGGGATCTACGCCTCGCCGGAGCGGCAGCTGGTCTTCGACATCAACGACTTCGACGAGACCCACCCAGGACCGTTCGAGTGGGACGTCAAGCGGCTGGCGGCGAGTCTGGCAGTTGCCGGGCGCGATAACGGGTTCTCCTCGAAGAAGCGCCGCAAGATTCTGCTGGCCACCGCCGCCGGGTACCGCACCTCGATGATCGAGTTCGCCCGCCAGTGCAACCTGGCGGTCTGGTACTCCCACCTGGACATGGACGAGCTGCTGGCCCAGATCGGAGATCAGCTCGACGCCAGACGCGTCGCGAGCACCCAGGCGGCCATGGACAAGGCGCGGAGTCGCGACAGCATCCAGGCGCTGGCCAAGCTCACCACAATGGTCGACGGCCGGGCGCGCATCCTGAGCCAGCCACCATTGCTGGTGCCGGTCGAGGAGCTGTTCGAAGACCACGAGGTGACGGTGACGTACGAGCGGATGAGGAGCCTGCATGAGGCCTATCGCCGCACTCTGCAGTGGGACCGCCGTCGCCTGCTTGAGCAGTTCGAGCTGGTCCAGCTGGCGCGCAAGGTCGTCGGCGTGGGCAGCGTCGGCACCCGCGCGTGGATACTGCTGCTCGAAGGACTCGACGGGGGCGACCCCTTGTTCCTGCAGGCCAAAGAGGCCCAGGCCTCGGTGCTGTCCGGATTCGTCAAGGGCAGCGGTGTCAAGAACCAGGGCGAACGGGTGGTCAACGGCCAGCATCTGATGCAGGCAGCGAGCGACATCTTCCTCGGCTGGCAGCGAACCACAGGCCCCGACGGGGTCGAGCGCGACTTCTACCTGCGTCAGCTCCGCGATGGCAAGGGATCGGTGGTGGTGGAGAAGATGGTCCCGGACGGGATGCTCTTCTACGGGCGTATCTGCGGCCAGACCCTGGCCCGCGCCCATGCACGGTCAGGCGATCGGGTCGCCATCGCCAAGTACCTGGGCTCGAGCGACCGCTTCGAGAACGCCATCGCCGACTTCGCCGAGACCTGCGCCAAGCAGAACGTACGTGACCACGCAGCTCTCACAGATGCGGCCGCGACCGGACGCGTCGTCGCGGAGACCGGCGTCTAGTACTGGCGGAGCTGATCACCAGCTGCCGATTGAGCGCCATCACGACGTCTCAGTCCGGTTGGGTCCCCGATTCGTGGCGGCGGACGGAGGCAGATCACGCCGGCCTGGAGTCCCCCGTGGGCTCTTCGTTCGTCCAGCCTGCGATGATTCCCAGCTCACGGGCACGGCGTACAGCTTCGTTGCGACGTGAGGCAGCAAGCTTGCGAAGGATATTTCGCACGTGCGTGCGGACCGTGTTCACCGACACGAACATGGCGCCTGCGATCTCGTCCGTCGTGAGCAGCGCGGCAAGGTGACCAAGTACCTCCCGCTCCTTCTCGGTGAGCGGTTCAAGGAGCGCGCTGGAGACAGACCTGGCACCGCCGGGGTCAGGCTCGGTGTCCCGGCGAGCCTGAACAAGCGGGCGCGCGTCATCCAGCGCGGACGCCCCCAGCCAGCCGTGCTCGATGACCAGCTGCGGGTCCGCACGCAACAGTCGACGCACCTGTGACGAGGCCTCGCGGAATGGACGTCGCAGCCGCTCCGGAGCGGCCAGCCGAAGGGAGCGCTCCAGCGCCTGCCCGGCTCGGAGCTCTTCGCCACCGTCCAGCTGGCGGGTTGCCTCGAACAGCCAGCCGCCCACTCGCGTAGGCAGGGCGGCGGCTACGTTCCGCAACGTACTGGCCGGAGACTCGAACGTCTCGCCTGTGGCCATCCTTGCCCGGGCAAGGACGAGCACGCCTTCCGGGCTCTCCGGCTCGGACAGGGTCTCCACGATCTGCACGGCCAGGGCCGGCTTTCCGTTGGCGACGTTGAGCTCTGCCTCCTCGATACGCAATACGTCCTGCAGCCACCGAGACTGGGCCGGGACCTCGGACAGGGCGGCACCGATGCGGCCAAGGGCCCCTTCGATATCACTGCGGGCACGCCGCAGACGTGAGTCCACCAGAGCCAGCATCACCGGCGCCGTCGGGTCACTGGCAAACGACATCGACTCTGCCGCCCGCTGGGCATGCCGACGAGCCGCCGGAAGGTCGTAGCGCTCAGTGTTCAACCAGGCCAGGGCAACGGCCGCACTGGCACACGCGGCCGCATCGATGTCAGCCTCCTGCTGAACGACCGCCACCCGCGCGGCCAGGTCACCGGCCCTCCTCAGCTGGCCACGCATCGACGCGAGAAGCGCGAGATGACCCAGGCAGCTGACCAGTGAGCGCTCGCAGCCAGGTCGATCCGCTGCGCGGGCAGCGGCGGAGAACGCCTCGACGGCGTCGTCGAGCTGCCCCGTGGCCAGCCAGGCGGCGCCCTTGCCCGACTCGATCAGGATCAGCAGCTCTGGATGCTCATCCAGTCGCTCGCCGACCTGCATCTGCAGAAACCGTTCCGCGGAAGCGGCAGCCACCAGAGCCAGCTGCACGTCACCCACTGCAACAGCGTGGGTCAGTCTCACCGTCTGCAACGCCAGCGCCGCTGCGCTCGAGCGAGGAATCGAGGCCCCATCCAGCTGGCCTTCTGCGCGAAACAGATGCTTCTCACACGCCTCCACGTCGAAAACCTGCATGGCCAGCGCGGCTCGCACCAGTGATGCGGCAGCTCCTTCCGTGTCGTCGGGAAGCCGGGCCAGCACCTCCGCGAGCGCACCCCCACCAGGCAGCAGAAGTCGCCCGATGGCGAGGTCGTCGATGAGGTGGTGCGCCGCGCCCTCCCAGTCGCCGGCAGCGGCTGAGTGCTGCACCGACTCCTCGGCAAGTCCCTGATCGGCCAGCCACGCCGCCGCAGCCCGATGCAGCTCGGGGACTCTCTCCGGCGACTCGTAAGCCAGCTGCGCTCGCAACAGCTCACGAAACAAGGGTTGGTAGCGATAGGAGCCGGGACGGTCCGCGACCTCGTGGAGGAAGGCGTTGCCGCGTACGAGGAGCGCCAGTGTGCGTTGCGCCTGCGGCCCGGCAACCGCCTCGCTCAGGCCAGGCCGAAGGACGTCAACAATGCTGGTCTCCAGGAGAAGCTGGCGACCACCGGCCGGCTGCACGTCCAGCACCTCGGCGATGAGGTACTCGGCAACGTCCCCGACGTCCCCGCAGAAATCCAGGGCAGCGCGTTCCTGGTCTTCCTGCCTGTCCAGGAACACGGCAGCAATACGAAGCCCCGCTCCCCACCCGTCGGTTCTGTGGATGATCGTCTGCAGCGCGGCTTCGGACAGGACGACGCCAGCCGTGCTCATTAGCTGCCGTGCCTCATCCAGCGTGAAGGCAAGGTCAGCCATGCGTACCTCGACGACGGTGCCGGCAAGTCGGTAGCGGTGCAGCGGCAGAACGGGATCCACCCGGGTGGCGATCACCAGCCGCACCAAGCCTCCTGATCGATGCAGGAGGCAGTCGAGGTCCTCGGCGACCGCCGCCGAGATATCTGCGTCGCAGTCCAGGACCACGACCACCGGTCCTGCGGGCTGCAGCTCGGCATGCGCCAGGAGCGCCGACATCATCGCGTCAACATGGCCGCCATCGAGCCCGTCCGGGTCGCTCTGAGCAGTGGGCACGTGTACGTCGACACCACAGCGTTCCAACCCCTGGGCGAAGGACGACCAGAATCTCGACCGCGACTCATCTCTCGCCTCGAGAGTCACCCAGGCGACAGGACCCTGCGCCTGCGCTCGTCTGGCCCAGTCCGAGACCAGCACGGTCTTTCCAGTTCCTGCCGGGGCACTCACCAAAGTCAGCGGTCCCGCGACACCCAGCTCAAGGTGCTCGAGGAGGCGGGGACGCTGCAGGAGACCCTCGGACTGCGGCGGGATGGTGAATCGTTCCGCCACGGGATCGACCTGCCTGGCGATTCCTGCCCCGCCCGCCTGGTCCTCATCACCTGCCTCACGCTTCACGCTACGGCCGCCCTTCGGGGGTCGAAAACGCAACCTCGCCGGAGGCAACCGAGGAAGAGCCATCCGCCAGGTCCAGACCAGGACGGCCCAGTTCGAACAGTCAACACCCAGGCGCGACCGTCTACAAGACCACGAAGACCCGTGTCTTGTCGGCTTCTCCCGCACCGTCAGTGCGCCAGATCAGCGGCCTGCGAACTCGCGCCTTCCTGTCCGTTCGGCCGGGGACTGGCCGCGGCAGCTGCCGTCACCAACAGCTCATACAGGCCCAGAAGCACCACAATCCAGAAGAGGCCGGCCCAGGACGAGAAGAAGAGCAGCAGGATGCCGGCCGCCACCAGCCCGCCGATGCGCAGCGGATCGAGATGGGTGCGCGCAAAGTCCGGACCGTCGGCGATCGCCACGGCGCCATAGCGGCGGGAGCGCTGGCTCAGGAAGTGGCCCGCCTGGACCGCCCATCGCCGCAGCGCAACCGGTGCGCGCCCCGGACCCACCAGGTCGAAGACACGTGAGCCGAAGACACGTCAGTGGGGAGTCTGCGTCGGGGTCAGGGGCGTCGGGGTCAGGGGCGTCGCGGTATGTGGCCGTGGCAGACCGGGTCGGTGCCTTGCAGGACCAGGTCAGTCGTCGATGCCCCGGGCTGCGAGCGCTTCTCCGACCCGATCGGCGTGCCGGATGGTGCGCACCACGACTGGCGTGACCAGCGCCCGGGTGCTGCGTTCGAGTCCGCGGGCGCGTCGGGCGTCGCGGGCCTCCTGCAGAGTTGCGGCGATGACGGGGACGGCACGGATGGTCAGTGCCAGCAGGAGGGCGACGCGATCCGGATCGACTCCGATGGCCCGGGCCGGCTCGAGGAGACGGGTGATCACGTCCAGCAGATCAGTGACGCGGGTCGTCAGGCTGACCAGCGCGGCCCCCACGACCGCGACCACGAGGGTGCCGACGACGGCGACCGCCGCCTCCCAACCTCTGGTCCACAGCTGAAGAGGAATCAGGAACAGGACAAACCAGCGCAGCGGCCACACCTGCTCCACGAGGGTCCTGACTCCGAACCCTGCGACGGCATACAGCCCGGCCACCAGAACGGATCCCAGCACGACCAGGACAGGCGACTGAAAGGCCACGAGCACGGTTGAGAAGACGAGCAGCCCGAGCAGCTTGGCGCCCGCCCCAGCTCGGTGCAGCAAGGACGTGCCCGGCTGGTAGGTGCTGGTCAGCATGGCCGCCCCGCAACCATCAGCGCTTCGTAGTAGCCGATGGATTCCTCGGCGGACCCGTCCGCCACCACCCGGCCCTCATCGATGACCACGACGCGCTGCCAGCCGCGAAGCAGCTCGAGGTCGTGGGTGATCAGGACGACCCGCTGCGCCAGGCCCTCCAGGAGACCTGCCACCTCCCGGCTGTTGCGCAGGTCCAGCAGGGTCGTCGGCTCGTCGCAGACCAGGACCTCCGGCTCGGTGACCAGCACCGAGGCGAGCGCCAGGAGCTGCTTCTGACCGCTGGAGAGCAGGTGCGCCGGGTGGTCCGTGTGGCCGCCCAGCCCGAAGCGGGCGAGGACGTCGCGCACCCGGTCCACCACCTCCTCCTTGCCCAGCCCGTGGCGTCGCAACGAGAACGCGACATCCTCGGCAACGGTCGGCATGACGATCTGCGCGTCCGGGTCGGAGAAGACGAAGCCAACCTTGCGACGAACTCCCGCCCCGTCGCGGCCCGTATCCATCCCGTCAACAAGCACCCGCCCGGTCGAGGGAACCACCAGGCCGTTGAGCAGCCTGGCCAGGGTGGACTTCCCGGACCCGTTGGCCCCGATCACCCCGATCCGGTTCTCCACCAGCGACAGGTTGAGGTCCGACAGCACCTCACGGTCGCCATACCGGTGACTCACGCCCTCGATCTGAATCACCTAGCCCACCCGCTCCGCGAGCAGCGCGAGCCCCTGGCCGCCGCCGATGGCGCAGGTCGCAATCCCGAGCCGGGGACCGTCCACCCGGACCATCTGGGCGAACAACCGCACCAGCAGCATTGCCCCGGACGCGCCCCACGGGTGACCCATCGCGATCGCGCCGCCTTGCGGGCAGACGCGCCCAGCATCCACGCTCAGGGAGTCAAGTGGGTCAAGGCCGAGCGCATCGGTGCAGGCAAGGACCTGAGCGGCGAACGCCTCGGTCATCTCGACCACGCCCACCTCGGCCAGCTCAATTCCGGTGTCCTTCAACAGCTTGGCCACCGCGGGAACCGGCCCCAGCCCCGGAGTGTTGGGGTCCAGTCCCACGCAGACCCACCCACGCAGGGCCAGACCGGGAACGCCCAGCGCCGCCCGGAGGCGCTCGGGCACCACAGCCACCGCTGCCGCGCCGTCACTGACCCCGCAACAGTTGCCGGCCGTCACCGTGCCCCCGGCGACGAAGGCAGGGCGCAGCCTCGAAAGAACGGCCTCGGTCAGCTGGCGCGGTCGCTCATCGGCGACCATCCCGCCGACCGGCACGAGCTCCACGTCGAAGGCTCCGGCCCGTGCCGCGGCCAGGGTCAACGCGTGGGATCGGGAAGCGTAGGCATCCTGGCGCTGCCGGGTCACCCCACACATGGCAGCGACCGCCTCCGCGGCAGGTCCCATGTCCGGGTCACCGATCTCTGAGGGCGCGAAGGGCGCGCGCTCGTATGCCGTCGGCAGACCGGTCGACGTCGCCGGGCGGGCCAGGCGCCACGGAGCGGTGCTTGCGCTCTCCGCTCCCCCGGCCAGCACCACATCAACGGCCCCGGCAAGAACGGCGGTTGCAGCCTGGTGCACCGCCTCCTGCCCGCTCCCGCACTGACGGTCCACGGTCACCCCGGGCACCTCGATGCCCAGCCCCGCGGCGAGCGCGGCCACGCGGGCCGGATTACCACCGGGTCCCCTGCAGTTCCCGATCACCACCTCATCCACTCCCGGAGCGTCGGGGCCGAGGTCATCCACCAGGGCCCGGAGCACCGGCGCAAGCAACCCCACGAGATCGACTCCGGCCAAAGCATGCCCGGCCGTGCCTATCGGGGTACGGCGTGCCGCGATCACCACCGGCGTGCGGTCGGGGAAGCCGCTCATGGCTTGTCCAGGCTCGCGACGAGATCCGGAAGCGCGTCACGGCGCAGCTTGCCGCCCGAGGTGCGTGGCAGAGCGCCCGCGTGCAGCCAGCGCCGCGGACGGGACGGCGCCGGCATCCCGGCCACCGCCGCGCGCAGGGTGCCATCGACTGCCGACCCAACCACGACGGCCGTCAACACCTGCCCCAGCCGCGGGTGTGGCACACCGAACACCGCGACCTCGTCCACGCCCGGGAGCCCCCGGAGAAGCCGCTCGACCTCTTCCACCACCACGGTGTGACCCCCTGAGGTAACCGCACGATCGCCACGGCCCAAGACCTCCAGCCCACCGGGAACTGCTCGGGCCAGGTCCGAGACGGTGGCCCAGCCGTGGGGGTCGAACCGCAGAGGCCCGTCGGTCTGAGCCGTCAGATAGCCATCGGCCAGGTACGGCGAACGCGCCCACAGCACCCCCTGCCTGAGCTTGGTCTCCGTCCTCAGCTCGGTCTCCACACCGGGAAAGGCATGGAACGGTCCACTTCGGTCACGCCACGCCACAAACGACAGCTCCGAGGCCCCGTAGTACTCCACGACGTGCCAGCCGGCAGCCTCGCACCGCTCCCGCAGATCGGCTGAACAGTGGTCACCGGCGACCACCACGCGTCGGACCAGGGGCAGCCCGCCAGCCTCAGCACGTTGCAGCAGCCCCGGGAGCTGGGACGGAACACAGTGCAGGGCCGTCGCGCCGGCAGACTCGTCACGGCCGCCGTCACTCAGGACGAGCCGGGCACCCACCACGCCCGCATGGAACGCGCCATACAGGAACAGCGAAGACCACAGCGTCCCGGGCAGCCACACCGTGTCCACATCCGTGATCCCGCTGATGTCGCTGAATGAGGCGACGCTGGTCTGCCAGGACTCCACCGTGCGCACAATCCCTCGGGGCCGACCGGTCGACCCCGAGCTGAACAGCACCATGTCGCCGTCGCCGACCACCCCGCTCAAGACGGCATCCTTCACCTGCCCGGTCGCCAGGCCCAGGAAGAACTGCGGCCAGGTGGGATCCAGCACCGCGAAGGCATTACCGGTTCGCACAGCACGGGACACGGCGTCATACAGCCGCAGCTGTTCCCGTTCCTGAACGACCGTGTAGGTCACCGCGCGCTGACCCGCTCGCCAGCCCGCGCGCTCTTGCCGGCGCCATCCCGCTCAGTGATCCCCGGGTAGCCGCGATGGACGGCGGAAGCCACCGCTGTTGCGATGACAACCTTGAGGGAATCACCGGGCAGGAATACCAGCGACGTCGTGGCGGCAACCAACACAGACGTGTGCGTCACCGCAGCCTGGACGGGTATCCCCACCAGATAGACGACGCCGATGCCGCCCACCACATTGGCCAGGGCCCCCCACCACATCGGGTACGCCGGTAGCCGTTGCTGCACCAGCCAACCGATCACCGCAGCCCCGAAGACCCAGCCGATCAGGTAACCGGCGCCAGGACCGGCAAAGACCGCAAGCCCCCCGCGGCCACCGGACAGCAAGGGCAGCCCCGCCACGGCCAGCACCAGCAGAACCACGACCGACAAGGCTCCACGCTTCCAGCCCAGGATCGAGCCCGCGAGCATGACACCCAGCGTCTGCAGGGTGACTGGCACCGCGTTGCCGAACACATGGACGCCGCCGGGCAGCCCCAGCACAGCAATCAAGGCCGCGAAGGACGCAACCAAGGCAAGATCTCTCGAGCTCAACCGTCTTTTGGCGGTGCCCGCAGTCGTCTGATGCTCAAGCATGGATCAGGTCTCCCTAGTGAGTACAGGTGACCATGGTCCCACGTGATGTCCAGGTGCAGACGTGCGTGTCCAGACGCGCGAACACGGAGCTCAGCGTCAGGAGGCGATACCGTCCCCCCTCAGCAGCGCGCGGACCTCGGCCTCGCGGTAGCGGCGATGGCCACCGAGCGTGCGCAGGGAGGTGAGCTTCCCAGCTCTGGCCCAGCGCGTCACAGTCTTGGGGTCAACGCGGAAGAGTGCGGCGACCTCGGCCGGCGTCAGCAGGGCGTCGCCTTCAACAGCGTGCTTGGTCATGGGTCCTCCGATGATGCATGGATCTGATATGTCCATTTTGAGGCATGTGCGAGATAAAGAGAACGCCGCATAGTAGCCATATCCGGATGCCCGAAATGACTAGTTATTCCTGTTCACACGGGTTCGTCCTTTCTGCCACCAATTGCCCACCGGCTCGGATCATCGCCCGGCATAGGCTGAATGCGCGCAAACCTCGCGCTTCAGGTTCGAACGCAAGGAGTCACCACCGTGGCCACGTCATCACCCAGCCCGACCTCACCCTCGCCGGTGTCACCACCGGCCGCGCCCCTGTCCGCGCTGGGACATGAGCAGGTCGCGTTCTGCCACGACAAGGCCACCGGCCTGCGAGCGATCATCAGCATCTACACCACGGCCCTGGGGCCGGCTCTGGGTGGCACGCGCTTCTACCCGTATGCGACGGAGCAGGCCGCCCTCCAGGATGTGCTTCAGCTCTCACGGGCCATGGCCTACAAGAACGCGTTGTGCGGCCTCGACCACGGTGGCGGCAAGGGAGTCATCATCGGCGACCCTTCCAGGGACAAGAGCGAGGCGCTGCTGCGCGCGTACGGCCGGTTCGTGGAGAGCCTGGGCGGCCGCTACGTCACGGCCTGCGACGTGGGCACCTACGTCGCCGACATGGACGTCATGGCCAGGGAGACCCGCTTCGCGACCGGCCGCAGCGAGGCCAACGGCGGCGCCGGGGACTCTTCCGTGCTCACCGCATTCGGCGTCTTCCAGGGAATGTGCGCGAGCGCGGCCCACGTCTGGGGCAACCCGAGCCTGACCGGCAAGACCGTCGGTATTGCCGGTGTGGGCAAGGTGGGCCACCTGCTGGCTGCCCTTCTCCTCGAGAGCGGTGCCCGCGTGGTGGTCGCCGACGTCAACAGCTCTGCCGTCGAGGCGTTGCGCGAGAAGCACCGCGAGATCGACGTTGCCGCAGATGTCTTCACCCTGGTCCGGTCCGAGCTGGACGTCTACGCCCCCTGCGCGCTCGG
>DASRUA010000096.1:0-23818 GCA_035655615.1 Dermatophilaceae bacterium
AGCAGCGGCCCGTAGAACGGCTTGCCCGCGTGCTCGGCATAATGCCTCGCCAACCGCTCACGGTCGGGAGTGAAGATCGACAGGGTCACCAGGGTGTAGCCCTTTGCCTCGATCCGGCGCAGGACCTCCCCGGAGAGACCACGTTTGAAGCCGTCGGGCTTGACCAGGACCAGCGAACGTTCTGTCTGTGTCGTCACAGTGGGTAACCCTATCCGTCATCAACCGGCGTCCGTGGCTCGGACGTGTGCTGTGCGGACTTCTCCTGCGCCACATGCCACCGCGCGTCGACTGCCCTGGTGTGCTCGTCCATTTTGCGCCCCTGAACCAGGGCGGTCAGCCACAGCGCTCCGAACAACAGCCCGACCAGCAGCATCACCGGGACGATGAACGCACAGGCAAGGGTCGCGATCTGCAGGACCCAGCCCACCGAGATCCCCCAGCGCCGCCGCAGCAAGCCGGCGTCCAGGATGCACAGAACCGCCAACAACGAACCGATGAGCAGGAACGAACTGGAGGTGTGCGAGCCTTCGACGGCCGCCAGAGACCGCGCGACGAGCGCACCGAAGAACACGGCGAGACCCTGCGTGCCAATGACGACACCCAGCAGACGCCGGGTCATCTTGCCCGGTATGCCGTAGAAGGAAAGGGCGCTCATCCCGCTCAACCGCTCGTGACACCCAGAAGCATTCGGACCTCGGCCGCAGTGGTGATCGATCCGGTCGCCAGCACTCCCCCGCCGAGACCTCCCTCGTCGGCCATCTCGGCGGCGCGGTCGAGGGCGTCGGGCAGGTTGTCCACGATGGTCACCCGGCCCTCGCCGTAGATCTCCACAGCAAGCTGGCCCAGGATCTCGGGGTTGATTGCCCGCGGTGAGGTGGTGCGGGACACGACGACATCGTTCAGCACGGGCTCGAGTATCTCGAGCATCAGCGCCGCGTCCTTGTCCTCCAGGATCGCAATCACGCCAACGATCTTGGCGAAGTTGAAGGAGTCCTCCAGCGCCATCCGAAGGGCCAGTGCGCCAGCCGGGTTGTGAGCTGCGTCCACCAGGATGGTGGGCGAGCGGCGGACAACCTCCAGGCGCCCCGGTGACGTCGTGCCGGCCAGTCCGGCACGGATCACATCGATGTCGAGTCGATGCTCGCCGCCGCCGACGAACGCCTCAACGGCCGCCAGCGCCAGCGCGGCATTGTGGCCCTGGTGGGGGCCGTGCAGCGGAAGGAAGAGGTCATCATAGACACCGCCCAGTCCGCGTATGGCGAGCTGCTGGCCGCCTACTGCGACCTCGCGGCGCACGATGCCGAACTGGTTGCCCTCGAAGGCCGGCGTCGTGCCGACCTCCTGGGCGAGCGCGATCAGGATCTCGGCGACCTCCGGCTCCTGCATGGCGCTGACCACCAGGCAGCCAGTCTTGAAGATGCCGCCTTTCTCGGTGGCGATGCCCTCCACCGAGGGACCCAGGAACCGCTCGTGGTCGAGAGCGATCGGCGTCACGACGGCAACCTTGGCGTTGACGACGTTGGTGGCATCCCACGAGCCGCCCATGCCGACCTCCACCACGGCCACGTCTATGGGGGCGTCGGCGAAGGCCGCATACGCGACAGCCACCAGGACCTCGAAGTAGGTCATCTGCGGGCCGCCCTCGGCAGCCGACCTGGCGTCGACCATCTCGATGAACGGAAGCACGTCCTGGTAGGAGGCGATGAACTTCTCGGCGTCGATCGGGTCGCCGTTCAACGCAATTCGTTCACGGACGTTGTGCAGGTGAGGTGAGGTGAACCGTCCCGTGGACAGTCCCATCTCGCGCAGCATGCGCTCGATCATCCGGGTCGTCGAGGTCTTGCCATTGGTACCGGTGACGTGAATCACCGGGAAGGCATGCTGCGGATCCCCCAGCAGCTCCATCACGGCGGCGATGCGATCCAGTGAGGGCTCGAGATCGTGCTCCGGCGCACGCATCAGGATCGACTGCTCGATCTCGCGCATCCTTCTGCGGATATCCAGCTTGTGCTCGGCATCGCGTTGGGCTGCGTCTGGACGTCCACTCATGACTGCTCCCCGGGGTCAAGCTCGAACTGCATCCAGACGCTTTCGGGGATGCCGTCGCCACTGGACTCACGGCTGACCTCGACGAAGCCCTTGCCACGGTAGAAGGCCTCAGCCAGGGTGTTGCCCTCGAGGTAGGAGATCCGGATCTCCGGGTGAACCCCTGTCGCCGAAGCCACGACCGACTCCACCAACGCCGAACCGATCCCCCTTCCCTGGTACTCGGGAAGCACGTAGAGCTTCCACAGCACCAGGTAGTTCTCGTGCGGGCCCACGGACGCGATACCGACCACCTGGCCATCAGCTTCGGCGACGGTGACCCGGCCGGCCCGGATCGCGGGAATGGTGGCGTCCTCGGTCCACCACTTGGCCAGGCCCATCGCCACGTAGTCAGCACCGGCAATGGGCTCGTAGGTCACCGGCCAGGTGCGGCGCCCCACGTCGAGCACAGCCATGAGGTCGTTCCCATCGGCCGCCCGGATGATGAGCTCCATCAGATCTTCCTCACGAGGATGCGGATCGACTTGTTGTCGCCGACCACAGCTTCCACGCCCTGGTCCTCGGGCAGGGCGTGGGTCGAACCCGCCGAACCGAACTGCACCGACAGCGTCTCGAGCATGATCAGCTTCTCGTGAGCCACCGTGGCCGCCCAGACCTCGTCGTCGCCGCTCAGAGTGAGGCTGATCCGGTCGCTGACGTCCAGACCCGCGTCACGACGCGCCTGCTGAACGGCACGTATGACGTCCCGGGCCAACCCCTCGGCGGCGAGCTCCGGCGTGACAGTCGTGTCCAGCACGACGAACCCGTTGTGCGGCAGCATTCCGGTGACCCGCGAGGACCCCTGGGTAGGGCCGGCGCTGATGCCGTGAGCGGCGGCGCCATCAGCTCGGCCGTCAACTGCCTGGCCGTCAACTGCGGGACCATCGCCCCCTGCGACAGGTGGGACATCAGCGACGATGGTCTCCAGGGAGTACTCCCCCTCGACCAGGGTCAGCCCGCCGGCCGTGACGGTTCCGTCCTCGGACACGGACCAGTCCCCTTTCTTGCTGCCCTTGATGGCAAGCTGAACGTCCTTGCCCAGCCGCGGCCCGGCAGCCCGGGCGTTCACGGTGAGCTTTGTCGAGATGCCGAAGTCGGACTCGCGCGCCGACCCGAGGTCCACCAACGTTACGGTGCGGACATTGACCTCCTCGGCGACGATGGCACCAAAGGGCTCCAGCGCGGCAGCGTCGGTGGTCACCACGGTGAGATTCTCAAGGGGCAGGCGATTGCGCAGACCGCTTGCCTTGCGCAGGCCTGAGGCCACCGAGCAGATCTCCCGAGCGCGGTCCATGGCCGCCACCAGATCATCGTCAGCGGGCAGGTCGGAAGCGTCCGGCCAGTCGGTCAGGTGCACCGAACGGGCTCCGGTCAGGCCGCGCCAGATCTCCTCGGTCGTGAAGGGAAGCAGCGGAGCGGTGACCCGGGTTACCACCTCGAGCGTCGTGTACAGAGTGTCGAACGCGTTGTCCCGAGACTCGCTCGCCGTATTGGCCGTATCCCAGAACCGGTCGCGCGAGCGACGGATGTACCAGTTGGAGAGCACGTCAAGGAAGTTGCGCACCAACTCGCACGCGGAGGCCACGTCATACGTGTCGAGATCGTCCTGAACCTCCTCGACGAACCGGCGCAGCTTGGCCAGGAGGTAGCGATCCAGGACGTCCTGCGACGAGGTGGACCACCTGGCCTCGTAACCGGCGCCACTTTGCGCGGCGTTGGCATACAGCGAGAAGAAGTACCACGAGCTCCACAGCGGGAGCAGCACCTGGCGTACGCCGTCGCGGATGCCCCGCTCGGTGACGATGAGGTTGCCGCCCCTCAGGATCGGGCTCGACATGAGGAACCAGCGCATGGCATCGGCGCCGTCGCGGTCGAAGACCTCCGAGACGCTCGGGTAGTTGTTCAGCGACTTGCTCATCTTCTGGCCGTCGTTGCCCAGGACGATGCCGTGACTGACGCAGGAGGAGAACGCGGGCCGGTCGAACAGAGCGGTTGCCAGGACGTGCATCGTGTAGAACCAGCCACGGGTCTGGCCGATGTACTCGACGATGAAGTCACCCGGGAAGTGGTTCTCGAACCACTGGGCGTTCTCGAACGGGTAGTGAACCTGGGCGAACGACATCGAGCCGGAGTCGAACCACACGTCGAGCACTTCAGGGACCCGACGCATCGTCGAGCGACCGGTCGGGTCGTCGGGGTTGGGCCGGGTCAGCCGGTCGATGAACGGCCGGTGCAGGTCGGTGACGGGGACCCCGAAGTCGGCCTCGAGCTCCGCAAACGAGCCGTAGACATCGATCCGCGGGTAGGTCGGGTCGTCCGAGCGCCACACCGGGATCGGGCTGCCCCAGAAGCGGTTCCGGCTGATCGACCAGTCGCGCGCGTTGGACAGCCACTTGCCGAACTGCCCGTGCTTGACGTGCTCGGGCACCCAGGTGATCTGCTCGTTGAGCTCGACCATGCGGTCCCGGACCTTGGTCACCTCGACGAACCAGCTCGACACTGCCATGTAGATCAGCGGTTTGCGGCAGCGCCAGCAGTGCGGGTAGGAGTGGTCATAGGTCTCGCGGCGGAGCAGGACCGTGCCGGCGGTGGTGGACCCCACTGCACCCGGGTCCGTCCTTCCGTCCGTTCGCGCCCTGAGGTGATCGATGATCGCGATGTTGGCGTCGAAGACCAGCATCCCCTCGTAGTCCAGCACCGGTGCGGTGAACCTGCCGTCCGGACCGACCGGGACGACCGGGTCGATATCGGCGGCCGCGGTGACGACCATGTCCTCCTCACCGAACGCCGGCGCGATGTGCACGATGCCGGTGCCGTCCTCGGTGGTGACGTAGTCCGCGGGCAGGATCTGGTGAGCGTTCGGGTGCCCGATGAAGTAGCTGAACGGCGGTGTGTAAGTGCGCCCGATCAGCTCGGATCCCTTGAGCCGCTGCACGATCCGCTCGCTGGCATCCTCACCGAGCTCACGACTGTATGCCGCGACCCGCGCCTCTGCGAGCAGGTAGCGGACCCGGCCGCCACTGGCGTCACCCTCGACCACCACGTAGTCGACCTCGGGATTCACCGCCATGGCCAGGTTGCTCACCAGAGTCCACGGGGTCGTCGTCCAGATCAGCGCCAGCTCGCCGGTGTCGAGCTGGTAGCCGACGGTGACGGCCGGGTCCTGGCGCATCTGGTAGACCTCGGAGTCCATCCGCAGCTCATGGTTGGACAGTGGCGTCTCGTCGTTCCAGCAGTAGGGCAGGACGCGTTTGCCCTCGTAGACCAGACCCTTGTCATAGAGCCCCTTGAACGCCCAGATCACGGACTCCATGTAATCCGGGTTGAGCGTCTTGTAGTCGTGCTCGAAGTCGACCCAGCGACCCTGGCGGCGCACATAGGCCTGCCAGTCGTCGGTGTACTTCAGCACGGACTCGCGGCAGACGGCGTTGAACTCCTCGATGCCCAGCTCAAGGATCTCGCCCTTGGTCTTCAGTCCCAGGATCCGTTGTGCCTCGAGCTCGGCCGGCAGCCCGTGGGTGTCCCAGCCGAACCGGCGTTCGACCCGGCGCCCGCGCATGGTCTGGTAGCGAGGGATGAGATCCTTGACGTACCCGGTGAGCAGGTGGCCGTAGTGCGGCAGGCCGTTGGCGAACGGGGGACCGTCGTAGAAGACGAACTCGTTCGCGCCGTTCTCACCGCTCTCACGCGCCTCGACCGACGCCATGAAGGTGCCGTCCTCGTCCCAGTACTTGAGAATGCGCTCCTCGATCGCGGGAAACTTCGGGCTCGCGACAACGCCACGGTGCCTGTGCGAGGCATCATCCACATCGTCATCATGGGGCAGGAAGTCGACCTTGGGGTAGGTCATTGGCGCATCTCCGTCATCAACTCGTCGAAACAGGCTCACGTGGTCTGTGAACCGTCACTACGAGGACGACGCCTGAACGGCGCCGCGGTACCACCTCGCTTGCCGCACAAGCCCCCTTTGGTGAGAGGGCGGCATACGACCGCTCTTGCCTGAGGCGCTCACGGGCCCACCCGTCCGGTTCTAGTGAGACTCTCGAGCCACGTCGTATGCCGTGTGCTCGACTGCCCGTTCTTCCGGAGGCTCACCGGTGATAGCCGGGTCAATGCCTATGCAGGGAAGTCTAGCGGCCCGGGCCGGAAAACCGATTCGCCGGGCGCCGTTGCCGTCTGGGAGAATCTGCCCATGACCAACCCCGCTTCACCCCAACACGCCGTGACTGCCGTGACAATGCCCGACAAGCCGTCCATCGACGGGCTCGAGGACAAGTGGATGCGGGTATGGGCCGAGCAGGGGACCTACACGTTCGACCGGACGTCTGCCCTCTCAGGACCGCGAGACCGAATCTGGTCCATCGACACCCCGCCGCCCACTGCAAGTGGGGCGCTGCACATCGGGCACGTCTTTGGCTACTCGCAGGCGGACTGCATGGCGCGATACAAGCGGATGGCCGGCTTCGAGGTGTTCTACCCGATGGGCTGGGACGACAACGGCCTGCCGACCGAGCGCCGGGTCCAGAACTACTACGGCGTGCGCGGTGACGCCACCCTCCCCTACGTCAAGGGCTTTGAGCCGCCGCAGCAGGGCGACAGGAGCACCGGGGGCAAGAGTCTGAAGATGTCGGACCAGCTTCCGATCAGCCGCGCCAACTTCATCGAGCTCTGCGACACCCTGACCGTCGAGGACGAGAAGACGTTCGAAGAGGTCTTCCGCCGGCTCGGCCTCTCGGTGGACTGGGACATCAACTACCGCACCATCGACGAGCACTCGCGGGCCACGGCCCAGCAAGCTTTCCTGCACAACCTCGATCGCGGCGAGGCCTACCAGGCCGAGGCACCCGGCCTGTGGGACGTGACCTTCCAGACCGCCGTGGCCCAGGCCGAGCTCGAGGCGCGCGACTACCCGGGGCACTTCCACCGGGTCGCCTTCCATGCCCCCGACGGAACCACTGTGCACATCGAGACCACCCGTCCCGAGCTGTTGCCGTCGGTGGTCGCGCTGATCGCCCACCCCGACGACAAGCGGTATGCCGCCCTCTTCGGGACCACCGTCACCTCACCCCTGTTCGGGGTCGAGATCCCGGTGGTCGCGCACTACCTCGCCGAGCCGGACAAGGGCTCAGGCATTGCCATGTGCTGCACCTTCGGCGATCTCACCGACGTCCAGTGGTGGCGCGAGCTTCAGCTGCCCACCCGATCGATCATCCAGCGCAACGGCAGGATCCAGGAAGAGACCCCTGAATGGATCCCGACCGAGGCGGGACGGACCGTATTCTCCGCATTCGCCGGGAAGACCACCTTTGGTGCCCGGACCACGATTGTCGAGGCCCTGCGCGTCTCGGGCGATCTGGAGGGCGAGCCCACTCCGACCCAGCGCAAGGCCAACTACTTCGAGAAGGGCGACAAGCCGCTCGAGATCGTCACCTCGCGCCAGTGGTACATCCGCAATGGCGGACGGGATGTCGACCTCCGGGCTGCACTCATCAAGCGCGGCAAGCAGATCAGCTTCCACCCCGAGTTCATGCGCACCCGCTACGAGAACTGGGTCAACGGCCTCAACGGTGACTGGCTGATCAGCCGTCAGCGGTTCTTCGGTGTCGCCATCCCGCTCTGGTACCCGCTGGATGCCGACGGTGAGATCGTCTACGAGAAACCGATCGTGCCCGACGAGGCGTCGCTGCCGGTTGACCCGTACTCGGATGTGCCCACCGGCTACCAGGCCGAACAGCGCGACCAGCCGGGCGGATTCACCGGCGACCCCGACGTCATGGACACCTGGGCGACGTCGTCGCTGAGCCCGCAGATCGCGACAGGCTGGCGCGGCGACCCTGAGCTGTTTGCCAAGATCTTCCCGATGGACGTGCGTCCCCAGGGTCACGACATCATCCGGACGTGGCTGTTCGCCACCGTGGTGCGCGCCCACCTCGAGCATGACTCGTTGCCGTGGAAGCACGCCACCATCAACGGGTGGATCCTCGACCCGGACCGCAAGAAGATGAGCAAGTCCAAAGGCAACGCCACCACGCCGATAGGGATGGTCGTCGACTACGGCGCAGACGCCATCCGCTACTGGGCCGCCGCGGCCCGGATGGGCACCGACGCCGCCCTGGACACAGCCCAGATGAAGGTCGGTCGCCGTCTGGCGATCAAGGTCCTCAACGCCAGCAAGTTCGCCCTGTCGTTCGGTGAGGTCGACGGCGAGCTCGCTGACGCGGTGACGATGCCGATCGACAAGTCGATGCTCGGCGGCCTCGCCGACGTGGTCGACAAGGCCACCAGGGGTTTCGAGGCCTTCGACTACACCCGCGCGCTGGAGGTCACCGAGGCGTTCTTCTGGACCTTCTGCGATGACTACCTCGAGCTGGTCAAGGAGCGCGCATACGGCGGTCAGGGTGAGCAGGGCGCCGCATCAGCCCGTGCGACGCTTCGAATCGCGCTGGATGTGCTGCTGCGACTGCTCGCGCCGTTCCTGCCCTACGCCACCGAAGAGGTGTGGTCCTGGTGGCACGACGGATCGATCCACCGCGCTGCCTGGCCCGTCCCCGATGAGCTGAAGACCATTGCGGCACAGTCAGATCCGGCCATGCTGAGCGCGGTCGGGGCCGCACTGGCGGGCGTCCGCAGGGTCAAGTCGGAGGCCAAGGTCGGGATGCGCGCCGATGTGCAGTCAGCGGTCCTGACCGGGCCGCCGGCCGTTCTCTCACGGATCCGCCTCGCCGCCGGTGACCTCAGCGCCGCCGGCCGTATCGCCGCGCTGGACTACCAGCCCGGGGACACGTTCAGCGTCCACGACGTAGTGCTTGCGCCGGTCGAACCCAAGGCCTGACCCGAATCTCCTTCCAGGCCGGCCGCTTGTTGCGCCGAGACCACCGTTTGCGGCGGGTTCAGACCCGCAAATGGTTTCCGCGCAGGGAGAGGGTCAGTTCGAGCGAGGCTGGACCGTGATCCACGGGACGTTCCAGCCGGCGATGCCCAGCGTGCGGCTGGCGAATCTATCCGGGCCAAGCTCGGTCACCGAGCCGGTGGCCGGGTCGTAGACGTCAAGCTGTGCGCCTCCGTCACCAGGAAGCACCAGCGTGACGTGCCGGGGCAGCCGCGTGTTACCGATGTACAGCAATGCCGGCAGCCCGTCGCGCACCAGACTCACCAGATCCTGGTGCACCTTGTGCAGGCCGGCGGTCGAGCCAAACCGCACCAGGCGCATCCTGTATGCCGCCCCGGCGCGGGCAGCGCCATCCTCCAGCTCTTTCTCCGCCCCCCAAGGCGGCGTGCCCAGCGACTGTGGCCATGGGATGTTCAGCTTCCCGCCCGCGGCATGAAGCCCGTTGGTACGGGTCATCACCTCGCGCTCGTGCTCGGCGAATCGTTCCGCCTCCGTGCGGGAGTCCTGAGGTTCTCGGGGCCACCTCGGCGACTTGCCGTCGACCACCCACACCGCGAACTCGGGGCTGACCAACATCCTGGAAACCGTCAGGGAGGCTGACCCGCAGGTGACAGAACTCTGCTGGACCGGGCCTGTGTCACCGCGACCGAGCTGAAACGGGGCGTCTGCGGGCACGTCCAGACTTTAGGCGGATTCCTTGCGCGGCGCACGCTTCGAACGCGGCGCGGCGACCTCGCGGCGAACGATGGTCGGGTTGACGTTGTCGAGAACCACCTCGCGGGTGACAACCACGCGGGCGATGTCATCCTCACTGGGCACGTCGAACATCACCGGCAGGAGCACCTCCTCCATGATCGCCCGGAGACCCCTGGCGCCCGTGCCTCGCAACAGCGTCTGGTCAGCGACGGACTCGATCGCTTCCGGGGTGAACTCGAGCTCGACGCCGTCGATCTCGAACATCCGCATGTACTGCTTGATCAAGGCGTTGCGCGGCTCGGTCAGGATGCGCACCAGCGCGTCACGGTCCAGGGGCGACACCGTCGTGATGACCGGCAGGCGACCGACGAACTCGGGGATCAGCCCGAACTTCATCAGATCCTCCGGCATCACGTCGCCGTACCTCTCGCCCACGTCCCTGGCGGTGTGCAGCTTCGAGCCGAAGCCCAGGCCCTTCTGGCCAGACCGCGACTCGATGAGCTTCTCCAGACCGGCGAACGCACCGCCCACGATGAAGAGCACATTGGTCGTGTCGATCTGGATGAACTCCTGGTGTGGGTGCTTGCGGCCACCCTGAGGCGGCACCGAGGCGGTCGTGCCCTCGAGGATCTTCAGCAGCGCCTGTTGCACGCCCTCGCCGGACACGTCGCGGGTGATCGACGGGTTCTCGCTCTTGCGGGCGATCTTGTCGATCTCGTCGATGTAGATGATGCCGGTCTCGGCCTTCTTCACATCGAAGTCGGCGGCCTGGATCAGCTTGAGCAGGATGTTCTCGACATCCTCACCGACATAACCGGCCTCGGTCAGCGCAGTGGCGTCGGCGATGGCGAACGGGACGTTGAGCATCCGGGCCAGGGTCTGCGCGAGGTAGGTCTTGCCGCAGCCGGTCGGACCGATCAGAAGGATGTTGGACTTGGAGATGTCCACGACCTCGGCGTCCTTCTTGAGTGCGGACTCACCGGCCTGGATGCGCTTGTAGTGGTTGTAGACCGCCACCGCGAGCGCCCGTTTGGCGGGCTCCTGCCCGATCACGAACTGTTCGAGAAAGTCGAAGATCTCACGCGGTTTGGGCAGGTCGTCGAGCCCCAGCTCGGAGGTCTCAGCGAGCTCTTCCTCGATGATCTCGTTACACAGGTCGATGCACTCGTCGCAGATGTAGACCCCGGGCCCCGCGATGAGCTTCTTGACCTGTTTCTGGCTCTTTCCACAGAACGAGCACTTCAGCAGGTCGCCACCGTCTCCGATGCGTGCCACGAGTGGTCCTTCCAGTCGGTCCTGCCCCGCTGCCGGTGAGGAAAACATCGGCACTGGTGTAGCGGCTAACTCTGCGACGACGCTACCTGCCCGCGATCGTCGACGCTCCTATTGAACAATGGTGTCGAGCTGTCGGCACCATTGTTCCGCCAAGAGCGGACAAGCACTGTTGACGGACACGCCCTTTTCGGGGCCTCCCATCATGAGTCGCTGGAAGCCTTGCGGCTGATCAGCACTTCGTCGATCAATCCATACTCCTGAGCCTGCGCCGCAGAGAGGATCTTGTCCCTTTCGATGTCCTTCTCGATCTGTTCCACGGTGCGGCCGGTGTGGTGGGCCAACGTCTCCTCCAGCCAGGTGCGCATCCGCAGCACCTCGTTGGCCTGGATCTCCAGGTCGCTGGCCATGCCACCGAGACCCTCCATCGCCGGCTGGTGGATCAGGATCCGGGCGTTCGGCAGGGCGAAACGCTTGCCGTGCGCCCCTGCGCCGAGCAGCAAGGCAGCCGCCGAGGCAGCCTGGCCGATGACGAACGTCTGGATGTCGGGTCGGAGGTACTGCATGGTGTCGTAGATCGCGGTCATCGCGGTGAAGGAGCCACCCGGTGAGTTGATGTACATCAGGATGTCGCGGTCGGGGTCCTGGCTCTCGAGCACCAGCAGCTGGGCGATGACGTCGTCCGCAGACGCGTCGTCGATCTGCACGCCGAGGAAGATGATGCGGTCCTCGAACAGCTTGGTGTAGGGATCGGTGCGCTTCATCCCATAGGACGTGCGCTCCTCGAACTGCGGCAGGATGTAGCGGCTGGAAGGCACGGGAACCTGCAGGCCGCCATACGGGCTGTTGATCATTGATGCTCCAAACACGAGATGTATGGCGGGTGGTCAGGGCTTGGTGCCAGGGGCACCAGCGGCCTGGCCGGAGTGGGTGTAGACGTGGTCGACGAAACCGTAGGCCATGGCCTCCTCGGCCGTGAACCAGCGGTCGCGGTCAGAGTCCGCCTCGATCTGTTCAAGGGGCTGGCCGGTGTGCTGTGCGATGAGCTCAGCCATCTGCTTCTTGATGTGCAACATCTGCTGGGCCTGGATCTTGATGTCCGAGGCGGTGCCGCCGATGCCGCCGGACGGCTGGTGCATCATCACCCGGGCGTGTGGCGTGGCATAGCGCTTGCCGACAGCGCCGGCGCTGAGCAGGAACTGGCCCATGCTCGCGGCCAGCCCCATCGCGACCGTGGCCACATCATTGGGCACCCACTGCATGGTGTCGAAGATGGCCATGCCGGCAGTCACCGAACCGCCGGGTGAGTTGATGTAGAGCCAGATGTCCTTCTGCGGGTCCTCCGCCGCCAGGAGCAGCAGCTGAGCGCAGATGGCATTGGCGTTGTCGTCGCGCACCTCGGAACCGAGGAAGATGATCCGCTCCTTGAGCAAGCGGTTGTAGATGTGGTCGTCCAGGCCTGCCATCTGTCCGTTGGCGGCTCCGATGACCTCGCTGCTGTGGCTCACCTTGTCTCCATCTGTCTCGGGCGGATCTCGGACCTTCCGGCCCTGTCGTTGACCCTAACGCCAGACCCCGGCAGGTAAGTCCCCGGAGGGGCCGGTGTTCGCCGTGAGCGTCAACAAGATGAGACCGAAAGCCGGCAGCAGAGGGAGGTTGCTGTCGGCCGTCACACCGCCAGGCAGACGGATGGCGCGGCCGGGAGTCCCGGTCGCGCCATACGGATGTCAGGTCCTGCAAGGTGCCTTATGCGGGGTCAGTACCCTCGGTGTCGGCATCCGGGTGGTCGTGACCCTCGTGGTCGTGACCCTCGTGGTCGTGACCCACGTGCTCATCGGCACCCTCGTCGTAGCCGAGTGCCTCGGCGCCGATGCTGAGCTCGTTGAGGTCGATCTTCGTGCCGGCCGTGTCAACGATGTTGGCCTTCTCCAGGACTGCCGCGAGCGCCTTGCGACGGGCGACCTCGGCCACCATCGCGGGGATCTGGCCACCCTCGTCGACCGCCTTGGCGAACTCGTTGGGGTCCATGCCGTACTGCTGGGCCGACATCACCAGATACTCGATCAGCTCCGGCTGGCCAACGCTGACCTGCTCCTTCTCGGCGATCGCGTCGAGCAGGAACTGGGAACGCATGGCCTTGCGGGTGTTCTCGTCGACCTCCGCGCGGTGTTCGTCGTCCTCCAGGCGGCTCTCACCCTCGAGGTGCTGGGTGACCTCGGCCTCGACGAGCGCGTCGGGGATAGGAATCTCGGTGTTGTCCAGCAGGTGCTCAAGAACCTTGTCCCGAGCCTGAACGCCCTGCTCCATCTTCTTGGCACGCTCGGCCTGCGTCGCAATGTCGGCCCGGAGCTCCTCCAGTGTGTCGAACTCCGAGGCAAGCTGGGCAAAGTCATCGTCGAGGTCAGGCAGGACACGCTCCTTGACCGACTGAACAGTCACGTTGATCTCGGCGTCCTTGCCCTCGTGCTCGCCACCGGACAGCGGGGCGGTGAAGCTCTTGCTCTCCCCGGCCGTCATTCCGGCGAGTGCGTCGTCCAGACCGTCGATCATGTTTCCGGAGCCGACCTCGTAGGAGATCCCCTTGGCCGTGTCAATCTCTTCCTCGCCGATCGTGGCGGCGAGGTCCATGGACACGAAGTCACCCAGGACCGCAACTCGCTCGACACCGGTCAGGGTGCCGAAACGCTGACGCAGAGCGGTCATCCGCGCCTCGACATCGGCGGTCATCGCCTCACTGTCAAGCACGTCGACCTCGATCGCGATGCCCTCGTAGTCGGGCAGCACCAGCTCGGGACGGACGTCGACCTCGATGGTGAACTTCAGGTCCTGACCTTCCTCGGCCGGCACCTCCGTCACGTCGACGTCGGGCTGGCCGAGAGGACGAATCTTGTTCTCCTCGACGGCCTGGCCGTAGAAGCGCGGAAGAGCGTCGTTGACGGCCTCCTGCAGCACGGCGCCGCGGCCGACGCGCTGGTCGATGATCCGGGCCGGCACCTTGCCGGCCCGGAAACCGGGAACGTTGATCTGCGAACCAATCGTCTTGTACGCCGCATCGAGGCTCGGCTTGAGCTCGTCGAACGGGACCTCGACAGTCAGCTTGACCCGGGTGGGGTTGAGGGTCTCGACGGCACTCTTCACTACGGGGCACTCCAAAATCGTGGGGGCGGATTGACATCGCTAGGACTCGGCAACGAAGCGGAGACCACGGTCCATGCTAAGGGCTGCGTGGCGATAGGCCGAACGGGCACAGTCTGAAGGCCCGCCAACCACCGCGCGAACCTGTTCCAAGGCGTCAGGGCCCGGCTTCGGCCGGTGCCCCGACGATAGGTCTGTCGGACTCACAGTGTCGGGCTGACAGGATTTGAACCTGCGACATCTTCGTCCCAAACGAAGCGCGCTACCAAGCTGCGCCACAGCCCGCCGATCCCTTGCGTCGCACCCACCGGACCCGCTACTCGCAGGGCCGGATTCGAAACGAAGGACAGCGGGCATTAGGCTAACGCCTCGCAGCGCCTACCGTTGACAGTCCATCGTTTACATCAGGTGCAGCACGCGGGCGTAGCTCAATGGTAGAGCCCCAGTTTTCCAAACTGACAACGCGAGTTCGATTCTCGTCGCCCGCTCCACTCAAAACCATTGCCGTTAAAGGGATCTCGACGTTTGGGACGTACCGAGGGAGACCGTCGTTTACCCTTCGAGACCCCTCTTTAGGTCCTGCTTAGGTCCTGTGGAGGTCCTGCGAATGATTCTCATGTCACGGGAGGAACCGCTCCCCAAGCCCCTGATTCTCATTCTCCACGGACCGGGCCGGCGCTGTGCGGTAAGTGGGGTTCGCCGCGATCGCCAGGTGATTTGACCGCGACGCCGCGAACATCTGCCACCGTGCCCCCAGCCACCTCGGTGGCCATCGCCCACTCCGACGGGGAAGTTCTGCAGGTAGTCGCGTACCGGCACTCCGGCCCTATGACGCCCCGTCGCCAGGAGGTGAGCGGACGGCGAGAACACCACGGACGACACGCATTCCTTACCCGCAGTTGCTCCCCGTCACAACGGAAACCCGGGCCTTCGGGCACGAGGTCGCGTGCCTTCGGGCTGGGGAACTCCCGGCAGCGGACAGCCATGAGATGGCGGCTAGAACGTGATCCGGAACAAGGCACTGGCGATGCGCCCCCGTGCTGTGTTCGGCGTGCCCCCCCGCGTCGAGCTGATCCCGGGTGGGGCAAAGACATTCCTGTGGCCGCTGTGCGATCGCGTGGGGCGAGACTGGACCTCAGGCCTTCGTCGATAGCAGTGGGACCTTCGCCTCTGTTGACGGAGCCGGTGCGCGGGTATTCAGTCACTTGTAGGTATCTATGGGGACAGTGCCGGGGGCGGGCCCGGACCTGAGCGCTGGGACCATGACCAGCCCACGTCGTCATGGCGAGCAGGGTTGCACGGCCTAGTCGACGTGCTCATCACCGGCGGTCACCCATTAATCAGGGAGAGGCACGCACATGACTCAGAGACCCGAGGAGCAGCAGGCAGGTTCAGGCGGGCTCGCCAATGGCCCCCGGACACGCGGGACGGGGATCGGGCCGGCCCTGGCTGCCGGGCCGACCCTGGCCGCGGCACGGTCGATCGTCGCTCCGCTAGACCCGGTGGCCTACGTCTACGCCAGCCTGGGCATCACGACGGAGGCGGACGAACGCGATCTGCGTTCGCGGGGCTCGGTCAAGAACCTGCTCCGGCAAGGGGCCTCTGAACAGGCAGCGACCGCGATCGCGGCGCGCATCGCGGCCGCGCCGCCGACGCCCGCGATCCTGGCAGCCTTCGCCGCCACGGACGGGACGATGCTGTACGAGCAAATCCTGGCCGACGCCGAACTCCCCGACGAGTCGGGATGGCAGTCGCCGCCGCCGGTGACCCGCCTGCTCGCATGGGAGCAGGACCACCCCCCCTATCTGCTCGTCGTGACCGACCGCACCGGCGCTGACATCACCGCCGCCGCCGGGGCCGGCCAGCCGGAGCAGACCTGGACGGTCGTCGGACCGGACGACGAGATCGAGCGAAAGCAGGGGCCAGGTGGATGGTCCCAGCCGGCCTACCAGCACCGGGTCGAGGACAGCTGGCGCCACAATGCAGCCCGCGTCGCCGAGGAAGTCACCACGCGCGCCGCCGCCGTCGGCGCACAGGTGCTGGTGCTGTCCGGCGACGTGCGCGCAGTGCAGCTCCTGTCGGAGCGACTGCCGAACGATCACGACCTGCTCGTGCACCACATCACCGGCAGCCGCGCCGCCGACGGATCGCAGGCAACCCGCCCACGTCGCGTCGAACAGGCCTTACGGGAGGCCGCCGAGGCACAGACCGCCCGACTGCTCAAGGCACTGCACGACAACATGGGGCCGGGCGGGCTGGCCGTGGAGGATGTCAAGGACACCCTCGACGCGCTCGCGAGCGGGCGGGTAGCGACCTTGCTCGTCCGGCCCTTCGCCGCCGACTCCCGCGTGGCCTTGTTCGGAGCCGGGCCCACGGATATCTACCCCGACCACGACGCCGCCGCCCTGTCGAGCGCGCCGGTCCGTTCCGGTCGGCTGATCGACGTTGCGGTACGCTCCGCCCTGCTATCCGGCGCCCACGTGCGCGTCATCCCGCAAAGCACGCCCGCTGAACCGGTGGGTGGGATCGGCGCCTTGTGTCGCTACGCGGCACCGTGATCACGGTGACTGCGAAGATCTAGGTCCAGTTCTTCGCAGCGAGCTGAACCAGGCCAGCCATGCCATGGACGCCGTCACCGAGGACGTAGAAAAGCCATGTATGTCCAGAACATGTCCACAGGGCCCGATCCTGAGTCGGATCGGACCCTGTGATCGAAGACGTAAACCCCGTTGATGCGGTGATGCGGTGATGCGGTGATGCGGTGATGCGGTGGAGCCGCCTATCGGAATCGAACCGATGACCTATTCATTACGAGTAGAGCCCAGGCCGTCCGTCACGATCCTAAGGGCCCGTAAATGAACAACACGCGTAGTTCAGGGTTGATCTGCTGGGCTTAGTGCCCGCGATTATTTAAGGTCGTTGGAGTCGGGCGTGTCGTCAGCTGTCGGGTTGAGGCTGTAGTTCCATTCGCCGTGGAAGCCGTGGCGGGTGAGGATCCCTTGTGTTTCCAGGGCTTTCATCTGCTCGTCGCCGATCTTGACGCCGGTGGGGTAGGTCCCGGTGTCCAGCTCGGCGTGGACCTTCAACCCGCTGCGTGTGGTGGTAGCGGCGATGGTCTGCACGATCACGTCGTGGCTGGTCAGGGGTCGCCCGCGCCAGTTCATCGAGATGTGGGAGAAGAGCCGGTGCTCGATCTTGTTCCACTTGGACGTGCCCGGCGGTAGGTGGCACACGGTGATCCGTAGGCCGGTGCGGGCGGCCAGGGCGGCGAGTTCGGTCTTGAACATCCGGGTTCGCGAGCCGTTGGAGCCGCCACCGTCCGCGCTGATCAGCAGCCCGGTGGCCCCGGGGTAAGAGGCTGCGCCCACGGTGGTCCACCAGCGCGCGATGGTGGCCACGGCGAACTGCGCGGTGTCGTGGTCGGCGGCCACCGACACCCACCCGGTGTCGGCCGCGACGTCGTAGACCCCGTAGGGGTTGGCCTTGCCCAGGTCCGGGTCGATGAAGTCGTGCACCTTGACCTCCACCGGCTCCCCGGCCGGTGACCATTCTCGGCCGCCGTTCTTGTAGGCGCCGACCAGCTCCTTCTTCTTGGTGTCCACGCTGATCACCGGGTTCGAAGCGTCCATGTGCGCCTGGGCCTGGTCGCCCAGGTATCCGAACTGCGCGTCGCGGTCCGGGTGCTGGCCGCCCTCGGTGGTCTTGGCGTTGGCCTGCAAGCTGTAGCCCAGCTCCCGCAGCAGCCGCCGGACCACGAAGTCGCTGACCCGGTGACCGTCCTTGGTCAACGCCTGCGCCAGGGTCCGAGTCGACTTGCTCGTCCACCGCAACGGCGACATCGGGTCCCCACGGGTCACCGGGTCGATCAACGCCTCCAACGCCGCTACCAGATCATGGTCCTGGACCTCGGCCCGCTTCCGGCCGCCACCGGGCCGACGGGACCTGACCACCGAAGCGGCATCCAGACCCTGGGCCTCGGCCCGACCCCGACGCACCGTGTCCGGCGCCACCCCCGCCGCCAGTGCGACGACCGCCACACCCCCGGCACCCAGCTCGGCGGCCTCCGCCCCCAACCACAACCGACGCTGAAGCTCACTCAGACGCGGCCGCAGCACCTCGAACCGCCGCGCCAACGACTCCGCCAGATCCGCCATAGCACAACGATAGCCGCCCTGAGCCCGGAAACTAGGTTAATCCATCGCGAGCCCTCAGTTCGACACCGGGGGCCCCGATGTCACGTGGTGTTCACGTGATGGCGGTCGGTTGTCCACCTGATGTCATGTGCCTTTCAGACACTGATGGCGAACATCAACCCACGAGAGGAACGCCCATATGTCGTCTGTCAGCCGCCGCCGATTCCTTCAGCTCGGGGCTGGAGCACCAGCCGCCTCCCTGCTGTCGCCGCACATCGCTCGGGCCTCGGCCATCGAGGCCAACCACCGGACGCGGTCGATCCGCGACGTGGAGCACGTCGTCGTACTGGTGCAGGAGAACCGGTCCTTCGACCACTACTTCGGCACGATGCGCGGGGTGCGCGGCTACGGTGACCCGCACCCGGTCACACTGCCCACGGGTAACAGCGTGTTCCACCAGCCCAACGGCGCCGGGGAGGTGCTGCCCTTCCACCCCGACACCAAGGGCCTCGGGTTGGCGTTCCTGCAGGACCTCAACCACGGCTGGGACAACGGCCACTCGGTCCTTAACCACGGCCTCTACGACCAGTGGGTGCCCAACAAGAGCGCCACGACGATGGCTCATCTGACCCGTGACGACATCCCGTTCCACTACGCCCTCGCCGACGCGTTTACCGTCTGTGACGACTACCACTGTTCGCTGGTCGGTCCGACCGACCCGAACCGCTACTACCTGTGGACGGGTAGCGCCGGCGGCGCGGGTACCGGGGGTGGTCCGGTGATCGCCAACGACGAGATCGGCTACTCGTGGACTACCTACCCCGAGCGCCTCCAGCAGGCAGGGGTGAGTTGGAAGATCTACCAGGACGTGGGTGACGGCCTCGACGCAGGCGGGTCCTGGGGATGGACCGGTGACCCCTACATCGGCAACTACGGCGACAACTCGCTGCTCTACTTCACGCAGTACCAGAACGCAAAGCCTGGTGACCCGCTCTACAACCGCGCTCGCATCGGAACCAACGCCAAGGGTGGCCAGGACCTGCTCGAGATCCTGCGCGCTGACATCGCCAAGAACACCCTCCCCGCCGTCTCATGGGTCGTGGCTCCCGAGGCCTACAGCGAGCACCCGGACTGGCCAGCCAACTACGGCGCCTGGTACATCGCCCAGGTCCTTGACGCCCTCACTGCAAATCCCGACGTGTGGAGCAAGACGGCGCTGTTCGTCACCTACGACGAGAACGACGGGTTCTTCGACCACATCGTGCCGCCCTACGCGCCGATGACCGCCGAGGACGGCGCCTCGACCGTCGACACCGCCCTGGAGATCTACCGCGCAGTGGCCGGCACTCCTGGCGCGACCGTGGGCAAGCCCGGTGCCTACGGGCTCGGCCAGCGCGTGCCCATGCTTGTCGTCTCACCTTGGAGCAAGGGCGGTTACGTCAACTCGGAGGTGCTTGACCACACGTCGATCATCCGGTTCATCGAGCAGCGCTTCGGCGTCCGGGAACCGAACATCTCACCGTGGCGCCGGACGGTCTGCGGCGACCTCACCTCGGCGTTCGACTTCTCGTCGTCCGACGACCAGCTGCCCGCGCTACCCAGCACCACCGCCTACATCCCCCCGGACCGGAAGCGCCACCTGGCCGTCGTGCCCGTCCCCCCGAAGGTGCAGAGCGTGCCGAAGCAGGAGGCTGGCATCCGCCGCGCGCGCCCGCTGCCCTATGACCTCGATGTCTCCGCCAGTGTCGGAGCCGACGGCGTGAGCCTCGAGTTCTCGAACCGTGGCCGGGCCGGAGCCGTCTTCCACAGCCGCGCCCGTACCGCGGGCCAGCCGATCGGCATGCGTGCCCAGATGTTCACGGTAGAGGCCGGCCGCCGGCTCAGCACCACCGTAGCCACGTCGTCGGTGGGGTACGAAGTCGAGGTCCACGGACCCAACGGCTTCTACCGTCGCCTGTGCGGTGGAGCGGCCCCCGGACCGGAGGTGACGGCCGCACCGGTCGGGTCCAGCCAGGACCTGCAGCTCGTCATCACCAACGCCGGCCCCGCAGTCGAGCTGACGATCTCTGACGACCGCGGCCCCGGGCTCCCGACGAACCTGCAGCTGCCCCAAGGCGGCCGCATCACGCACGTGATCGGCGGCCACACCAACGGGTGGTACGACGTGACGATCGCCTCGAGTGGCGACCCACGTTTCATCCGCCAGCTCGCCGGCCACGTCGAGAACGGACGCCCGAGCATCAGCGACCCGACCCTGGCGGCATAGCCCGCGATGGTACGGATATCGCGGAGTTACTGCCCTAAGAAGTGCTCAGGCGGAGCCGCGGACGTCTCGGTCAGTGGTCAACGACAGGACTGATTGCACGCAACCAGCCGGCTGTTAAGGAAGCGGACACCCATAGAGTCCTGCTAGCTGAAGGCGAGTTCAGCGATAGCCCCAGCCGTCGGATATGCCTTCACCGAAAGCGGATCGTCCTACGGAAGTCGGGTGGCCGGAGGGAATCTCACCCTCCGGCTCCCGCGGAACCGTGCGTGACAGTCTCCCGTCACACGGCTCTTCCCATCATGTCGGCATGAGTCCTCGGGTCCATTGCCAGTGTGCGAATCCGCGGGGGTAGCGGTCACAGACCGCGTCCCACCACGCCTTGGCTTTCTTGAACCCGTGGAGCCGCCGGTATTTCTTGCGGGCCCACCGCATCAAATAGGTGTTGATGCGCTTCAGGAGCGGAAGCAGGCCGGTGCGGTAGAACCGCCCGTAGTACTGCATCCAGCCGCGCACGATGGGATTCATCCACCGTGCGAGGTCGGCAAGGTTGGAGCTGACATGCCGGTGAACACTCCACCTGCGTACCCGCTGGCCCATCACTTTGAGTGCCTCCCGCGACACCGCAGGCAAGAACGAGGCAAAAACAACCCCATCCTTGTTCCGGGCGCTGCGGGCGCGAAACGTGAACCCCAAGAACGTGAACGACTCGTGCTCATAAGAGCCGCGCCGCCTCTTGTCCCTACAGAACACGATCTTGGTCTTGACCGGGTGCAACTCCAACCCGACCTCCGCCATCCTCGCCGCGATCGCCGAGCGAAGCCGCTCAGCCTGCCTCAACGTGACGGCATGGACCACAACGTCATCCACGTACCTGCAGAACGTGACGCCGGGCTGTTCCCGGTCCATCCACGTATCGAAGGCATAGTGCATGAACAGGTTTGCCAGCACCGGTGAAACGACTCCTCCAACGCAGTTGGCAACTTCTGCTTCGACGTCACGTTGAGTTACCGACGGCTCGAGCGGCCGCGGCGTGTCCGCAAGGAGGCATGACATGATGGGTAGTATCTTTACGACATGCCTTACGCCGGGTCTGCTGCTCGTGGTCGCGCTCGTGGTGACGTGCTCGCCGAGCGGGTCAACGCAGCCGCCGACTTGCTCGATGAGGGCGTGCGGGCGCCGCAGGCCGCGCGGGAGCTGGCCGAGCGGTTCGGCTGCTCGCCGCGGCAGGCGCACCGCTACCTGCAGCGCGCCGGCAGGTCGGGGCATGTGCCGGTGCCAGCTCCGACCGGGGTGTTCACCGTCAAGCTGCCGGTGCCGCTCATCGGGCGTGTTCGTGCCCATGCGGGCGCGTCGGGGCGCACCCTGTCCGCGGTGGTCGCGCAGGCGTTGGAGGAGTTCTTGGCCCGGGCTCGCAGAGAGCATCCGGGCCGGTGAGCGAGCCGGTGGTCGAGACCGAGTTCGTCTTCGATCGCCTGCAGGCCGCGGAGCTGTCGGCGGCCTACTACATCCTTGTCCCCGAACGGCCCGCGCGCAGTGTGCGCGCCGGCCAGGAAGCGAGTCGTACCGATGAGCAACGCAGCGATCTATGCCCGGGTCTCCTCGGCCCGGCAGAAGGAGCAGGAGACGATCGGGTCCCAGACCGCGGCGCTGCGCGCGCACGCCGGGCGCCTGGGTCTGGACGTGCCTGAGCAGTGGGTGTTTGAAGACGACGGCCATTCCGGGGCGAGTCTGGTCCGCCCGGCGCTGGAGCGGCTGCGCGACCTGGTCTGCCAAGTGCCGGTGGACGTGCTGCTGGTGCACTCCCCGGACCGGCTGGCCCGCAAGTATGCCTACCAGGCGCTGCTGATCGAGGAGCTCGCCAAGGCCGGCACCAAGGTGGTGTTCGTCAAAGGGCCACGCGGTGACAGCCCCGAGGACGCGCTGCTGGTGCAGTTCCAGGGCATGATCGCCGAGTATGAACGCGCCCAGATCCTGGAACGCACCCGCCGCGGCAAGACCCACCGCGCCAAGGCCGGCACCATCAACGTGCTGTCCGGCGCCCCGTTCGGCTACCGCTACGTCCGCAAGAGCGAGCACGCCGAAGCCCGCTACGAGGCCGTGGCGCACGAGGCGGCGATCGTCGCGGACCTGTTCGCCCGCTACGCCGACGGCGGGGTCGCGATCGCCGAGCTGACCCGCTGGCTCAGCGGCCTGGGCGTGCCCACCCGCACCGGCAAGGCCCGCTGGGACCGCTCCACGCTCTGGGGCATGCTGCGTAACCCCGCCTACGCCGGGCGGGCCTGCTTCGGCAAGACGATGCGCACCGAGCAGACCGCCGGACTCAACCGCACCGCACGCCTGGCCGGGCGCACCACGCCACGGCACTACACCGTCATCGACCGCGACCGCGAGGAGTGGCTGGAGATCCCCGTCCCGGCCCTGGTCACCGAAGACACCTGGGCCCGGGTCCAGCGACGGCTGCAGGACAACAAGCGCTTCGCGTCGCGTAACAGCACCGATCCCTCGCTGCTGCAAGGCATCTGCGCCTGCAGCGGCTGCGGGTACGCCTACTACCGCACCTCCACCCGGACCACGAACAAGAAGATCTACTACTACCGCTGCCTGGGCTCGGACGACTACCGCTACGAGCACGGCCGAGTCTGCACCAACAAGCCGGTCCGCGCCGACTACCTCGACAGCCTCGTCTGGGACCACATCGCCGGGCTGCTGGCCGACCCCGCCCTGATCCGAGCCGAGATCACCAAGCGGCTCGCCCAACACCGCACCGCCGACCCTGCCACCGCGCAGCGCAAACGGCTCGACACCGCCCTGGCCAAGTCCAGCGAGGCGATCAAGCGGCTCATCGGCGCCTACCAGGAGCAGCTGATCACCCTGGACGAGCTGCGCGCCCGCATGCCCGAGCTGCGGGCCCGCGAGACCAGCCTGCGCCACCAGCTCGACGCCCTGGACGCCCAGCTCGCCGACCGTGAGGTCTACCTCCAGCTCGCCGACAACCTCCAAGACTTCCTGGCCGGGCTGCGCGACAAGGCTGCCACCGCTAGCGTGGCCGAGCGCCAACGGGTCCTGCGGCTGCTCGTCAAAGACGTCCTCGTCGGCCCCGACAAGATCACCATTCGCCACTCCATCCCCGTCCGCAGCAACACCGGCAACCGGACCCAGGAAGACACGGAGAACGACTCGGAGGGCGAAATACACCCTGATTGCCAACTGCGTTGGAGGAGTCACCACCCCGCCCTGAGGAGTTCCCTCCTCGGTCGGAGCGAACCGACCTTCCTCGATCACACCCGCCTTGAGCCAGTCGGCGATCAATCCCCTGGCTGGGAACGTACCGAGTTGGTCCAG
>DASRUA010000097.1:0-22258 GCA_035655615.1 Dermatophilaceae bacterium
ACAACCAGCTGTTCGCCACCCTCGACCCGACCGTCCGCAAGGCAGAGACCGCCGACGGCCGGCCGTACACGCTGTCGGACACCGTTGGCTTCGTCCGCGCGCTGCCGACCCAGCTCGTCGAGGCCTTCCGGTCGACCCTTGAAGAGGTCGGCGACGCGGACCTGCTGCTTCACGTCGTCGACGGGTCCCACCCCGACCCCGAGAGCCAGATCTCGGCCGTACGCGCGGTGCTTGCCGAGGTCGGCGGTGACCGGATCAGGGAGGTCATCGTCGTCAACAAGGCCGACGCCGCGGACCCCGAGGTGCTGGACCGGATCCGGCGCAGCGAGAAGCACTCGATCGTCGTCTCGGCCCGCACGGGCGAGGGGCTGGACGAGCTCCGCGCGCTCATCGCCGACGAGCTTCCCCGGCCGGACATCGAAGTGACCGTGTTGCTGCCCTATGACCGGGGCGACTTGGTCAACAGACTGCACAACGAAGCCGAGATCCTCACCAGCGAGCACACCGAGCACGGCACCCGCCTCGAGGCCAAGGTGAACCAGACCCTGGTCGACGAGCTCGCGGCATACTCAGTCTGAAGGTTCACTGGCATAACCTGAGGCAATGCCTTCGAAAGACCACGACCTCGACGCACTCCTGGACGCGGCAGTGAAGGGTATCGGCGGCGTCCAGCGCCCGGGACAGGCCGAGATGGTGCATGCCGTGGCCGACGCCATCGCCACGCGCGAGCACCTCCTGGTCCAGGCGGGCACGGGCACCGGCAAGTCGCTGGCGTATCTCATCCCCGCCGTCGTGCATGCCTTCGATACGGGTCGGCCCACGGTGGTGGCCACCGCGACACTGACCCTGCAAGCCCAGATCGTCGACTTTGACATGCCGCGGCTGGCCAAGGCGATCGCCCCGATCCTCGGCCGCCAGCCGACCTGGGCCCTGGTGAAGGGTCGCCGGAACTACCTGTGCCGGCACAAGCTGTCCGGTGGCTTTCCCGCTGATGACGAGGGCAGCCTCCTGTCGGTGGGGGCGGTGGACGCCAATGTCTCGTGGCTCGGAGCAGAGGTGGTCCGGCTGCGGTCGTGGGCCGAGGAAACCCAGTCCGGCGACCGCGACGAGCTCCTGCCGGGAGTCTCCGAGCGGGCCTGGCGTCAGGTGTCGGTCGCGGCGCACGAGTGCCTGGGCGGCAAGTGCCCCATGGTCGGTGAGTGCTTCGTGGAGCAGGCACGCGCGGGCGCAAGGGATGTCGACGTGGTCGTGACCAATCACGCCTTCATGGCGATCGACTCCTTCGAGGGCCGGCAGATGCTGCCCGAGCACGACCTGCTGATCGTCGACGAGGGCCATGATCTCGTCGACCGGGTCACCTCCACCATCACCGACGAGCTGACAGTGCCGATGATCGCCGGAGCAGCCAAGCGTGCCGGGCGTCTCGCGGGGACCGATCAGGTCACCGATGCGTCCGAGTTCCTCGCCGCCATCGTCGACGAGATGCCCGAGGGGCGGCTGAACGGCATACCGGACTCCCTTTCCCTTGCGCTGGCACGGGTGCGGGACTCGGCCCGCGGGGTGCAGACAGAGCTGAAACCGGCCTCGTCCGAGGACAACGACGGTGCCCGGCAGGTCGCCCGCGCGGCGATCGACGAGATCTTCGAGAACGCCGAGCGGATCCTGGAAGAGCGCGAGCTCGATGTCGCCTGGGTGAGCAAGGACCCGCGCCGTGGCTCGGTGCTGAAGGTGGCGCCGATGAGTGTGGCGATGTTGATGCGGGACAAGGTGTTTGGGGACCGCACGGTCATCATGACGTCGGCCACTCTCGAGCTCGGCGGCACGTTCGACGCGGTCGCCGGGACTCTCGGGCTGCGCGGCGAGGGCGCCCCGACCTGGCGTGGGCTCGATGTCGGCAGCCCGTTCGACTACCCCAAGCAGGCCATCGCATATGTCGCCAAGCACCTTCCGGCGCCGGGGCGGGACGGAATGGCGACCGAGACGCTCGACGAGATCGAGGAGCTGGTGCGGGCCGCGGGAGGAAGGACGCTCGGGCTGTTCTCCTCGATGCGCGCAGCCGTTGCCGCGACCGAGGCGATGCGCGAGCGGTTCGCCAAAGGGACCGGTAAGGACTCGGGCAAGGGCAGCGGAAGAGACACCGGCAAGGACGCAGGTGACTCAGACAGCGACACCGAGAACATTGAGTTCATCTGCCAGGGCGAGGACCAGACCTCAACGCTGGTGCGGCAGTTCGCCCGAGAGCCGAGGACCTGCCTCTTCGGGACGCTGTCGCTGTGGCAGGGCGTCGACGTCCCGGGTTCCTCCTGCCAGCTGGTCATCATCGACCGGATCCCGTTCCCGCGCCCGGACGACCCGCTGTCCTCGGCGCGTGCGCAGGCCATTGCCCGGATGGGAGGCAATGGCTTCATGGCGGTCTCGGCCACCCACGCGGCGTTGCGGCTCGCCCAGGGCGCCGGCCGGCTGCTGCGTCGCGGAGATGACCGCGGGGTCGTGGCCATCCTCGACTCGCGGATGATGACCGCGCGCTACGCCGGGTTCCTGCAGAAGTCCCTGCCACCGTTCTGGCCGACGATCGACAAGGCCATGGTCCTGGCGGCGCTCAAGCGGCTGGACGAGACAGCCGCTGAGCCGTTGCCGGTGCATGAGCCGGCGCTGCGCGGAGTCGCCGGGGTAGTCGACGGGATCCCGGTGGGTGGCCAGGACGAGGATGACGTGCTTGCGGACGATCGGCCTGTGGCAGGCGATCCACCGGTTGCCGGATCTGCGCGCACGGCCGTCACCCAGGGCCATGCCTGGACCTCCGAGCAGGACGTCGAGCTGCGCGAAGGCGTTGAGCTGGGGCTGACCCTCGATGAGCTTGCCGATCACCTCGAGCTGCAGGATGACGTGATCACTGCCCGGCTGAAGCTCTTCGGTCTCGAGCTGTCGGACTCACCGAGGATGGCGTTCTGAACGGGCTCACCCAAGCCGGGGTTCTGATCTCGACAGGTGCCAGTCTGCGCGGCATGACATTCTGGGCGCCGTGACTATCCAAGCCGGCCATGCCCCCGCAACCGGCGTGCCGCCATACGTGCTGATCTCGGGTCCGGAGAGCGTGCTGGCCGAGCGCGCGCTCGACTCGACCCTGGACGCGCTGCGGGCCGGCGACCCCGATCTCGAGGTCATCAAGCTGTATGCCGAGGGGTACCAGAGCGGGACGCTCACCATGCACGCGTCCCCGTCGTTGTTCGGCGGGACCAAGGCGATCGTCGTCCTGGATCTCGACGACGCGCCGGACGAGCTGCAGGCCGATGTGCTTGCCTACCTGGCTGCGCCCGCCGACGAGATCACGCTGGTCGTGGCCCACAAGAGCGGCGCGCGCGGCAAGAAGATCCTGGAACTCCTCAAGAAGGCCGGGGCGCGGGTCATCGACGCCCCGCTGATCAAGTCCGACGGCGACAAGGCGCAGTTCGTCGCCAACGAGTTCCGGCGCCAGGGCCGCAAGGCCACCCCCGGTGCGATCCGGGCTCTGGTCGATGCGGTCGGCAAGGACCTCCGCGAGCTGACTTCCGCCTGCTCACAGCTGGTCGCCGACACCGAGGGCCTGGTCGACGAGGCGCTGGTCGAGAAATACCAGGGCGGCAAGGTCGAGACGACAGGTTTCAAGGTCGCTGACGCCGCGATCGCCGGCGATGCGGGGGAGGCGTTGCGACTGCTGCGCCACGCCATCGCGGCTGGTGACAGCCCGGTGCCGATCGTCGCCGTGCTGGCAATGCAGCTGCGCCAGATGGTGAGGGTCGGCAGCGCAGGTCGCGGTTCCTCCGCCCAGGTGGCCAAGACCCTCGCGATGGCGCCGTGGCAGGTCGACCAGGCCCGCAGAAAGCTCAACGGCTGGGATCCCGAGGGCGTCGGCCGGGCGATCCAGGCGGTGGCGGCGGCGGATTTCGACGTTAAGGGCGGTGGCCGCGACCCCGTTTACGCCGTCGAGCGCGCGATCCTGAAGATCTGCGGCGCCCGCAACGCCCGCTGACCTGGCCTTCTCCTGGGTTGCGGTTTGGTGGGGCACGGCCTTCGCTGCTAGATTTGATCGTCGCGTGCGCGCTCAGGTCGTGTGCGCATGCAGTTCCACCCAGAGCGGCTTAACCACGGGTATCCCCACGCCCGGTCCCGAGTCCGCTTCTGTCGCCCTCATGACAGAGCATCATCGACCTACCCGAATGTGAGAAAGATTCCTCGTGGCAAACATCAAGTCCCAGCTCAAGCGCATCAAGACGAACGCTCTGGCCACCGAACGCAACAAGGCCGTCAAGAGCGAGCTCCGCACCTGGATCCGCAAGTTCAAGACTGCGGCCGACTCCGGCGACGCCACTGCGGCTGCCGACGCGCTCAAGGTTGCGTCGACCAAGCTTGACAAGGCCGTGAGCAAGGGCGTCATCCACAAGAACAACGCTGCGAACAAGAAGTCGGCCATGGCCAAGAAGGTCGCATCCCTGTAGGGAGCGTCACGCCGTTTGGCTGAAGCTGTTCCAGTTTCGAAAGGCTGTCACCCGTCAAGGTGGCGGCCTTTCGTCATGCCCCGGCGGGAGTACGCTACGGCGTCATGACCGCCGCCGCAGCCGTCGCGTTCGCCCTGATCGTCGCTGTGGACTGGGTGGCCGTCTATCGTCAGTGGGCCCGTGCGGAGCAGGTCGCGAAACCGCTGGTCATGGTGGCTCTCGCCTGGCTGGCGTTCAGCATGGGCGCCGCTCATGACGAGGTTGGCCGCCTTGTGCTGGTGGCCCTGGGCTTTTCCCTTGCCGGGGACATCTTCCTGCTCCGCGAGTCCGCGGCTGCCTTCTTCGGGGGACTCGTATCGTTCCTCCTCGCGCACATCACCTACGTTCTTGCCTTCCTCACTGTGGGTTTCCAGAAAGGGTGGGCGCTGGTCGGCCTCCTGATCGCTGTGTCACTGAGCCTGACCGCCGGGCGCCGGATCGTGAAGGGGGCCGCAGATCAAGGTGGTGCCGCGCTGGGGGCCGGTGTCACGGCATACCTCGTGGTTATCTCCGCGATGGTCGTCGCCGCGGGCGGCACGGCGCGTCCGCCGGTGCTTCTGGGCGCGGTGTCCTTCCTGGTCTCGGACACTGTCCTGGCCCTGGATCGCTTTGTGGGGCAACGCGACCACGCCCGCATGGTGGTGATCGTCACTTATCACCTCGGCCAGGTGATGATGGTGATCGGCACCCTGCGGTAAGCGTGCGAGAACCTGAGCAGGCGCCGCGTGGCACCATGTCCACGAGCCTGCGCTAACGTGTCACCCATGCGAAGCTCGCTGCTCCTTATTTAGCCGCGTTGGCCCGACCCGGACCTCAACGCGGCAACCCCTCCTGCGTGAGGGGTTTTCTTATGTGCCAGTCAGGGGCCGCCAGGAGCATGCACTCGCAGGACGACGAACAGAGGACGCGATGATGGACGACACTCCGTACCGATATACGGCCGAGATGGCCGAACGCATCGAGACGTCGTGGCAGGACCGGTGGCAGAGCGAGGGCACGTTCCACGCCCCGAACCCGGCCGGCCCGTGGGCTGACCCCGAGGGTGTGGCCGGCCGCAAGAAGCTCTTCGTCCTGGACATGTTCCCCTACCCCTCCGGCGCTGGGCTGCACGTCGGTCATCCGCTGGGCTTCATCGCGACCGACGTCTTCGCGCGCTTCCAGCGGATGACGGGCAAGAACGTCCTGCATACGTTGGGCTACGACGCGTTCGGGCTGCCGGCCGAGCAGTATGCCGTGCAGACCGGGCAGCACCCCCGCAAGACCACCGAAGAGAACATGGTCACCATGCGGCGTCAGCTGCGCCGCCTAGGTCTCGGTCATGACGACCGTCGCGCGATCGCCACGATGGACCCGGAGTTCTACCGGTGGACCCAGTGGATCTTCGTCCAGATCTTCAACAGCTGGTATGACGAGTCGGCCGACGGCGGGCGCGGAAAGGCCCGGCCGATCAGCGAGCTCGTCGCGGCGCTCGAGTCGGGGGAGCGGAAGACCAGCTCTGGCGTGCCGTGGGAGTGGCTGGACGCCGACGTGCAGCGCAAGGAGATCGACGACCAGCGGTTGGCCTACATCACCCAGGCGCCGGTCAACTGGTGTCCCGGGCTGGGCACCGTTCTGGCCAACGAGGAAGTCACTACCGACGGGCGGTCCGAGCGCGGCAACTTCCCGGTGTTCAAGCGCAACCTGTCCCAGTGGATGATGCGGATCACCAAGTACTCGGACCGGCTGGTTGACGACCTGGACCGGCTGGACTGGCCCGAGCCGGTCAAGCTGATGCAGCGCAACTGGATTGGCCGTTCATCCGGGGCCAAGGTGTCCTTCCGGGCACCCGTCGCCGCCGGCTTGCCGCCTGCTGCTGGCTTGGCGCATGCCGCTGGTTTGACGCCTGCCGCCGGCTCGAGCTCTGGTGCCGGCTCGACGCCGAGCGACGACGCGAAGACTGCGAATGGTTCGACGACGGTTGCGATCGATGTCTTCACGACTCGCCCGGACACACTGTTCGGTGCCACCTTCATGGTGCTGGCTCCTGAGCATCCACTGGTGGATTCCATGGTCCCCGTTGACGGTTGGCCGGAGGGTACTCGTGAGGCCTGGGTTCCGCGCGGACGTGAGACAGCGACCCCCCGGGAGGCCGTGGCGGCATACCGGCTGACGGCCTCGCGCAAGAGCGATGTCGAACGACAGTCCGAGGGCAAGGACAAGACGGGCGTCTTCATTGGCGCCTTCGCGACCAATCCCGTTGACGGGCGGTCGATTCCGGTCTTCGTGGCCGACTACGTGCTGATGGGCTACGGCACCGGCGCGATCATGGCGGTGCCGGGTCAGGACGTGCGCGACTACGAGTTCGCGACCAAGTTCGACCTGCCGATCATCCGTACCGTGCAGCCTCCTGACGGTCACCCGCAGGATGAGGCGTTCACCGGGGACGGGCCGGCAATCAACTCGGCCAACGACGAGATCTCGCTCAATGGGCTGGGTGTCACCGAGGCCAAGGCCAAGACCATCGACTGGCTGCGGGACAAGGGCCTTGGCGAGGAGACGATCACCTACAAGCTGCGCGACTGGCTGTTCTCGCGTCAGCGCTACTGGGGCGAGCCGTTCCCCATCGTCTACGACGAGGCCGGCCACGTGATTGCCCTGCCCGAGTCCATGCTGCCCGTGCTCCTGCCCGAGGTGGCGGACTACTCGCCGGCCACGTTCGACCCGCAGGATGCCGAGTCCAACCCGGCGCCGCCTCTGGCCCGGGCGCAGGACTGGGTCAACGTCGAGCTGGACCTGGGCGACGGCATGAAGTCCTACCGCCGCGAAACCAACACGATGCCCAACTGGGCCGGCTCCTGCTGGTACGAGCTGCGCTACCTGGACCCGGCCAACGACGAGGTCCTGGTTGACCCCGAGGTCGAGAAGTACTGGATGGGCAAGCAGGTCGAACCCGTCGTGGGGGCGCCGATCGGAGCGATGGATCCCGGCGGTGCCGATCTGTATGTCGGTGGGGTCGAGCACGCGGTGCTGCACCTGCTGTACTCCCGGTTCTGGCACAAGGTGCTGTTCGACCTGGGTTACGTCAGCAGCGAGGAACCCTTCCGCAAGCTGTTCAACCAGGGCTATATCCAGGCGTTCTTCTTTCGCGACAGCCGCGGCCAGTCTGTGCCCGCGACCGAGGTCCTTGAGGTGGCCGATCCGAGCGGTGAGGTCTCGTACATCTGGCACGGAGCCCCGGTCACCCGTGAGTACGGGAAGATGGGCAAGTCCCTGAAGAACGTTGTCACCCCGGACGAGATGTTCGAGGGGTACGGCGCCGACACGTTTCGGGTCTACGAGATGTCGATGGGCCCGCTGGACCTGTCGCGCCCGTGGGAGACCCGAGCGGTCATCGGGGCCCAGCGATTCCTGCAACGCCTGTGGCGCAACGTGATCGACGAGGTGAGCGGCAAGCTCTTGATCACCGAGGACGCCCCGGACGAGGCCACGAAGCGTCTCTTGCACAAGACCATCGACGCCGTGCGGACCGACTATCACGGTCTGCGTTTCAACACGGCTATCGCGCGCCTGATCGAGTTCAACAACGCGCTGACCAAGCTGCCCCATGTGCCTCGCGACGCGGCCGAGGCGCTGGTCGTGATGACCGCTCCGGTGGCACCTCATATCGCCGAGGAGCTTTGGGCCAGGCTGGGGCACGCCGACTCGTTGACCTACGTGGACTTCCCAGAGGCCGACCCTGCGCTGCTCGTGGACGACATGGTGACCTGCGTCGTTCAGGTTCAGGGCAAGATACGCGACCGCCTAGAGGTGGCTGTTGGCATCAGCGAGGAAGACCTGCAGGCGGAGGCGCTGGCCAGCGACAAGATCAAGGCGGCGCTCGAGGGCAAGGTCGTCCGCAAGGTCATCGTGCGTGCCCCGAACCTGGTCAACATAGTCGCCAGCTGACAAACCAAGGGACCGTGCGCAACCCAAACCCGCAACCCAAACCCGCAAACCAAACCCGCAAACCAAACCCGCAAACCTAGGGACGGTGCGCATCCAGACCCGACAAACCCAGGGACGGTGGGCATCCGGACCTGACAAACCTAGGGACGCTGCCGGAACAAGATCCCTAGGTTTGGGGATGATGAAGCGACACCGCCCCTAGGTTTGCGGATGATGAAGCGACACCGTCCTTAGGTTGGCAGCGATAGCCTGCCCGGGTGAACGTTGCGATCGTCACTGACTCCACGGCATCCCTGCCCGAGGAGCTTGTTGCGAGCCATGGCATCGCGGTGGTACCGCTGCACGTCGTTCTGGGCGGCCAGCAATACAGCGAGGGCGTCGACATCACCGCCGTCGAGCTGGCGGCTGCCCTTCGCAAGTTCGGTACGGTGAGCACCTCACGTCCGTCGCCGCAGGCCTTTCTCGATGCCTACGAGGCGGCGGCAGCCGGCGGGGCCGATTCCGTCGTGTCCGTGCACATCTCCTCTGACATGTCAGGGACCGTCGGATCCGCAACGCTCGCGGCCGGCCAGTCGCCGATACCTGTAGAGGTCGTCGATTCCCGCTCCGTAGGTATGGCGTTGGGCTATGCGGCCCTGTCCGCAGCGGTGGCGGCGCAGCAGGGAAAGGACGTCAAGACGGTCGCGGCCATAGCGAGTACGCGGGCGCGGGCGGCGACGGTCATCTTCTACGTCGACACCCTGGAGCATCTGCGTCGGGGCGGTCGGATCGGAGCGGCTTCGGCCCTGCTCGGCTCGGCCCTTGCGATCAAGCCGTTGTTGGCGCTGTCCGACGGGCATATTGACCCGATCGAGAAGGTGCGGACGGCGGCTCGCGCATTGAACAGGCTGGAGGAGCTTGCTCTCCAGGCGAGCGACTCGGCGGGGGATTCGGGCGTTGACATCGCCGTCCATCATCTTGACTCGCCGACCCGGGCCAGCGATCTCGTCGACCGACTGCGGGCGAGGGTGTCGTCCTCCACGAAGGTGATTCTGGTCGAGCTGGGAGCGGTGGTTGGCGCACACGTCGGGCCGGGCACGATCGCCGTCGCAGTCTCGCCTCGACCGGACGAGGGCCTGTCTTGACCACGTCCGACTCCTGGATCGTCGTCGCCGTTGCGGCGGTGCTCGGGTTCTTCGTCGGATCGATCAACCCGGCAACGATCGTCGCCAGGGTTCTCCACGCGGATCTTCGGCAGGGCTCCGGGAACCCGGGTGCGACGAACGTCGGCCGTGTCCTGGGACTGCGTTGGGGAGTCGTCGTTGGTCTGCTCGATCTTCTCAAGGGATTCGTGCCGACGTTCCTGGCCCTGTTCTTCTTTGACCGCTTCACTGCGTACGTGGTGGGCCTGGCGACTGTCCTCGGACATGTGCTTTCACCGTTCCTGCGCGGGCGCGGCGGCAAGGGAGTTGCCACCTCGCTGGGCGCCATACTCGCGGTATTCCCGTGGTTTGCCCTGGGCATGCTCCTCTTCTTCGGACTGATGTTGTGGCGCACGAGGTGGGTGGCGGGCTCTTCACTGGCGGCCGCGGGACTGCTTGGCCTGTATGCCGGCCTGGCACCGCTGCCGGACCCAGTTGCCGCCGGCCGGGTGTGGGGGATCTGTATCGCCCTGCTCGTCATCGTCCGGCACCGCGACAATATTCGCGGTTGGGTTCAGAGACGATTGACCTGACCCTGGCTATTTCGGTCGACTTGTGCCGGTATAGGGCACTTAGTGGAAAAGCGGAGAAGGACTTATGTCGTAGTCGCCGCTTACTTCCATTCAATCGGGGGCCATTCGTCCGCGCGGAGCCATTTGGCCTTTGTCTGGCCGGTAGGTTGATGTCTGTGACTTCCTCTGCCAACCGAGACCTGATCCTTTCGGCAGCAGACGTGCTGAACCCTCACGCGGTTGCTGATCGCTTGTTTGGAAACGTTGCGTCCGAGCTCATCGCCTCCAGTGGGACCCACTATCAGGGAGTGTGCATCGACACTGGATCTGGCACGGGCTTTTGCGCCGAGCACAGCGCCATCGCAGCCATGGTGACAGCCGGTGAATATCGGATCGACGAGATTGTTGCCGTGTGGCGTGACGAGGAGGGCCGCCTTTACGTGCTGCCACCCTGTGGCCGGTGTCGTGAGTTCATCCGCCAAGTCGACCCGGGCAACATCGACACCAACGTGGTCCTTGACCTTGATCGCTCGGTTACGTTGCGCGACCTCCTGCCTGCGCACGACTGGCCGCTCCCGCTCGATCTGATCGGTTAGCCCGAGGGCTACAAGGCTGGGCCAAGAGCCCAGGCCGAAGTCTGCCCGCCCGACTCACCACCTCCCAGGACTTCATCCTCCCGCGTCACGGGAGCCGGATCCGATTATTCACATCGGTATGCCGGGTCGTCTCACCGTCCACAGTCTTTCTCGGAGTGCCGACACCCATCTCCTGCGCCGCTCTAGCGTGCCCGTATGCCGCGCCGTCGCCTCGAACCTCCACCAGTCGACCGTATTGCCGCCGTCCTCGGTATTCCGTTCGCCGCCTCGTCCGCGGCGGGGTCGTCGCCCTTCGCCGGTTGGGTCCCGCAGCGAACGTCGCTGGCTCAGGTGACAGCAGTGGTCCCAACGGCAGTGGTCCCAACAGCAGTGGTCCCAACAGCAGTGGTCCCAACGGCCGTGGTTCCAACAGCCGTGGCCTGTCCGTCAGCGGTGGCTCCGGCAGCCACGGCTCAACCGCCAGAAGCGGCGCCGGCGGCGATTGACCCAACGGTGGCCCTCTCAGCGGAGGCATTCTGGGCGTCAGCCAGCTGGGCGCCGCCAGCGTCGGCGCTGGCACTCCCGGACGACGGTCGTCACCGGCGTCCTGGTCCGCCGAAGCCGGCGATCCTGACCCTGCCGGTTGCTTTGCGTGGGGTTCGTGCCAAGCCCCGCCGCCTTGCCGTGCTCGGCGTCCTGGTCCTTCTGGCAGCCGTAGCTGTGGTTCTCGGGATCCGTGTCGCGTGGGCGAGCTCGTCAGCCAAGCCGCAGTCGATCGCCGCAGCGGCACATGGCCAGCCCGCCGGACTGGTCACCCGAACCGTCCCTGCGGCGTTTGCTACGACGGGAGCCGGCGGGTCGCCCGCTGCCACCGCCACCGGCATCCTGCTGGTCCATGTCGTCGGGCAGGTGCGCCATCCCGGCGTCGTCCGACTGTCGTCGGGCTCCCGGGTTCTCGATGCCGTCACTGCGGCCGGCGGGGCGATGCCCTCTGCCGACCTGAACCATCTCAACCTCGCTCGTGTTCTCGTCGACGGCGAGCAGATCGTCGTGCCCAAACCGGGGGAGATTGTCCTGGGGGCGTCTGGCACCCAGGGAGGCGGCGCGGGCTCGACGGCTGGTGGCTCCGCGGGCGGTCTTGTGGACCTCAATACGGCAGACGCGTCCGCGTTGGACTCGTTGCCTGGTGTGGGTCCCGTTCTCTCCCAACGAATCCTGGACTGGCGCACCGCGCACGGCCGCTTCTCGTCGGTCGACGAGCTCGGCGAGGTCAGTGGTATCGGAGTCAAGCTTCTGGCTCAGATCGGGCCCAGGGTCAAGGTCTGAGATGGCGGCTCGGTCGTTGGGAACAGCGTCATCGGGAACAGCGTCATCAGGAACAGCGTCATCAGGAACAGCGTCATCGCGAACAGCGTCATCGGGCGCGGCCGGTGCAGCGGGTGGGCAGGATGTCGGCGACCGGCCCGGGATGGATGCCCGGCTCCTGGTGCCGGCCCTGCTCGGGTGGATCGCCGTGGCTGCCATGCTGTCACTTCGGCCGGGGGTCCTCGCGCTGTCCGCCGCAGGGTTCGCAAGCCTTGGCGTCGTGTTCATGCACCGTCGTTGGCGTCGACGATCCTGGGCCACCGCCGTCGCTTTCACGTTGCTGGGCACAGCGGTGTGCCTGGTCGCCACCGCAACCAGTTCCAGTGTCCGGGAGGCGGGGCTGGTCCCCGGCCTGGCAAGCCAACGAGCCTCAGCGACGGTGGAGGCCGTGGTCCTGTCGGATCCAAGGGTGGTCCAGACCAAAGGCGTTCGGCCCACCGAGCTGGTCCTCGTCAGGGTGTCGGTGCGCACCGTCGTGGGCAGAGGTCAGCGCAGTGAGACCTCAACGCCGGTGCTGGTGTTCGGCCAGAAGAACTGGGCCCATGTGCGATGGCGGGAGACGATTCGCGCCAGCGGACGATTCGATATCGCAGATCCCGGCGATGATGTGGTGGCGGTCTTCAACCCTTCCACGGCGCCCGAGTCGATAGGCGAGCCAGGCCTGGTCCCTGACATCGCCGAGCGCGTCCGTTCGGGTCTGCGCGACGCGGTGTCGGGCCTGCCGGCCGACGCTCGGGGACTGTTGCCGGGTCTCGTGATCGGCGACACGAGCCGGACTCCGCAGTCGTTGACGGAGGCGATGTTGACCACCGGCATGACGCACCTCTCGGCGGTCTCCGGCAGCAACGTCGCGGTGGTCCTGGCGGCGGCACTGGGGTTGTGTCGCGTCGTCGGGGTGCGTCGTCGCTGGCGTCCGCCGGTTGCGCTCCTTCTGCTGGTCAGCTTCGTCATCCTTGCCAGGCCGGAGCCGAGTGTCCTGAGGGCAGCGGTGATGGGTGTCATCGGCCTCTTGGGACTGAGCACGTCGAGGCGCCGAATGGGTGTCCCCGCCCTGTCCGGAGCCGTTCTGGTCCTGTTGTGTGTCGATCCCTGGCTGTCCCGGTCATACGGGTTCGCACTGTCCACCCTGGCCACGCTCGGACTGTTGCTCTTCGCCAGACCGTGGGGTGACTGGTTTGCCCGTTTCCTGCCCACGCGCCTGAAGGGACTCGGCGTCGCGATCGCCATCCCCGTTGCCGCACAGGCAATGTGCGCACCGGTGATAGTCCTGCTTCAGGGTTCGGTCACCCTGATCGGAGTCGTCGCCAACCTCCTTGCCGCCCCGCTAGTGGCGCCGGCCACGGTGCTGGGCGTGTCGGTCGCGTTGGTCGCGCTGGTCTCCCACCCAGTCGCTGTGCTACTCGGCTGGGTGGCTGCACTGCCCACTGTCGGTATTGCCTGGGTCGCCCGTGTTTGTGCTGACGTCCCGATGGGCACGCTGCCCTGGCCAGACGGGGCGCCCGGCGCACTGCTGCTGACATTCGTCACGATTGGCCTGCTCTTCATGGGGCCGTGGCTCATCATGACGATCCGTTGCCGTCCCTACCTGGTTGCCGCCGTCGGCGTGCTGACCCTGGCCGCAGTCTGGCCGACCGATGGCCTTACCTGGCCGCCCCAGAACTGGCGGATGGTGGCTTGCGACGTCGGTCAGGGTGACGCATTGGTCTTGGCCAGCGGCCCCGGTCACGCGGTGGTGGTTGATGTGGGACCTGACCCTGCGGCCATCGACGGCTGCCTGACCCGGTTGCACGTGGAGGTGGTCGATGCTGTTGTACTGACGCACTTTCATGCCGATCACGTGGAGGGGTTGCCCGGCCTCATACACGGTCGCGTCGTTCGTCAGATCCTCACGTCGCCGGTGCTCGACCCTGCCTTTCAGGTCCGCGAGGTGCAGGGTTGGGCAGGTGCCGCCGGCGTCCCCGTGCAGCCGTTGTATCCCGGGGACCAGCTCCGCTGGGGTCCGGTCCGGGCTGCGGTGCTCTGGCCCGTCCGCGTGATCCACGAGGGATCGGTTCCCAACAACGCCAGCGTGGTTCTGTCCGTGGACGCCGGCGGTCTGCGTGTGTTGATGCCAGGTGATGTCGAGACCGCGGCCGCACACGAGGTGCTGTTGGCACTGAGGCACGACCCGGCGTACCGGGGAGCGCGTGGCTATGACGTGCTCAAGGTGCCGCACCATGGGTCCCGGCTACAAGACCCGGCATTGCTCGCGGAGGTGCGCGCGCCAGTGGCGCTGGTCAGTGTGGGCGTGGGCAACATCTACGGCCACCCAGCACCAGGCACGCTGGACCTGTTGCGGGCCGACGGGTCTCAGGTGTTCAGGACCGATCAATGCGGTGACATCGCGGTGACCCGGACAAGTGACGGGGCGGTGCTCGTCTCGTCCCGACGTCACTAGGACGCCGAGTCAGGCATTAGTCATGACGCTGGTTTGGCGTATGCCGCCACTCCCGTGTCGAGCAGGACGCAGGGTTCGTCGCCAATCGTCCAGGCATCGTGTCCGGGCTCAAGGACGAACACGTCCCCGGGTCCGATAGTCAACTCAGTACCGTCGTCCGCCCGCACCGTCATCCGTCCGGATACACAGATGCCGGTGTGCCGTGCCATGCACGACCCCGTCCCAGCGATCGGCTTGACGTCATTGGACCACTGCCAGCCCGGTTGGAAGGTCCCTCTGCCCAGGGTGAAGTTCCCCAGCGTGACTACGTCAAGGTGGCCATTCGCCTGGAACCTCCGGGTCTCGTCCGCTACTTCGATGTTTCGGGTCTCGAGTTGAGCCATGATCTTTCTCCTTCGCGGTTTTGGGTTGGGTCGCGACTCAGTTGCGGGTGCTGCTATCCGGCCGCACCGGTGCTCAACCCGTTACGCCAGTGCTCACCCGGCTGCTAAGGGCACCCTAAATTCTGACAGAAAAGACTCGCGAATTCGACCCCCAATTACAGAGAGCACGCGGCGGGGCTCGGGTGAGCGAGGGCTCAGGTGAGCGGGGCTCAGGCGAGCGGGGCTCAGGCGAGCAGGGCTCGGTATACAGGTGCCGGGTAGGCGGGGCTCAGGTAAGCAGGGGTCAGCTAAGCAGGGGTCAGCTAAGCAGGGCCGTGATGGTCAGCAGCACGGGTACGGACAGAGCGGTAGTGACGAAGATCGAGTCACGAGCCAGAGTCGTCGAGCGGTTGTAGCGGCTGGCGTAGACGAAGATGTTCTGGGCCGTGGGCAGGGCCGCGACCACGGTTGCGGCCAACAGGGCGCGACCGTCCAGTCCGAACAGCCAGCGTGCGACGGCGTACGCCAGCACGGGCTGCACCAGAAGCTTGAGTGTGCACACTACGGCGAGCTCGACGACCGACCCACCGGCGATCGGGCGTGGGCCAAGCCGCAGCGAAACGCCATATGCCAGAAGGACACCCGGCACCGCCATCCCCGCGATCAACCCGATCGGGGCGGCAACCAGGGCAGGCACCTGCCAACCGGACAGCGAGCAGAGCAAGCCCAGGAGGGACCCGACCGTGATCGGGTTGCGCAGTGGCTGGCTGATCAGGCCCAACAGCGAGGGGCGATGTCTGGAAACGACCGCGTCGAGGATCGCGAAGGCCAGGGGCGTGATCACCAGGAGCTGCAGCAGGAGGACGGGGGCGATGAAAGACGCGGATCCGAGGACGTACACCGTGATCGGCAGGCCCAGGTTGGCCGCGTTCACGTAGGCGGACGACAAGGCGCCCAGGACCGTGTCGCCGGTTGAACGGCGCCATATGGTTCGGGCAAGCAGCACATAGATGCTGGCAGCCCCGACGAAGCTCAGCGCCGCCACAAAAAGCGCGGAAGTCAGGATCTGGTCGACGGGTGACTTCGACAGGGTCTGGAACAGCAGCGCCGGGGTCGCCACGAAGAAGACCAGCCGGCTGAGGAGCAGCTGGCTGTCGGCGCGCAGCACGCCGAGCTGGGCGAGCAGGAATCCCAGGGCGATGATGGCTCCGAGCGTGACAAACCCGGCGAGAACCCCCTGCAAGGCTGTGGGTTCAGCCGCGGGCGAAGACGCGGGGCGTTGCGGTGGCCGCTTCGCACAGTGCGTCCAGCGTGGCCTTGACCGCGGGAACCCGTTGCAGGTCAGCAGTGGTGACCACATGCACCTCCCGGCGCGAGGCCGGCGAGATCGGCAGTGTGACGACGTCGTGGTGGTTGGCGCTTCGCAGAATCAGGTCGGGGATCAGTGCCACGCCCAGACCCTCGGCGACCAAGCCCAGAACGGCGACATAGTCCTCGGTCTCGAACGAGACGTTCGGCGTGAACCCGGACTTGTGGCACATCTGCAGGAGGTGACCACGACAGCGCGGACAGCCGGCGATCCATGACTCGTCGCCGAGCAGGGACAGGTCGGCGACCTTTGCCTTGGCCATCGGGTGGTTCTTGGGCAGCGCGAGCCGGACCTCGTCGTCGAGCAGCTTGTGGGTGACGAACATGTCGAGGTCCTCCTCGCCACGCCCGAGGTCGGTGCCCTCGTAAGCAAACGCCACCGCGAGGTCGCACTCGCCGGCACGCAGCGCGGCCAGGGACTCCGGTGGCTCGGCTTCGGTGAACGTCACCTTGATGTCGGGGAAGCGTTCCTTGACCAGGGCAAGTGCCCGGGGGACCAGCGTCGCTGAGGACGAGGGGAAGGCCATCAGCCTGACCCGCCCAGCGCGTAGCCCGGCGATCGCGGCGACCTCCTCCTCGGCAGCGTCGAGCGCGGCCAGCACTCCGACCGCGTGCCGCGCCAGCACCTGGCCGGCCTCGGTCAGGCGCACGTTGCGTCCGACCCGCTCGACGAGCACGGTGCCGGTGCGCGCCTCGAGCCGGCGCACCATCTGGGAGATGGCGGGTTGTGAGTAGCCCAGCGACAGCGCTGCCAGGGTGAAGCTTCCCTCGTCGGCGATGGCGCGCATCACGCGCAGCCCGGCTGCATCAATCATGAGACAAGGGTATAACGGCAAGTTATCGCTTGGCCAAGTATTCGCGGCTTCTGTGATCTGGGAAGGGTCGCAGGCCGACGTTGGTCGCCAGACGCTGGTCGCCAGACGGTGGTCACCTGACGGTGGTCGCCAGAAGGTGGTCACTGACGCCGGACACCTGGCTCTAGTTGTCTGGCCCTGGCTGTTGACCGTGGTTGCCTGACACTGGTCGCCTCACGAACTGAGATCTTCCTCGGTTGATGCCGACCCGTCGCATACTTGGTGACGTGGAGGTTGACGTGGAGACTGCGCTGACGACGGCCCGGGACCAAGCGTCATACGAGAGGCTGGTCGAGCTCCTGCGCGGGGGGAGCGTCACCGTCCTGACAGGCGCCGGGCTGTCCACGGAATCGGGCATCCCCGACTACAGGGGACCGGACGGCAAGCGGCGCGTGGAGCCCATGACGTATGGCGAGTTCGTTGCCTCGCCAGTGAATCGGCAGCGTTACTGGGCGCGCAGCTTCATGGGATGGCGACGATTTGCCGGAGCCGGGCCCAACGACGGACACCGTGCGGTCGCCGATCTTCAGCGTCTGGGCCTGGTTCGCGCGATCATCACCCAGAACGTCGACGGACTGCACCAGCTCGCCGGTGCCCGGGATGTTCTCGAGCTGCACGGCAACCTGGCGCTGGCCCGCTGCCTCGATTGCGGCGAGACCACCGGCCGAGCCGATCTCGATGGGCGACTTCTTGAGGCGAACCCGCATTTCGAGGTGGTTGCGGGGGAGCTGCGTCCCGATGGAGACGTGGTTCTCTCGGACGAGGCTGTGGCCGGATTTCACGCGCCACGTTGTCTGGTCTGTCAGTCGGACCTGGTCAAACCCGACGTTGTCTTCTTCGGCGAGTCGGTGCCCAAACCCCTTGTCGAGCAGTGTTTCTCTTTCGTCGATGCATCTTTGGGACTTGTCGTGCTGGGCTCCTCCTTACAGGTGATGAGCGGCTATCGGTTCGTGCGACGAGCGGCTGCCGACGGCATACCGGTGGCGATCGTGACGCGTGGACCGAGCCGTGGCGACGACCAGGCAACGATCCGGCTCGACGCCCCGCTGGGGACTACCTTGAGCCGGATCGTGCAGGACCTGCAGTCTTAGAACGCCGGGAACGCCGGGAACGCCGGGAAGTCTGAGCCGATCAGACCCGATCAGACCTTACGCAGCACCGCGGTGACCTTGCCCAGGACGGTGGCTTGATCGCCATCGATGGGTGAGAACGCCTTGTTCTGCGGCATCAGCCACACGTGGCCGTCCTTGCGCTTGAACATCTTGACGGTGGCCTCGTTGTCCAGCATCGCTGCGACGATGTCGCCGTTGTCAGCTGTCGGCTGCTGGCGGACGACGACCCAGTCACCGTCGCAGATGGCTCCCTCGATCATCGAGTCGCCGACGACCTTGAGCAGGAACAGCTCGCCGTCGCCGACGATCTGCCGTGGCAGGGCGAAGACGTCGTCCACGACCTCTTCGGCGGTGATCGGGACACCGGCGGCGATCTGGCCGAGCACCGGGACATAGGCGGGCGTGGGTCGGGAGTCGCCCATGCCGGTCTCGTCCATCACTTCGATGTGCGCCTGCCGGTATCCGCGCCCGTCCGAGGGGGTACTCGGGGAGAGGACCTCGATCGCCCGGGGCCGGTTGGGGTCCTTGCGCAGGAAACCCTTTCGTTCCAACGCCAACAGTTGGTAGGAGACGCTGCTGGGGCTCTGCAGCCCGACCGCTTCGCCGATCTCGCGCAGGCTCGGCGGATAGCCGCGACGGTCCACGGAGTTGCGGATCACCTCGAGCACGCGGCGCTGGCGAGTGGTCAGCCCGTCGCCGGATTCGCGGTCGGGCATCTCGTGGACTTTAGCCATGATTTCGTCCCCTTGCTCGTACCGCCGGACACCCGTTGTCAGAGGTGTCTGCTGGGCTTGTCGACATGCAGACAGCCTATGTTGCTCGGACACGAGTTTCAAACACCTGTTCGACTGTGTCTCGACTTTGTCGGCGCTGCGTGTTAGACATCGTACAAGCGTTCTATCGGACGCACGTTCGATAAGCGTCAGGAATCGCACCACACTGAGAGGACGCCATGTCAGCTGGAGCCGTCGGGGTGCTCGCACCCGAACCTGTCCGTATGCCGTCGCGCACCGCCCGCCCGCACCTGCGCCTGGTTCCCTCAGATGGAACGCTGAGTTCTGAAGCGCGTGTCGCTGACGGCGAGCGTGCCTATCCCGACAAACGCGTTCTTGCTCAGGAGCTTCCGGCTATTCGGTTCACCCGCCGGGGGCGGCTCGTCATCACACTGTTGGCCACCGTGGCCGTCACGACCCTGGCCTTGATGCTGGCGACCACCGTTGACGCGGCCGCTCCGCTGATCGATCACGCCACCACCGTCTTGGCCGGCCAGACTCTCTCAGAGGTCGCCGCCACTCAGCTTCCGGGTCTGCCGATTCGGGATGCCGTTGCACGGATCCAGATTGTCAACAGTCTGAACACTTCTCAGGTGCATGCGGGTCAGTCGTTGCTGATCCCCGCATTGCCCTGACTGTCGACGATCACCGGGTCTCGCAGGTGACGAGCGGGGGTGAGGATCAGCTGGTCTCTCCGGGGTGAGGATCAGCTGGTCCTGAGAGGTCGTGATCAGCTGGTCTGGCAGTGGTGACGATCACGTCACCGGTATTCGCCGGGAGCGCGGTGACCGATTCCGGGTCAGCTCGAGGGCTGCGGCAGCTTGCACTTCATCTTGGGGTTGAGCCCGACGTAGTTCAGTGGCCCGGCGGCTGCTGTGACGCCAATCGTCGCCGCGCCCGCGCAGTTCTGTGGCTCCGAGCCGAAGTAGCCCAAGCTCGACTTCCGGGTGTGCGGGCTCAAGGCGGGAAAGCCGCTGTCGGCTCGCAACGGAATCGTGGTGATTCCGCCATACGGCATGGAAGGGCTGCTGGGTGCCGACCTGGTCGCCGTTCCGGCGACCCGCCTTCGCAACTACCCGCCCGACGTCCTTGACGCGTTGCGTAAGGCGGCAGCCGGCGGGGCGACGGTGCTGTCGGTCTGCTCGGGGGTGTTCGTTCTCGGGGCTGCGGGGTTGCTGGATGGACGGCCATGCACGGCGCACTGGCACGATGTCGAAGAGCTGGCGGAGCGATATCCGGAAGCCAAGATCAACCCGGACGTGCTCTTCGTCGACGATGGTGACCTCATCACCAGCGCGGGCACGGCTGCCGGTATCGACGCCTGCCTTCACCTGGTGCGCCGGGAGCTGGGCAGCGCGGTGGCCACGCTCATCGCCCGCCGGATGGTGGTGCCTCCTCAGCGGGACGGGGGGGCAGAAACAGTATGTCGACCTGCCGGTGCCGGAGTGCTCGGCGGACAGCCTTCAGCCGGTGCTGACCTGGATGCTGGAGAACATCACGGTCGAGCATCCGGTCTCGTCGTTGGCGCGGCGGGTCGCCATGTCGGATCGCACGTTCGCTCGCAGGTTCGTTGCGGAGACTGGAACGACCCCGCACAAGTGGCTTTCCCTGCAACGCGTGCTGCATGCACGGACCCTGTTGGAGCAGACTGACCTGGGCATTGAATCCGTTGCGACGAGAAGTGGATTCGGCACTGCCGCATTGCTGCGTCACCACTTCCGGCGGGTCGTGGGGGTGGCTCCCCAGGAATACCGGCGGACCTTCTCATCGACATAGGGCCCAAGCTCATGGCGAGGTCATGGGTGGCGTTCTCGCCTTGGTAGTAGCACCGAAGCTCGATCCACAACGGTCCAAATGGGTTGCGAATGGACAGGTTGGCCTGCGGGCGTTCTCCTCGAGCCTGGTTGGCGTCGCTCTACTTGATGACGAGGCGGGCGTGCGCGGTCTTGACCGTCAGGGGTTGGGGTTGGCCGGGAACGGTAACGGTGTCGGGGATCGGGAGCCATTCCCCGCCGTTGACGCTGAACTCGCCGCCGTAGGTGATGTCGATGTGGCTGGTGTAGGTGCCGGCCTTGGCGTACACGTGGGTGATGTCACCGTCGGGGTAGGTCCCCCCGGCTGAGTCAGTCTGGAGTGGGCTGGCGCCATCACCGAAGACGTAGGTGTAGCCCTCGCAGGTCGGACGGATCCGGACCTGGTTGGTCAGCAGGGTAGTGGTGTTGATCTCACCGGGCTGGTATCCATCGGACGGCCACTTCACCTCGAAGTAGGTGGTCAGGGTGACGAGGGTGACGTTGCCCTCGGGCTGGACATGCACGGTGGGCCTGGCCCAGGGGGTGTTGTGGAACGCGGTGAGGATCAGGCCCATGCCCAGTACGGGCTTGCCTGGCACCGACTCCGGGAAGCAAGTCGTTCCGATCAGTTGCCATCCGATGCTTAGTGGCACGCCTTTGGGATCAAGCTCGCGGCGGAAGAGCTGCACCAGCGGGCCCTGGCCTTGTTGCGGCGTGTTCCCCGCGCAGGCCTGGATGGCGCCCAGACATGGGATGACCGCGTTTGCACCACCGGGGGTGCTCAAGGCGCAGGCGGTCGCGCTCGTGGACTCGAAGCTGCGTTTGTCTGGTGCGCCGGTCTGGAGGTCCAGGCCCTTCTTGGCCCGGTCCAGTACGGTGCTTGTCATTCCGACGGTGGCACCACCGGAGTCAACAGCGCACTGTACGTATACGTTGTCGCATGCGCCAGCAGTCGCTGACGGCGCGTTGGAAATCCCAAACATCGCCACGAGGATGAGTGCGTAGAAAAACGGTCTAACGAGGCCGGTGCGATCTCGGCTCACTTCAGGACCTTGATTTCGCTGACGCGCCAACCATTTGCCGTCCAGCGAGTGGTCACCAGGAGCCGGAGTCTGTCGGCCGGGATATCGCGTACTTTCTTGCCGTTCGAATCAACCACTGAAGTCTTGAGTTGTGCACCTGTAACAACCACCGTCTGATCACCGTTCGACTCCGTGCTGCCGGCGCTGGCAGAGTCGATTCGCACGGTGTTCCCAAGCATGCGCTCGTGTTTCGGGACCATGCTGGCCGCGGTGTCCTCGAAGGTGCTGCACGTTTTGCATCCCGGAAGGCTGAGGGGAGTAAGCAAGCCCGCACGTGGCCTACCCCAAGCCACATTGAGCTCATCATGGAAGTACTTGACGAAAGCCGCGGCGCCGGCGGGGGTGTGGGCGCGAGCAGCCGCGGGGATGTTGGGGTCGATCGTGGGGCTGGTAGTGGCGGTGGGGG
>DASRUA010000098.1:0-4139 GCA_035655615.1 Dermatophilaceae bacterium
AGCCGAACGACGCTGTGGACCCGGGCGTCGAACGCGCGCGCTCGACGCCTGTACCAAAGCCAGGGATACCGAGCGTCAGGCCACGAGACCACACTTGGCGACGGTGGCCCCATCCTCCAGCTCGAGCGTCAAGCACGCTGACCCGCGTCGTTCGGTAGTCGATCGTGCCTCTGGAACGTCAACTCTCAGCGGGCCGCTCCAACAGCAGCCGCATCGAGGGGAACGCCGGTTCACGGAAGCCGGCCGACTGGTACATGCCGGCGCCTTCGGGGGTGGCATTGAGGTGCACGACACGCACATCCGTGTCCGTGTGGAACCAGGTGAGCAGCTCAGTCAGGCACGCTCGCCCATAGCCGCAGCGGCGGTGGGCCGGCTCTGTGCTGATGTTGAACACGTGCCCCTGAGTTCCGCTGACATCGTTGGGGCCGGGAGCGCGGGCGTCGCAGCTGCCAAGTGCAGCACTCACAACACCGTCGACCGGGTGCTCGATGACGAAGCCAGCAAACTGCCGCGGCCGGGTGAGCTGGTCGCGGAACCAACCGGCTGCGGCGACGCGCCACTCAGCGTCGTGGCCCCCGACGTCTGAGCCCATCGACGAGAACATCAGCGAACGCAGATGTACCAGCGCCGGCACATCCTGAACCGTGGCACGGCGGAGTTGGACTTGTGCTGGAACTGGGATGATCACGCCGACAATCATCTTGCTCCGTCCGCGCAAGACCGAGTCCGGTGAGGAACATGGGATCCTCTCGCAGACACCAACCGCCAGTTACCCGTAGACCGATCGTCCTACGGACACCGTGCTTGGCTCAGATGCGTCCGGTCATGGTTCGGGTATCAGCGACATCGCATGGGACGCCCTGCGATCAGTCCCAGTCGCGGGCGGGGAGCGACAGCGTGCCCTCTGCGATCAGGACCACGGCCCTCAGTGCAGACACGCCGCTGATGCAGCGGCCGCCGTTGACCACCGACGGGGCACGCGCGTTGTTGTCGATCACAGAACGGCGCACCGCCTGACAAACATGCTTGCTAAGGGTTGCATTTTGCTAACTGAAGCAAGCACAATGGAGGTATGCCGACGTTCACTCCGATCTCCGTTCACGACCTTGGCGAGTACCTGCGAGAGCAACGCCACTCGGCGCAACTCTCATTGCGGCAGCTGTCCGAGGTCGCGGGGATCAGCAACCCATACATCTCCCAGATCGAGCGCGGCCTGAAGAAACCGAGCGCCGAGATCCTGCAGGCCCTTGCCAAGGCCCTGCGCATCTCGGCCGAGTCCCTCTACGTCCGCGCCGGCATACTCGATGAGCGCACCGACGATGCCGGCGCCCGCGCCGTTGACGTCACCGACGCCGTCCTGGCTGACCCCAAGCTGAACGACCGGCAGCGCGCTGTCCTGCTGGACGTCTACGAGTCCTTCGTGGGCGAGCCGGCAGCCGGCAAGTCGTCAGCGTCGAAGTCGACCAAGACCACGAGACCAGCCAAAGCGCCTCGCGCACCGAGCCCAGCACAAAAGCCGGGAACACCGGCCCACCCGGAAATCACCCAAAAGGAGAAGAAGCCATGACCCTCGTCAAGGAAATCCGCAAGACCGTCACTGACGCCACCCCCGTCTACGCCGCCGTCGGCGTCACCGACCTGGCCGTCGAGAGGTTGCGCGAAGCCCGCGCTCGCGCTGCTGCCGTTCGTCCGGATCTCAGCGTCAGCGCGATGCAGGACCGGGCCGTCAAGGGCATCGAGAAGGTCACCGAGCAGGCCCTGCACATGCCTGCGCAGGTCCGCGACCAGACCGTCGAGGCGGCCGACAAGGCTCAGCACACCTACACCGAGCTCGCCGTGCGCGGCGAGAAGCTGGTCAAGCGCCTCCGCAGCCAGAAGGCCACTCAGGACCTGCTGGCCCAGGCAGACAACACCGTTTCCCTCGGCAAGGGTGCCGTCACGACCATCCGCAAGGCGGCCGTCGACACCCGGCGCGCAGCCAAGGCCACGCTGACCACCAGTCGCAAGGAGGCCGAGGTCGTTCTCGAAGCCGTTGCCTCTTCGGTCAAGGGCGAGGCCGAGACCACCACCGAGGTTGTGCGCGAGGCCGCCAAGGCCACTCGCACCTCGGCCAAGCGCACCGCCACGACCGCCAGGAAGAGCACCGTTGCCGCGGAGCGCGTGGCCGCAGCCACGGCCGCCAGTGCCGCCAAGACCGCGGCTGCGGCTGCTGAGGCCGCCAGGATCGCCACACCCAAGGTCGGCGACTGACGGAAGCAGCAGTTGCCGTTCGGCAGCTGAGCAAGAGACAGCGTGGCCGGCGTCGTTCACCCGACGTCGGCCACGCTGTCTCTTGCGGGACGACGCGTCACAACACCCGGGGGCCAGGAGCAAAGCCGCCCGCCGGATGTACCGCCAGCGGGGCCATTGAGCGAGTTCTCCGCGGCCATGCCGCCCCCATCAACAGCGCTGCCTGTGTCGATGTTGGCTCTGACGAGCTCCACGCGTGCGCAAGGGTCAGCTCAGCACCTGGGAAATCATCACACCGACGCCATAGAGGGGGCCCAGCCGCCTATCGCCCATCGGCTATGTACCGGTCGCATCTTGTTAGTTGACCCGGCGTCCCGATTGCGGAACGGTCAGCGGAGCACGCGGCCGCCCTCACAAACTCTGCCCCGCCCCGTAGCCCGATCCACCTACGAAGGTGAGTTCCGAAGCCTTTGTTTGGTTCCCGGCAAGCGAGATGATGATGATGTTGTTCGCAGCAGAGATCGGCGCGGTGGCCGGTCTGATGATGGGCGCATATCGCGGTGAGCCGAACCGCAGTTGATGTCAAAGAAATCTCCAGACGGACGCGGAGGGGTCGTTGAAATGAAGGCTTCGCTCGACAAGAAACCTGCCCTGCCCCTGACAGCCGCTGACCTTTGTGACCGTTGCTCAGCTCGTGCGGTGGTCGAGACTGTGATGATGCAAGGCGGTTCGCTGCTCTGGTGCGCGCTCCACTTCGCATTCTTCGAGGACGCGCTGAACGCCTTCGGCGCCACCATCCTGGTGGACGAGCGGCGCCGATAGCCGATCGTCCCGTAGCCCAGTGATCGCCCTACGAACAGGATCCGGCATGGGCGGACCCGTCGCTGACCCACCGCCGTGCGCTGTGGTTGGGTCTTCTCGGTCCACTTACGCTTGTTCGCGATGGTGGCAGCGGCGAGACAGTTCGGTCCATGGGCACCCCAGCCGCGATGCCGGAACCCGACATCGTCGCTTGGCTCCTCGACTGTGACGATCCATCCGTCCGCTACTTCACGCCGACCCTGCTCGGCGAGTCGGTGGACGGCGTCGCTGCCGCGAAGACACGGTGCCGGATCATGACCGAGGGTGCTGTGCCACTCATCTTGGCGGCACAGCGCGAGGAGGGTCATAGGTGCGAACGTGAGCGCTTCTACACCGCCAAGTACACCGGCACGGTCTGGCAGCTCATCATCCTCGCCGAACTCGGCGCGGACGGCGGCGACGAGCGCCTGCGCCGTGCCTGCGAGGCCATCCTTGTTCGCAGCCGTGCAGGCGGCGTCATAAGTTTGGTGTATGGAATATCGACAGTTAGTCCCCATTGCCCTTCCGGGCCGCCCGTTCCGGGCTGAAAATGGGGCTGTGGTTGCCCGCCGATGTCGGAGTTCCTTGGTTCGTTAGGCCGTCAGTTAGTCGGGCACCGGGAGCTGCGTTGTTGGGCCCTTCAGTGTTGCTTCGGCATCCTGGTTTGGAGCCCACTTGCCGGCGGCCTGCTGTCAGGCAAGTACCGCCGCGGCGTGGATGCTCCTGCGGGCAGCCGGCACCTGAGTGAGTGGGATGAGCCGCCGGTCCATGACGAGGACAAGTTGTACGCCACGATTCAGGTACTTGTCGAGATCGGCGCCGCGCGAGGCGTATCAGCCGCGCAGATCGCGTTGGCCTACATCGTCGGCAAGCCCGCGGTCACCTCGGTGATCGTCGGCGCCCGCACCGAGGACCAGCTGGCCGATAATCTGGCCTCGGCACAACTCGCGCTCACCGACAACGAGGTCTCGCGGCTGGACGAAGTCAGCGCCCAGCCCCTGCTCTACCCGTACTGGCACCAGGCGAAGACGTCCGCCGATCGTCTCAGCCCGGCCGATCTGAGCCTGCTT
>DASRUA010000099.1:0-17984 GCA_035655615.1 Dermatophilaceae bacterium
GACGATGAGTGCCAAGAAGGACCCGATGGGCAACATTGGTGGATGGCTGGCGATGGATGACGACGAGCTGGCCCGCCAGTGCCGCAACGTACTGATCCTCACCGAAGGGTTCCCGACGTACGGCGGGCTGGCCGGCCGCGACCTCGAGGCGCTGGCGCAGGGGCTGAAAGAGGTCGTCAGCCACGACTACCTGAGGTACAGGATCCGCTCGACCGGGTACCTCGGCGACGCCTTGGTGCACGCCGGAGTCCCGGTGCTGACCCCGATCGGCGGACACGCCGTCTACCTGAACGCCCGGGCCCTGCTGCCGCACATCCCGCCGCTGGAGTACCCCGGCGAGGCGCTCGCGGTTGCCCTGTATGAGGCAGGCGGGGTACGCAGCATCGAGATCGGCACGGTGATGTTCGGCCGCCAGCCGGACGGCTCGGAGGTGCCCGCCGCCCTCGACCTGGTGCGGCTGGCCATCCCGCGGCGAACGTATACGCAGAGCCACATCGACTACGTCATCGAGGTCTGCGAGCACGTCGCACGGCACGCGGACGAGCTCCGCGGCTATCGCATCGTGGACGAGCCGCCGGCCCCGCGTCACTTCACCGCAACCTTTGAGCCACTGGGCTGACCATGCGCCACTGGGCTGACCGTGAGCCGCTGGGCTGAACTCAGTGCCAGGCACCTTTGAGCCGCTGGGCTGATCGCATTTGCCAGGCAGAACCGGACTCAGGCGCTCGGCACGCCCACCTGCGAGAGCGTGTGCCACGCGATGGGAAGACCCTTGCCGGCCTCGAAGTCAGCGAGAACCTGTCTGAGACGCGCCACCAGCCAGTCATTGGTCAGGTGCGCGCTCTGACGGCATCCCGGCCGAGTACACGTCACCACCACTGCCCCGCAACCGCTGTCATCTGAGTCCCAAGCCCCTTTTCGGCCCTCGCCCTCGAAGGTGACGCCCGCGGAATGAGGACACATCCACAGACGCATCAGCCGCCCGTCGTGGGTGTCGCAGGTGAAGTCGAGAGCCACCGAACCAGCCGGCCTCGACGCTCCCGGATGCCTGACGAAGTCCTTGACGAAATCCGCCGGGCGCGGCGACCTCTTCGACTTGACTCCCCGCACCTGCGCCAGGATCGCCTCACCGAGCGTGGGTTGGTCAGAGCTGCTCATACCCGAATCGCCTCGCTTCGTCCCTGAGTTAAACGGTACGCCACATGAGTCGATCCTCCTATAGCACGGGTCACATCGGAACTGTCGTAGGAGCCTCGGCGCGGCGCAACTCTGACAGAAAGCAGCAGACACCTGTAGCGTCACCAGATGTGACCGAAGAGCAGTTTTTCGAGGTGGTGCGGTGCTTTGAGGGTTCTGGCCGCTCCCGTCATCCAGAGCGCGTCGTCGACGTGGAGAACGACCAAACCCACTGAAGGGAAACACGATGATCAACTACGACCTCGGCGGCAAGGTCGCCGTCATCACTGGTGGCGCCTCCGGCATCGGGCTCGCCTGCGCCCACACGATGGCCCGGTCCGGTGCTGATGTCTCCGTCTGGGACCTGGACAAGGACGCGGTGGACGAGACCGCCGAGAGCCTGGCACAGTACGGCCACCGCGCCCACGGTGCCATCGTCGACGTCTCAGACAGCGCACGCGTCGACGAGGCCATGAACGACGTCGTCGCCAGTCTCGGCCGGGTCGACATCGCCGTGTGCAACGCCGGCATCGGTGGCGAGTCCAGCACCAGCGCCGACTACTCCGACAAGGGCTGGCAGCAGGTCATCGGGGTCAACCTCAACGGCGTCTTCTTCACCCAGCGCGCCGCCATCCGGGCGATGAAGGCCACCGGGGGCGGGTCGATCATCAACATGGCCTCGATCCTGGGCCAGGTCGGCTTCGCCACGGCCAGCGCCTACGCGGCGGCCAAGCACGGCGTCGTGGGCCTCACCCAGACGGCTGCCTGGGAGCACGCCGCTGACGGGGTACGGGTCAACGCGGTCGGGCCGGGCTTCATCGAGACTCCAATGCTCACCAAGAGCCTCGACCAGCTCACCCTCGACTTCCTCGCGACACAGCACGCGCTGGGTCGGATCGGCAAGCCGGAAGAGGTGGCCGAGCTCGTGGCCTGGCTGGCCAGCGACGCGTCGTCCTTCGCCACCGGCACCTACTACCCGATCGACGGCGGTTACCTGGCCAGGTGAGCCGTCGGTCGGTTCGGGCGGTCCTCGACGAGGATTGTCCGGGGCGTCTCTATCAGGCTTTCCGGCGGAGCGTTGCCGGCTGAACCTCATGTCCTCAACCCGCGACGATCGCGAGCAGATCGGGATGGGCCTGAGTCGCCGGCTCGGCGATACCCCGCTCCGTGATGACTGCGCTGATGAGGTCGTGCGGCGTGACGTCGAAGGCCGGGTTGAAGCCCCTGACCCCCGCCGGGGCCGTCCGAAGCCCAGCGAAACCGAGCACTTCGTCCTCGTAACGCTCCTCGATGACGATGTCCTCGCCCCGCGCGATGGCCAGGTCGACCGTGGAGGACGGTGCGGCGACGATGAAGGGGATCCCAGCTCGCTGACATGCGAGCGCAAGGCCCACCGAACCCACCTTGTTCGCCGTATCACCGTTGGCGGCGATCCGGTCGGCACCGATGATCGCGACGTCGACCAGACCGCGCAAGATGGTGCTCGCGGCCGCGCTGTCAGCCTGCACGACGTGCTCGATCCCGTCGTGCAGAAGCTCCCAGCTCGTCAGGCGCGCCCCTTGCAGCAGCGGCCTTGTCTCGTCGGCATAGACAAGTCCCAGGCGCCCACGCTCGTGCAGCTCGTGGATGATTCCGTATGCCGTGCCCCAGCCACAGGTGGCCAGCGCCCCCGTGTTGCAGTGTGTGACGACCCGTACCTTCTCCTTCGCCACATGGGCAAGGACCCAGTCGGCGCCACGCCGTGACAGCCGGCGGTTGGCGGCCTCGTCGTCGGCCACGACCTGCAGGGCAAGCCTGAGGACCTCCGCGGTGCCGCGAGGCATCGCCCCCCGGACCTGGTTGACGCCCCAGGCGAGGTTGACCGCTGTGGGCCGGGCGTCACGGATCCGGTCGATCTCCGTATCAAGGCGTGCCGCGTCCCAGCTCTCCTCACCGGCCTGGATCATTGCCAGGGCGACACCCAACGCCCCGGTTCCTCCGAGGGCAGGCGCGCCGCGGACGACCAGGTCCCCGATCGCCTCGACCAGGACGTCCACCGTCGTGACGTCGACATACCGCTCGGAATCCGGCAACAGTGTCTGGTCGATGAGCCGGATCATCGGTCTCGGAACGTCCAGCCACTCCATCGCGCGCACCATCGAGGCTCTCCCTTGCAGCTAGGTTGTCCGACAACGTGAAGGAAGAGTTTGGACGTCTGGGTGAAACACCTACGGTTGTCGGACAACAGCAACGATAACCGGGTGGCATGGCGATGAAGGGCAGCACGGTGGATGTCGAGAAGGCGTTACGTGAGCAGATCTGCGATATCGGGAAGAACCTCTGGAACCGCGGCATGGTTGCGTCAAACGATGGCAACATCTCCGCGCTGATGCCTGGCGGAAGGGTTCTGTGCACCCCGACCGGTGTCAGCAAGGGATACCTGACGCCGTCGATGCTCGCGGTCGTCGACCTCAGGGGCAACGTCCTCGAACAGCACGAGGGATACCGCCCGTCATCGGAGATCAAGATGCACCTGCGCATCTACCAGACCTCCTCGGCAGCGGGCGCTGTCGTTCACGCTCACCCGCTCTACGGCACGGTATTCGCCGTCATGGGCCAGGCGATACGCACGAAGATGATGCCCGAGTCCGTCGTCACGATGCCCGAGGTCCCGCTGGCGCCCTATGCCACGCCATCGACCGAGGCCATGCCCGACTCCGTCGAACCTTTCGCCCTGACCCATGACGCCTGCCTGCTCGAGCATCATGGTGCACTGTCGTGGGGTCCCGACCTGATGACGGCCTACCTCACGATGGAGCGTCTTGAGTACACCGCGCAGATGACCTACCTGTTGCGGCAGATCGGCGGCGAACGCGACCTGCCCGACGATGAGATCGCCAGGCTCCAGGAGCTTCGGCACGGAGAGACGGCCTCGGCTACCCAGTGAGGCTCCGCCTCTGACCACCGAGGTGCGTGCTGGCTTGGTGTGTTGGGCGGGAGTCATGCTGTTGGCATGGCTGCATCGTTGACGGTGAGTGAGCTTCTCGATGGTCACGTGGCCCTGGACGTGGAGTGCTTGAGGTTGTCCCGGGTCTCGTGGATTTTGAGTGGCGGTCCCCCGCCTGACACCGCCCTTGGGGTAGGTGTTGGGTGTCCGCCAAAGACACACCAAGAAAGGGGACCACCGTGAATAAGAAGTACCAGAAGAACGCGCCAAAGACGAGCACCGGGCCAGGGCTCGCCGTACCCGATGCTGTGACCATAGCGATGAGCGAGATCGCCGAGGACATGCGCGAGGGCCTGCTCGCCCTCGCGGTCGGCGCCGGCCTGCAGGTGATGGCCTCGCTGATGGAGGCCGACGTGGCCGCGGTATGCGGACCCCGCGGCAGACACGACCCGGAGCGGACCGCGGTACGCCATGGCACCGAACGCGGGTCGGTGACCTTGGGCGGGCGCCGCACCAGCGTCCAACGGCCGAGGATGCGCGGGACCGGCGGTGAGGTGCCGGTGCCGTCCTACGAGCTGTTCAACAGCAGCGAGATCCTGGGCCGGATGGCGATGACCAAGATGCTCGGCGGCCTGTCGAGCCGCCGTTACCGGGTTGGGCTCGAACCGGTCGGTGAGAACGTCGAGCGGGCTGCTTCGGCGACGAGCAAGTCGGCGGTCTCGCGCCGTTTCGTGGCGATGACCGAGACCGCCCTGGCCGAGCTGCTCGCCGCACCGCTGGGCGAGCTGGACCTGGTGGCGTTGATGATCGACGGGGTCCACTTCGGCGCGCACCTGTGTGTTGTGGCATTGGGGATCGGTATCGACGGCACCAAGCATCCACTGGGACTGGTCGAAGGCAGCACCGAGAACACGACCGTGGTCACCGAGCTGCTCGCCGACCTGCGCGAGCGGGGCCTGGACACGACCTGCCCGATCCTGGTCGGTATCGACGGCGGTAAGGCGCTACATGCCGGGATCATGGCGGTGTTCGACCACCCGGTGATTCAACGCTGCCAGATGCACAAGCTCAGGAACGTCGCTGACAAGCTGCCCGATGACCTCGCCAGGACGGTGACCAAGAAGATGCGGGCCGCCTACCAGGCGCCGTCCGCGGTCATCGCCGAAGCCCAACTCGAAGCGCTGGCAAGGGAATTGGAACACACCCACCCCGGCGCCGCTGGCAGCCTGCGCGAGGGCCTGGCCGAGACGCTGACGGTGCTGCGCCTCGGTGTGCCACCAACCCTGGCCCGCACCCTACGCAGCACCAACTGCGTCGAGTCAATGATCTCGATTTGTCGCAACCACTCGACCAACGTGAAGAACTGGCAGAGCGGAGACATGGCCCTGCGCTGGTGCGCCGCCGGCCTGGTCGAGGCCGGCAAACAGTTCCGCCGCGTCAACGGCCACATGCACCTGCCAACCCTGCGAACCGCCCTCGAGCGGCATGTCGCCGAGCAGGGTGTCAGTACCGACCGTCAAGATGAGACTGTGAACGTAGCCTGATGATCGGGCCGCCACCGAAGTTCCACGGAGTTCGGGGCATCCTCGAGTGCTTGGACCGGGTGTATCTGAACGGCTACGTGCCGAATCTTCAGGTCGGCGGGCAGGTGGCATCGTTCATGACCGCGCACCTGGGTTACCCGATTCCCTCGCCCGCGATCATGGAGAAGATGGGCACGGCGTTCCGCCGCGCGGTCAGAGGGTTCGCCGATACCAACCACATCCCGGTGGTTCGTTTCCACAAGGGTGACCGCAAGATCGACGTCATGGGCCGCTACCTGTCCGCGCAAGCAGCTACTGGTCGCTCGGGGGTTGTGGCGATCGGGGTGGCCCAGGAATACCAGAACGTGTTCATGGCGACCCGGCGCGAACGCTCCAACGGGTACCCGTGGTTCTCGTTCACCAAGGCCGACCGGATGGCCGAGGTCGGCGCCGTCTACGACGCGACACCAGCCCCGCGCACCCCTGCCGACATCCTGCCGGGCAACCACACCCAACGCCGCGACGCCAGTCCCGGACCGGCCGCGCGCAACAAGTGGCTGACCGCCAGCGTCGTGGACGACGCCGCGACGGTCGTCTCCCAGATCTTCGACGAGGCCGCCCGCCGCGACCCCGACCATGCCCGCGCCTGGGTCGCGCTGGTGGATGGCAACAACCACCAGATCGACCGGATCCAGGCTGAAGCCCACGCCCGCAAGGTGGCGGTGCCGATCATCATCGACTTCGTCCATGTCCTGGAATACCTGTGGAAGGCCGCCTGGTCCTTCCATCCTGAAGGAGATCCTGCCGCCGAAGCGTGGGTCCGCCGGCACGCCCAAACCGTCCTCGCCGGCGGCGCCACCCGCGTGGCCGGCACCCTCCGAAGGGCCGCTACCAGAGCCGGCCTGGAACCCGGCCGACCCGGAGGAACGGACTACTTGCTGCACGTCGCGACCGCTGACACGACCGCGCTGCACGACTTCATCCTCGAGTACTTTGCCGCGAGCCCTGCCATCCAGCACGCGGAGACCAGCCTCGTCTTCCGGCATCTGCGGGGCACCACGTGCTACCCACAGACTGAGTCACTGAGTCACCGGACATAGCGGTCAGATCCGCATTCAGATCCGAGAGGTCAGCAGCAGCGGGACTGCGGGTTGTTCTCCTTGTGCTCGGCCCGGTGCCATTCGAAATCCCGACGCGAAACCGGCTCGACGCCATCGCTGCGGCAGCGCTCAAGGTACTCGTCCCACTTGGCCTCGCCGGTCGCCTGCTTGAGATACCAGCCGATCCCGCGCCCCACCTTGAGCGCGGCGGTCCTCACCGCGGTCTACCGGAACCGGCCAGCTCGCGCTGGGCGGCTTCGTACTCACGGACGGCTTGCTTCTCCTCCGAGGTGGCGAAGAACTCCGCCGGCGCGACGAGGTGCGAGGGCTGGCGCGGGACCTCGGCAGTCGGAAGCCCACCACTCTTCGCCGCTTTGATCCAGATGGGGATTGCGCTGGCGACCACGGTGAGGGTGAGCAATGCGAAGAGGGCCTGCAGGAATCCGTTCACCGTCGAGTTCGTGATGACCTGCTGCATCTGGTCCATGGTCTTCGCGGGCTTGAGCAGCTGGCCCTTGTCAAGCGCCGCCTGAAAGGCCGACCGCTGCGAGAAGTAGCCGATCTTCGCGTTGCCGGAGAACACCTTCTGCCAGCTCGCGGTCATCGTGGTGGTCAGGTCCCAGGCGAGAGCGATGCCGGGAATCCAGGCGTACTTGGCCTTGCCGTGCTTGAACATCAGGGTCACGCACAAGGCAAGGGCGATTGCTGCGAGCAGCTGGTTGGAGATGCCGAACAGCGGGAACAGCTGGTAGATGCCACCGATCGGGTCGGTCACCCCGATGTACAGCATGTAGCCCCACAGCGCGACGACCACGGCGCTGGCGGACCAGGAAGCCGGTCTCCAGGAGATGTTGGCGTACCTGGGCCAGATGTTGCCGATCGTGTCCTGCAGCATGAAGCGGCCGACGCGGGTTCCGGCGTCGACGGCGGTGAGGATGAAGAGTGCCTCGAACATGATCGCGAAGTGGTACCAGAACGCCGCGAGGCCTCCGCCGAACGCCTTGGTGAAGATCAGCGAGATGCCGAAGGCGAGGGTGGGCGCGCCACCGGTGCGTGAGATCAGGGTGATTTCGTGGATGGACTGTGCCGCGGCGGTGAGGTCGGCCGGGCTGATCGTAAAGCCCAGGGTGGCGATGAACTCCGCGGCGGAACCCGGCTTGCCACCCGTGGCGGAGGCGGGGCTGTTGATCGCGAAGTAGGTTCCCTGGTTGATGACGGAGGCAGCGATCAGGGCGCTGATCGCGACGAATGACTCCATCAGCATGCCGCCGTACCCGATCATCCGGACCTGGCTCTCCTTGGCGATCATCTTGGGCGTGGTGCCCGAGGCGATCAGCGCGTGGAACCCCGATAGGGCACCGCAAGCGATCGTGATGAACACGAACGGGAACAGCTTTCCAGCGAACACGGGGCCGTTGCCCTTGATCGCGAAGTCCGTAACTGCCTGGTTCTGGAGCACAGGTCTGGCGATGATCAGGCCGATCGCGAGGAGCACGATGACACCGATCTTCATGAACGTGGACAGGTAGTCACGCGGGGTCAGCAGCATCCACACGGGAAGGATCGACGCCAGAAAACCGTAGACGACAAGGCAGATGACCAGTGTCTCCTTGGAGAGGGTCAGCGCGTCGGCCACACCCATCTGGTCGACGTAGTTGCCTCCGATGATCGCCGCCAGCATAAGAGCGACACCGATCGCGGTGACCTCCATGACGCGACCGGGGCGCAGGTAGCGCAGGTAGAAACCCATGAACAACGCGATCGGGATCGTCAGCGCGATCGAGAAGACGCCCCAAGGCGACTCGGCCAACGCGTTGACCACGACGAGGGCGAGCACCGCAAGGATGATGATCATGATGGCGAAGACCGCGATCAGCGCGGCGACGCCGCCGACGGTGCCGATCTCCTCGCGCACCATCTGGCCGAGGCTCTTGCCGTCGCGACGCATCGAGAAGAACAGCACCACCATGTCCTGCACCGCGCCGGCGAAGATGACGCCGACGATGATCCAGATCGTGCCCGGCAGGTAGCCCATCTGCGCGGCCAGCACCGGACCGACGAGCGGACCAGCGCCGGCGATCGCCGCGAAGTGGTGCCCGAAAAGCACCCGCCGGTCGGTCACGTCGTAGTCGATGCCGTTATCGAGGCGTTCGGCCGGTGTGGCACGGGTGTTATCGACACCGAGCACCTTGTAGGCGATGAAGCGGGAGTAGAACCGGTAGGCGATGGCGTACGACGAGAGCGCGGCGAACAGGATCCACAGGGCGGAGACATTCTCGCCTCGGACCAGGGCCAACACCGTCCAGCAGACCGCGCCGACAACGGCCACGGCCCCCCAACCCACCATGGACCTGGGTGTCATCTTCCGCCTAGTTTGATCTGGAGACGTGACCGTTGACATGGGGTCCTCCCGGTGGAGTTCTTGGTTTGGCATGGGAACTTACGCCCCTCGGTGTCATCCGAACAAGGGGGGTTGTGGCGCGCAGACGCTCTGGGCGGGACCTTCGGCCCTACATGCGGCTCCCGCCTTGCGGCAGGAATGAGTCATGCAAAACGTCAAGGACGCCGCAGCCCAGTTCCTGTCCAACAAGCGGGTCGCGGTGACCGGTGTCTCCAGCAACCCTCGCGGCCACGGGAGCAACGTTGTGTACCAACGACTACGGGAGCGGGGGTTTGAGGTATTCGCCGTCAACCCCAACGCGGACGAGGTCGAAGGCGATCAGTGCTATCACGACCTGAGATCGATCCCCGGCGGTGTCGACGCGGTCGTGATCGGGACCCGGCCCGAGACCGCTGAGACCACGATGCGTGAGTGTGCCGAGCTCGGCATCAAGCACGTGTGGATGCATCGTTCATTCGGGACCGGCAGCGTCTCCGAGGCTGCCACCGGTTATGGCCGACAGCAAGGCATCACGGTCATCGACGGGGGCTGCCCGCTGATGTTCGATCCCACAGCCGATCTGGGGCACAAGGCGATACGTTTCGTGTGCACTTTGACGGGCACTGTCCCGAGACGGGTGTGAGGAGGGTCTGTCCGGTATGAACGACGCGACTGTCATGGACGACGCAACTGCCGAGCGCCTGAGAGCCACACCCTAATCAAATAGCCAGGAAACTCCCGTCTAGGGCAAGAGCAGATCGAATGTCAAGGTCAAGAATCCGCTGGTGACCTACTTTCCTGCGGTCCCAGCGGGCAACATATATCGCATGACCGACAAGGGCGGGTTCCGTATCGGCGAGCTGGACATCTCGGCCCGCGCGGGCCTTCTTCTGGGCGCGTACGCCACCGGAATGTCATACCAGCCCAACCTGTTGTCCCGCGGCACCCGAGACCAGGCGATCATCACCGGGGTCGCGGCAGCTTCAGCGTATGGGTGGGGGTCAACGGCGCACTCGTTCCTGCGCTCGACCGCCGATCGGTTGCCCACCGCGCGCGAATCCCTGAATGGCCGTGTCGCGACCGGCGCGCTGGTCGACGGCGCAGCCTTCCTCGCAGGACTCGCCGTGAGCCGGGCCCGCCCGCCCGAGGAGCACGGGCCAGACCGCCATGCGCTGGCGCGACTCAGCGCGACAACCACGATGGCTGCCGCCGCCTGCGGACTCGTCGCCGACGCTCTGGAGTCCATGCGCGGCCAGCGGGGCGGCCGGGCCGTCGCGATCGGGACGGCCTTTCTTGGTGCCGCGACAGGCTACGCGATGACGCGCCCACGCAAGAGCAGCACCGGGGCGCACGACTGGGACCCCGATACGGACCTGAACACCGGTGAGGACCGCGAGAACGTGCATCGCGAGGTGTCGCCGCCGAAGGCCATCGCCTCCGGCCTAGTAGTCACCGCGGCACTGGTCGCAGTGTCCCGCAGCGAGACGGCCCTCAGCGGCAGGGCAGCCAAAGTGGCCGCCGCTGTGCTGGGCGGGCGGCCGCAGGACCACCGCTCACTGGGAAGGCTCGGATCGTTCGGGGTCCTTGGCGTTGCCGGCTGGGGTGCAGTGGTCCTCGTGAACAAGATGCTGACCAAGCCTGGGGACGCCATCGAGGCCTCACACCGTGAACCGCCGAAGCTGTGGGAGGTCACCAGTGGCCCGGGGTCGCCGATCCCGTGGTCCGACCAGTCCCGCGAGTCCGCCCGGTGGCTGTCGATGACGCTGACGGCCGACGCCATCTTCGACGTCATGGGTGAGCCGGCCCAGCAGCCGATCCGGGTGTACTCCTCGCTCGACACTGCTGCCAACGCGAAAGAACGCGCCGCCCTGCTCCTGGGCGAGATCGACCGTACGCACGCTCTGGAGAGATCCGCTTTCGCCATCTTCTCCCCCACCGGGTCGGGCTACATCAACTACGTCGCGTGCGAGACATTCGAGTACCTCACCCGCGGTGACTGCGCTTCCGCCGTCATCCAGTACTCCGTGCTGCCGTCGGCCCTGTCCCTCACGAAGGTGGACGGCGCCACCCACCAGACCCGCATCGTGATCAATGGCATCGTCCAGCGGCTGATGGCGATCCCGCCCGAGAAGCGGCCCAGGTTCTACCTGTTCGGCGAGAGCCTGGGGTCCCAGGTCAGCGAGGAGATGTTCCTCGGCCAGGGCGTCACCGGTCCCTCGGGTATCGGCCTGGACGCCGCGGTCTGGATCGGGACCCCGGCCTCCACCAAGTGGTGGCGGGAGCTGTGGGGAACCCCAACTGTCGCAAACGATCCTGAGGTCGGCCCCGGTCCGATGTACCTCCCCCGGGCCGTTCGCGACTGGCACGCCCTGCCGGCCGAAGAGAAGGCCCGGGTGAAGTTCCTGTTCCTGCAGAACGGCGACGACCCCATCCCGAAGTTCGGATCACCGGTGCTGTGGCGGCGACCGGACTGGCTGGGCCCCAACGACCAGCGGCCACCCGGCGCCCCGCGTGGCACCCGGTGGATGCCGGTCACGACGTTCATCATGACGTTCCTGGACATGCAGAACGCCCTGGTGCCCACCCCCGGAATCTTCGACGAGGGCGGACACGACTACCGGCGTGAGATCCCCGACGCGATACGCACGGCATGGGGCCTCGACGCGAACGACGAGCAGATGGAGCGGGTCCAGCAGGCGCTCCGTAAGCGGGAGCTGCACTGGGCGGTCAAGCGAAGCTGGCACGACGTCGAGGTCAAGCCGACGCCCGAACGTCCGGCGGCCGAGCAGGAGCTCGCCGACAGGGTGTCCACCTGGACCGGCAAACAGATCGACATAGACGGGGTGCGCGCGCTCGCCGAGGGTGATGGGACGGCGTAGTTCGCCAGGAAGGCGGGGGATCAAGATGCGCCAGTCAGAAAGGCGCGGGCGAAGATTCGCGACTCACCAAGGCGGACGTACCGTTGGACTGTGGAGGTGTCCACGATGAACGACACGATCACTCTTGACGACCCGCACACTGTGCCGACGCAGTACTGGCACCTGCTCGACGACGGCCGAGTCCAATGCGATGTGTGCCCTCGCGCGTGTCGGCTGCACGAGGGTCAGCGCGGGCTGTGTTTTGTCCGGGCTCGCGCGGACGACCAGATCGTCCTGACGTCCTACGGTCGCATGAGCGGGATTTGCGTGGACCCCGTCGAGAAGAAGCCGTTCAACCACTTCCTGCCTGGCAGCGGAGTCCTGTCGTTCGGCACCGCGGGCTGCAACCTGGCCTGCAAGTTCTGCCAGAACTGGGACATCTCCAAGTCCCGCGAGATCGACACTATGACGGACTCCGCGACTCCGGTGGAGGTGGCGCGCACGGCCGAAGCTCTGGGTTGCCGCAGCGTCGCGTTCACCTACAACGACCCGGTGATCTTCTGGGAATATGCCGCAGACGTGGCCGACGAGTGCCATGCCATCGGGATCAGGACGATGGCGGTGACCGCAGGCTACATGAGCCCCAAACCGCGTGCCGCGTTCTACCGGCACATCGATGCCGCGAACGTCGACCTCAAGGCCTTCACCGAGGACTTCTACCACCGGACCTGTTCGGCGCGGCTCGCCGACGTGCTGGACACGCTGCGCTACCTGCGGCACGAGACCAGAGTGTGGTTGGAGATCACCACCCTGCTGATCCCCGGCCACAACGACTCAGATGAGGAGCTCGACGCCGAAACCGCCTGGATCGCAACCGAGCTCGGCGCCGACGTGCCGCTGCACTTCTCCGCATTCCACCCGGACTACAAGATGATGGACGTCCCCAGCACCCCGGCGGCCACCCTGACCCGCGCGCGGCGCATCGCCCTTGGCAACGGGCTGCAATACGTCTACTGCGGCAACGTCCACGACACCGAGGGTGGGACGACGACCTGTCCGGGCTGTGGCACCGAGGTCGTGGTCCGCGACTGGTACGCGATAGACCGGTACCTGCTGGACGACGACGGCTCGTGCCGTGCATGCGGCGCACAGATCCCGGGCGTGTATGACGGCCCGGCCGGCCGATGGGGCGGGCGCCGCCTGCCCGTGTCCATTGCCAACCCCGGGCTGTGAGCGCGGTGGGGAGACCGACTGTGCGACGGGCGGCCGTGGCCGGTTCCTTCTACCCCGGTGAGACCGACGAGCTCGCCGCGACCGTGGAGGCGCTTCTGGAGGGGGCGCGACTGCGGGCATCAGAGGGCGCAACCCTGCCGGCGCGACCAGCGCCGGTGGCACTGGTGGCCCCGCACGCCGGCTACATCTACTCGGGCCCGGTGGCAGCGTCGGCATACCACTGGTTGCGCGAGCAGCCCGTGCGTCGCGTCGCGGTGCTGGGCCCGGCCCACTACGTCCCCCTGACCGGCATTGCCGTCCCATCGGCCGCGGCGTTCGCCACGCCGATCGGTGAGGTGCCGGTGGAGGTCCACACGTGTGCCGCCCTGGCTGAACGGCACGAATGCGTCACCGTCGACGACCGCCCCCATCGGCCGGAGCACTCGATCGAGGTGCAGCTGCCGTTCCTGCAGCGCGTGCTGACCCAGGGCTGGACGTGCGTTCCGCTCGTGGTCGGCGCGACCGCACCGGAGCAGGTGGCCGACGTGCTGGACACCCTGTGCATCGACGGGGACATGCTGCCGGTGATCAGCACCGACCTGTCCCACTACCTGGATCAGCTGACCGCGCAACGACGTGACCGGCATACGGCGCAGGCGGTCGTGGACCAAGATGACGCGGCGATAGGTTCACACGACGCGTGCGGCGCCTTCGCCCTGCGCGGTCTCCTGCACTGGGCCCGCCGGCACGAGCTCGAGGTGCGGCTGCTGCACCTGGGCACCTCTGCCGACACTGTCGGAGACCCCGAGCGGGTGGTCGGCTACGGCGCGTTCGCGCTCCTTCCCTCGAGACGACCGCTTGGCGATCGGCCCGGATCGGGCTGGTAGATATCTGGCGACACCATTGGGGCGAGCTCGTTGATGCTCGTTTCCTCTGCGGGCGGCTGCTCGTCTTCTCTTGGGCCCCTTATGCGATTATTTGTTCGTCAGGGATTTGCGGGGAAACAATTCTATTTGCGGGATGACGTGCTCTCTCTAGAGCCGCTGAACAAGGAACTGCTCCAAGATAACATTCGTCTCCGTCGAGGCGACTTCAGTGCTACCGCTGAGGTTAACGAGAACGAACCGCCGAAGCTCGGCTATGTCTTGAGTGGCCACACGTACAAAGAAATCGTACCCTCCGGCGACAAAGAAGACGTTCCGCACCTCAGCCATGCCTGCCAGACGTTTCGCAAAGGAATGAATGACATCGCGGGCGTCCACCTGCAGGCGGATGGCAATGATCGCCTGGAGGGGATGCCCCACCGCCTCGGGGTCGATGTCGGCATAGAAGCCTCTGATCACACCGCTCGCGACCAGTGCCCGCACCCGGCCCAGACAGGTTGACGGCGCGATGCCGACCCGTTCGGCCAGTGCGTTGTTGGGGATTCGGGCCTCCACGGCCAGCACTTCCAGGATCCGGCGATCCGTCTCATCGATGAGGGGCCGAACATCATTCGGCCGCACGCTCTCGCCGGGTGCATCCTCCGAATATTCGCTCATTGAATGCCCTCTCCCGGGAAGATATGCCGCAGTGCTGGTAACGAATAGAACATATGGACTTTAGTCCTTCTCAAGGTAGAGAATGTCAAATACTGTAGGCCACGCACCCGCCAACATCGTCGGGCGTCAGCCGTGACCGCCAGTGCTGCCCGGTCGAGAGCGATAGATCGGAACCTGATTAATAACGCCATCAGCGCTGATGGCGCTCGCGCATATAGCGTGTTCGTCCGGCTCCGGTTTGGCTCAGTTCGCGACAAGGAAACATCCTATGTCCGCAGCACAGATTACCGAGGTTTCCGGGCCCACAGGGACAGAAACCGCGACGTCAGGCCATGGCGAAGAACCGCATCTGGCCCGTTCGCTCAGCAACCGTCACATCCAGATGATCGCCATCGGCGGCGCCATCGGGACAGGTCTCTTCATGGGCTCCGGCAGAACCATCTCCGTTGCCGGCCCGGCCATACTCTTCGTGTACGGGATCATCGGCTTCTTCTTGTTCTTCGTCATGAGAGCCATGGGGGAGATCCTGCTCTCCAACCTGCAGTACAAGTCCTTCGGTGACTTCGCCGGAGATATTCTCGGCCCGTGGGCCGGTTTTCTCACTGCCTGGTCCTACTGGTTCTACTGGGTGGTCGTCGGCGTCGCCGACATCGTCGCGATCACCGCCTACGTGCAGGTGCTGATGCCTGGCACTCCTCTCTGGCTCCCGGCACTGGTCGTTCCGGTGCTGCTGCTGAGCCTGAATCTGCCCACCGTCGCCGCGTTCGGTGAGATGGAGTTCTGGTTCGCCATCATCAAGGTGGTCGCCATCCTGGCGCTGATCGCCACCGGAGCAGTCATGATCGGCACGCACTTCGCCTCGCCCGACGGCGCCGTGGCGAGCCTGTCCAACATCTGGAAAGACGGCGGGATGTTCCCGCACGGCGCGCTCGGCTTCGTCCTGGGGTTCCAGATCGCCATCTTCGCCTTCGGGGGCATCGAGCTGGTGGGAACCGCGGCCGCGGAGACCAAGGATCCGGAGAAGAACATGCCGCGCGCCATCAACTCCATCCCGATCCGGGTCATGCTCTTCTACGTGGGCGCACTGACCGTCATCATGGCGGTCAACCCCTGGCGCACGATTGACCCCGAGAGCAGCCCCTTCATCGGCATGTTCACCCTGGCGGGGATCGGCATAGCCGCCGTCGCCATCAACCTTGTGGTGCTGACGTCCGCCGCCTCGAGCGCGAACTCCGGCATCTACTCGACCTCCCGGATGATCTACGGACTGGCCGGGCACGGCAACGCACCCAGGACCTTCGGCAAGCTGAGCAAGCGGAAGGTTCCGCAGAACGCCCTGCTGTTCTCCTGCGTCTTCATGCTGTTCGGGTTGGTCATGCTGTACGCCGGGGACTCGGCGATGGGCGCTTTCGTGGTCGTCACCTCGCTGGGTTCGGTGATCATCATCTTCACCTGGTCCATGATCATGGTCAGCTACCTGGTGTACCGCCGTCGTCGCCCGCAGCTGCACGCCGCATCCGCCTTCAAGCTGCCGGGCTCAAAGTTCATGCCGCAGGTGACCCTGGCCTTCTTTGCCCTGATGATCGTGGCGCTGGCCCAGGACGCCGACACTCGGCCGGGACTCTACGTGTTCCCGATCTGGCTGCTGCTCATGGGCGTTGCGTGGTACTTCAACCGCCAGACCCCGCTGCAGCAGGCTCGCATCGAGGAGTGGAAGTCTGAGGCCGCCGCCGAGAAGCGTGCCCTGGCCGAGAACGCGCAGGCAGAGTCGGGCGCGATCCGATGAAGGCTCTCTACAAGGGTGTTGCAGGACCCGGTCTCACCCTGACCGAAAGGCCCGAACCGACCCCGGGCCCGGGCGACGTCAAGATTCGCGTCTCCCGCACAGGCATATGCGGCACCGATCTGCACATCGAGTCCTGGGACAGCTGGGCGGCCGGCGCCATCAACGCCCCGCTGATCCCCGGGCACGAGTTTGTCGGCCACGTCGTCGAGCTGGGCCGAGAGGTCAGCACGGTCGCGATCGGCGACATGGTCTCCGGCGAAGGCCATGTTGTCTGCGGACACTGCCGCAACTGCCGCGCCGGCCGCAGGCACCTGTGCATCAACACCTCCAGCCTGGGCGTCAACCGGGACGGCGCGTTCGCCGAGTACGTCGTCATACCCGAAGGCAACGTGTGGCGGCACCCGGACGACATGGACCCCGACCTGGCCGCGATCTTCGACCCCCTGGGCAACGCGGTGCACACCGCACTGTCGTTCCCGCTGGTGGGCGAGGACGTGCTCATCACGGGTGCCGGACCGATCGGGCTCATGGCCGCTGCCGTCGCCCGTCACGTCGGGGCGCGCTTCGTCGTGGTGACCGACGTGAACGAGGCACGCCTCGAACTCGCCAGGAAGATGGGCGTCGACCTCGCGATCAACGTCGCCACCGAGCGGATCGCCTCTGCCCAGCAGCGTCTCGGCATGGCCGAGGGCTTCGACATCGGTCTTGAGATGAGTGGGTCTGCCAGCGCCCTTCCCGAGATGATCGACAACCTCAACCACGGTGCGCGAGTCGCCGTGCTCGGTCTGCCCAGCCAGCCCATCACGGTCGACTGGGCAAAGGTCGTGACGCACATGATCACGATCAAGGGCATCTACGGCCGCGAGATGTTCGAGACCTGGTACGCCATGAACGCCATGGTCAGCACAGGGCTCGACATCTCGCCCATCATCACCGCCCGTTTCCCGGCCTCGCGCTGGGAGGAGGCGTTCGCAGTCGCGCGCAAGAGCGACGGCGGCAAGGTCATCATCGACTGGACCACGACGTAGTGCTCCCACCCCTCACTTACCCATCACCCTGTTTATCTAGTCCTATCGGAGGTACGGATCCATGCATATTGGCATCCCGAAGGAAGTCAAGAACAACGAGTACCGGGTGGCCATCACGCCCTCTGGTGTGCACGAGCTGGTGCGCAACGGCCACGAGGTCTGTGTCGAGACCAATGCGGGCGTCGGTTCATCGATAACCGACGACGAGTATGTCCGCGCCGGGGCGAAGATCCTGGACACCGCCGCTGACGTGTGGGCCACGGGTGACCTCATCCTGAAGGTCAAGGAGCCCATTGCCTCCGAGTACCCCCTCATGCGCGAGGGGCAGACCCTCTTCACCTACCTTCACCTGGCTGCCGACCGGGCACTGACCGAAGAGCTGGTCAAGCGCAAGATCACCGGGATCGCCTACGAGACCGTCCAGCTGCCCGACAACTCACTGCCCCTGCTGGCG
>DASRUA010000100.1:0-2544 GCA_035655615.1 Dermatophilaceae bacterium
GGCGCCGCCTCCGCGCGTGCCCGTAGATCGTTCCGCAATCGGGACGCTTGGTCAACTACGAATAATGGGGTTTCCATCTCAGTGCCGTAGACCAAGGGGTCCCCACTACTGACGTGGGTCAGCGACCGCCAGCACCACCACTGGGTAGGTAGTGGCACCGTCTACGGACACTTACGGCATCGAAGTGGAAACCCCCTTCTACGAAAATGCGCCAGTAGAAGTAACCGATGAGCGTGCGGCGCCGGCTGTCGCCCTCTGTGCTCGCTCGCCGCGTTGCTGGGACCATCCCCCCGGGGACGCGCGTCTCCACTTACTCGCGTGAGGGCGAGGGACTCTGGACGACGAGGGAACAGATTGTGGAGCAGTTCGCAGCTCACCACAACATCTGTACCGCAAAGTGCCCGGCGCAACGTTGCCCAGTTCAGGAGTGTGTCATCTTGGTGTAGCGCTCCCAACGTTGATGAATGGTAGGCGAAATGAAGAACTCATTTTCGACGGTCGCCGGGCTGATAGCAATCACCACGTCGCTACTGACGGGGTGCTCCTCGACGTCCAACCCTGCACCGTCGACTTCATCCCAAGGGCAGACCTCGACTGAATCGTCCAGTGTCCAGACTCCGACGAGCGCCGCAAAGCAGGCGACCTCTTCCACAGCCCCGACGACTAGCGCGAACACCAGCGTCGCGTCCTGCCAGACCCAATACCTGTCGCTCACGCAAGGCCGCGTCGGTGCGGCAGCCGGAAGCACCTACGTCACCTACTACCTGAAGAATCACGGTCAAAGCACCTGCTCGATGGTCGGATACCCCGGTTTTTCATTGCTGTTCGCCAACGGGTCAGTCATCCAACATCCCGCTACACGAAATAGCACGGCATATAGCCCGGTGCAACTCCAGCCGGGGCAACGGGCCCAGTTCGTCGTCCGCACCGTCGACGGATCCATCCCAGGCACCGGATGCTCAACCAGTTGGAAGACAGCCGAAGTGCAGGTCTACCCACCCAACCAGACTGCGCCGATCCGACAGCCCAGCACCATTGCTGCGTGTGACCTGACCGTGGGCCCTGTATCGGCGGCCTAGCTCACTGAACTGCGACGAGCAGCAGGGTGCAGTCGCCCACGTCCGACACGCCGGCCCGGGGTAGTGGATTTGTGCCGTCTTTGAGTCATTCTTTGTGAATTGGCAGATGAGGCACGAGTCAGGTCATGCCCGAGCGCGTTGATTCTTAGATGTACTACCCAGTGGGGGTTTGCATGCGTTTGTTGGAAGGACGACGGGCAGTCGGAACAAAGCGGGTCGGCCACGCGGGTATTGCCTGTGCGGTAACCATGTTCGCGTTGTTGATGCCTTACGCCGGGCAAACACCGGCCAATTCCCAGAGGCAGGCCATCAGCGGGCCGGATGCCGCTGCTTCGGCCCAGCCTGTGGCCACGGCGTCGACGGGTTCCCGGTTCGTGTCCTACAACGGCGTGCGGGTCACGGTGCCGGCAACCTGGCCGGTGATTGACCTGCGGTTGCACCCCCGGACGTGCGTCCGGTTTGACCAGGCAGGTGTCTACCTCGGGTCGCCCGGCACGCATTCGGATTGTCCAGCACACGCCGTTGGGCGGACCGACACGGTTTGGCTGAGGACGGTTTCGGGCGGGCGAAGGGACCCATTGACGTCCCACGAGGCGAAGGTGGGTGCTTTGGCCGCACGAGTGGCTGTTAACCCGCTCGGCCATGACAAACGGGCGCAGTTCGTCACTCAGGCCGTTGAGCTAGAGGCGACATGGGGGGCGAACAGCTCCTCGGTCGACAAGGTTCTTGCCTCGGCTGTGAAGTCGTCCGGCCCGTCCGGCCCGGCGCCGACGACCTCTGCGTCGGCAGCCACAGAAACCAGCGACACGTCTCTTGCCGCGGCGCAACCAGTCTCATTCACTGCAGCGACCTCGGCCGTCGCCGCAGGGTCGAAGTTTACCGGCATGGCCTTCGATACGTGCGCCGCGCCGCCGGCATCGAGCATGAGTTCCTGGCTGGCTTCGCCTTATCGTTCAGTAGGGATCTACATCGGCGGCTCGATGAGGGCGTGCGGAGATGGCGACCTCTCCTCCACCTGGGTGACCCAGGTGGAGTCGATGGGCTGGGGGCTGTTGCCGATCTACGTGGGGGTGCAAGCTCCCTGCGTGAACCAGTCGGGCCTGGCCACCATCACGCCGTCACAGGCTGTTGCGCAGGGCACCGCCAGCGCCGATGACGCCGTTTCCCGGGCAAAGTTCTTCGGCCTGAGCTCAGGTGCACCGATCTACTACGACATGGAGGCGTACGACTCTTCAGCTGCTGGATGCTCACAAACTGTCATGTCTTTCATCTCGGCGTGGACCAGCGAGCTGCACCGCCTCGGGTACAAGTCGGGCGCCTACGGCAGCAGCTCGTCGCTGATGGTTGACATGTCGGCCTCGGCGGGCGCGCCGGGGTTCGTCGCGCCGGACAATGTCTGGTTCGCGCACTGGAACCAGCTCAAGACCACCTCGGACTCGAGCAGCTATCCCGGTTTCCCGGATTC
>DASRUA010000101.1:0-11889 GCA_035655615.1 Dermatophilaceae bacterium
GGCCCGCCGCATCGGCAAGCTCAAGGCCCTGGTCGCCATCGAACACTCCATCCTGACAGCGGTCTGGCATGTCCTATCCGAGAACACCGACTACCACGACCTCGGCGGCGACTACCACGCCAAACGCGACCCCCAACGAGCACTACGACGCATCACCCGTGACGCCAACCGTCTGGGCTACACCGTCCGTTTCGACCCCATCCAAGCCGCATAACTCACCCAACGCTGCTTCACTCACCGCTATTTTCGACGCAGGACCGGGCGCAGGCAGCTTCCGCGGCGAGCACGATGTCCTCGCAGATTTCGTGGGTGCGAAGGGCGTCGCGGGCCGAGACGATCCGACCGGCGTGCACAGCGTCGAGGAACTCCGCGCACATGGCCGTGAAGCCGCGCTGGGTCGGCGTCGGCGTCCAGTCGCCTCGCCGGACCAGGCGTACAGCCTCGGGCTCACCTGCGTCGTGCCGCCAGACTTCGGCGAGATCAACCACGCGGTGCTTGTGCCCGTCCCCAGTACCTCCAGGACTTCCTCGTTGGAACCGCTTACCCGGTGCATCACGCCTAAGCCGGTCACGTCCTCGACGTGCAGGCCGAGGGTGACCGTGCGCAGGAACCCGTCGGCGACCGAACAGCGGATGTCGACCTGCTCCTCGCCCGGCGGCATCAGGAAACGCAGCGTGTCGACGACGTGGATGAAGTCGTCGAACACGAGGCGGCGCGGCTCGCCCGGCATACCGACCCGGTTCTTCTGCATAAGGACCACGGACCGGTCCAGCCGAGCCAGAGGCGCGTACGCCGGTGCGAAGCGGCGGTTGAAGCCGACCGCGAGCGACCGCCCTTGCCGATCCGCGAGGTCGACCAGGTGCCGCGCATCCGCGAGGCTGGGCGCGAGCGGTTTGTCCACCAGCACGTGAATGCCGGCGGACAACAAATGCTCGACCAGGCCAAAGTGAGCTTCGGTGGAGGTGTGCACGAAGGCCACGTCGATTCCGCTGTCGAGCAGATCGTCGAGCCGTGTGACGCACCGGGGCGCGCCGTACTGCCGGCCTATCCGGGTAAGTCGGTCATTGTCTCGGCCCAGCAGCGTCAAGGTGACGTCGGCACGCGCCGCGAGCACCGGCAAGTAGGCCTTCTGCGCGATATCACCCAGCCCAATGACCCCCACCCGCAGAGGCTCGCCCGGCATCATGCCTGCTCCCCGGCAGCCGTCGGAGAACTCCCGGGGACGCTGCCGACCGCCACGTGAACGGCCGGCCCGGCACGATGAGCGCGAAGTAGTCGGGCAGCCGGGTGGGCCACCACCACGAGAACCTGCTGGATGTCTTGATCGGGCCGTAGCGTGGCCGGCTGGCCCAAGGGCCGCTGAGTCATGCAGGTCAGCGTAGTTGGGGCCGAGATGGCGGCGCCGGCTCAGGTGTCGGTCTGAGTCACCTTGTTGAGCCCGCGGGGTGCGTCGGGGTTCAGCCCGAGTGCACGGGCGAGGCCCTCGGCGAGCAGCTGACCGGCGACGACCAAGCCGATGGGCGCGACCATCTCTGGAAGGTCCGGCCCCGTGACACTGACGTCGGCGGCGGCGGCGAACGTCACGTCACCACCGATACCGACGGTCAGGGCTCCGCGCGAGCGAAGGTCACCGAGCAGCTCGGTGAGGCCCTCGAGCATGGGCCCCTCCTGTGCGGCCACAACGATCGAGACCAGCTGCGGGTCGATGACCGCGATGGGGCCATGCTTGAGGTCCGCGTAGGACATCCCACGGACCGGCCGCAGGCAGGTTTCCTCCAGCTTGAGCGCGGTCTCGACGGCCGCGGCATACGCCAGTCCACGTCCGCTGACGAGCACCTCGTTCGTGCGAGCCAGCAGGGTCACGGCGGCGTCGACACCCGTGCGATTGGCGATCAGCTTCTCCATCTCGGCCGGCACGCGGTCCAGGTCAGCGTCCAGCGCGCTCGGGTCGCGGGCGAGCGCCGTGGCCAGCACCGCCATCGCAGCCAGCTGGGTGGTGAACGTCTTGGTCGCCGGCACGGCCCGCTCAGGGCTGGCCCGGGTGACCATTGCCAGGTCAGCGGCCTGCGCCAGCGGGCTGCCCTCCACGTTGGTGACCGCGATCGTGGCGGCTCCGCAGCGCCTGGCCCAGCCCTGGGTCTGGACAATCTCCTCGGTCTGGCCGGACTGGGAGATGCAGACCACCAGGGCACCGCTCAGGTCGAGCTCGCGCCGGTAGTGCGTCGCCACACTCGGCGCTGCCATCGAAGCAGCCCGTCCCGCGTGCACCTCGAGCAGGTAGCGACCGTAGATGGCGGCGTTGTCCGACGAGCCGCGCGCAACGAACAGGATCTGCTTACGGTTCTGGGCGAGCTGCGCAATCCGTGCCCGCAGGGGGCGCAGCGCCGCCAGGGTTGCCGCGATGGCGACCGGTTGCTCGGCGATCTCATGCGCCATGATCGTCTCCAACGCACTACTCCTATGGTGATCGAATCTGAAAGGAATCGAGTTGATTCAATCAGAATATGTCACCGAGGCCCCTCAGTCAGATCGTTCAGATCTCCTGGCCGGGACCACCGGCAGGTCCACGGTCTGAGGTCACGTGTTGATGGTGAGCCATTCGCCGCGGCGGAGCACGGCTTGAAGTGTTAGGTCGTCGTCGACGACCAGGACGTCAGCGAGGGGGCCGGCCTGCAGACTGCCGACGTTGGCCAGCGCGAGGGCCTGGCTTGGCGTGGACGAGGCTGCAGTGACGGCGTCGAGCAACGGGATGCCCGCAGACTGCACACACCAGCGGACGACCTCGAGCATGGTGGCCACCCCGCCGGCGATCGAGTTGCCGCCGGCGAGCCGGGCGGTGCGCCCGGAGACGATGACGTCCTGGTCGCCAAGGCGGTAGGCGCCCTCAGGCATTCCGCTGGCAGCCATCGCGTCGGTGATCAGGCAGATCCCTTGTGCACCCACCACGTCGAAGAGCATCCTCACGGTGGCGGGAGCCAGATGCACTCCGTCACCGATCACCTCCAGGATCGCCTCACCACGGGCGGCGGCGGCCAGGGCAGCGCTGACCGGGCCCGGCGCGCGGTGGTGCAGGGGCCGCATACCGTTGAAGACGTGGGTGACCAGCGGCCGTCCACCCCGTGGCGCCGCATCCAGGCTGGCCCGAAGTGCGACCCAGGCGGTCTCGGCATCACAGTCGGTGTGGCCGACGGCGGCCACGATGTCGTGGGAGCCCAGCAGCACCGGAAGGTCCCCCGCGCCCGGGCGTTCGGGGGCGAAGGTCATCTGGGCGATCGCCCCGGGTGCGCCCGCAGCCGTGGCAGCCTCAGACAGGGCTTCAACCAAGCCGGTGTCGACGTCGCAGAGCGCCGCAGGGTTCTGGGCACCCCGGCGCTCCATCGACAGGAACGGACCTTCCAGATGTATGCCGGCCAAGTCACCTTGGGCGACCAGAGCCGCACAGGTCGTCACACCGCTGACCAGGGCGTCGTGGGTGTTGGAGACCAGGCTGCCCACCAGTGAGGTGGTGCCGGCCCGGTGGTGGTGGTCGACGGCCAGAGCGGCGGACGCTGCGTCAGGGCCGAACTCGCCGCCGGCGCCGCCGTGGCAGTGCACGTCGACCAGCCCGGGCAACAACGTGTGTCGCCCAGTCCAGCCAGCAGGGGAGCGGGCATCCTTCCACTGGGACGGAAGCTCGCAAGCCTTGCCAGCAAACGCGATCCGGTCACCGTCGACCACCACAGCGCCATCGGGGACGACGGCATGCGGACTCACGAGGCGACCGGTCAGCAGGGTGGGAGAATTGGTGCTCACCTGAGAATCATTCACCGCACCAGATGTCGGGGGTCGTCGGGGTCGACATCGGCCTGCCCTGCCCTGACCACACTCAGGTGGTGAATGCGCACGTCCTCGGCCATCGGTCCAGGTTTCGGGCCTCCAGTCGTGGGGATTCTGATCGGTTGGAGACGTATTCTGCGTAGATCGGGAACCACATGAGCCCACTGGGTCAGTGAGTCAGTCGTGAAAAGAAAGGGAAGCCTCGCACATGAGCGCGTCCCAAGACTCCGCGGACTCCAAGGACCGAGGGCAGCGCTGGAGTGCGCTGCTGGGCCTGTTGGCCGAGCACGGGCACCTGTCGGTGTCCCAGGTCTGCGCCCAGCTGGACGTCTCGGAAGCCACCGTACGTCGGGATTTTCGCGAGCTCGCCGCCCAACAGCTGGTCACCCGCACCCATGGTGGCGTCGTCGCGACGTCCGTCGCCTACGGATTGCCGGCGCGCTACAAGAGCGCGTTGGCCGAGGACGACAAACAGCGCATCGCGCGTGCCGCAGCACTCCTGGTCGCTCCCGGCACAGTGGTCGGCTTCAACGGCGGGACGACCACCAGTGCCACCGCGCGCCAGCTCGCCGCCCGAGCTGATCTGGCCAGTTCCTCCGATCGCCCCGCAATCACGGTGGTCAGCAACGCTCTCAACATCGCCGCCGAGATGGTCCTTCGCCCATTCATCAGGTGCGTCAGCCTCGGAGGCGTTGCGCGGCCCGAGTCCTACGAGCAGTCGGGTCCGCTGGCGGCGATGGTCCTGGAACAGCTCTGGCTGGACACGTTGATCCTCGGGGTGTACGCCGTTTCTGCGACAGACGGTGCCAGCTGCGATCACGACGGTGAGGCGGGCATCAACTCGCTCATGGTCCGTCGTGCCGACCGCGTCATCGTCGTGGCGACCGGGGACAAGGTGGGTAAGAGGTCGTTCGCCCGCATCTGTGAGAGCTCGGCGATCCACGTCCTGGTCACCGACCAGAGCGCCCCCGAGCCCGAGCTCGAGGCTTTGCGGGCCCTTGGCGTCGAGATCGTTATCGCCTGAGGCGCTCAGTACTCTCGTCGACCAGGTCGCGGGCACGAAGCGCCGCGCCGATCACACCGGCGTTCTCACCGATGCTCGCACACAGCAGCTTTGGGCGGCGGTGGAAGGTGAGGATCGCGTCCAGGCGCCGCTCGAGTGGCTCGAACAGGGCCCCGCCGGCCTGGGACAGCCCACCGCCGATCACGATCGCCTCGGGCGCCAGCAGAGCGACGGTGTGCGAGAGGTCGAGCGCGAGTGCATCCAGGGCGCTCTCCCAGATCTGCCGGGCGCGCAGGTCGCCACGGTCCGCCCGGTCCAGAACGTCCTTCGCACCGTAGACGACCTGGCCGGTGGCCTGTGTGTAGCGCCTGGCGATGGCGCCGGCTGAGGCAACGGCCTCAAGGCAACCGTTTCCGCCGCAGGCACACTGCGGGCCGTCCGCGACTTTCGAGTGCCCGATCTCCCCGGCCATGCCGTGACCTGTGTAGAGCGCTCCCTGAATGAAGATGGCGCCCGCAATCCCCGTGCCGATAGCCATCACGACCACGTCTCGGAACGGCGCTGCGGCGCCCAGGCGGTACTCGGCCTCTCCCGCCCCTCGCACGTCGTGGCTGAAGGACACCGGCATGTCGAGCGTGTCCCTGGCCCGGTCACGGAAAGGGTAGTTGCGCCAGCCCAGGTTCTCCGAGAAGACGCCGACGCCGCTCTCGTCGTCGACGTGGCCGGGCACCAGGAGCCCAGCCGATTGCGGGTGGACGTCCGGGTGGTCAATGAGAAGCTCTCGGGCGAGCTCGCCGATCCGGGTGACCACGGCGTCGGCGGTCCTCTCGCCGTCGATCGGCGTCCGAACCCGCACGACGTCACGGATGCTGCCCAGGTCATCCACCAGAGCTGCCTTCATGTCCGTGCCGCCCACGTCGAAGGCGAGCACGGCACTTCCGGCGCCGAGCGACGGCGCCGGTTGCCCGGCGGCCGGCGAGCTCACGAGCTCACGAGTCAAGGATCACGGAACGGGTGAGGTTGCGCGGCTGGTCGGGGTCGAGCCCGGCGCGGCGTGCGCGCTCCAGGGCCACCCGCTGCGCCCTGATCAGGTCGGCCATCGCGTCGACGGGGCAGTTCTCGTAGTACGCGCCCGTCGCAGCGATGTCGGCCACGAGGCCCTCGGGTGCCTTTCCAAACATCCACGTGACCCGGCCGGGCGCCGCGATCGCAATCGGACCGTGGCGGTACTCCTTGGCCGGGTACGACTCGGTCCACGACTGCGCGGCCTCGCGCATCTTGAGGGCGGCCTCGTGGGCGAGGCCGACCGTCCAGCCCGAGCCCAGGAAGGAGTACTGCGCCGCTGTGACGAGCTCCTCGGCCAACTCGGCTGTCACGGCCTCGCGTCCAGCCGCGATGGCGCTCGTGAGGTCCTCACCCAGCGACGCACGAAGGAACGCGAGCACGGTCGTGGCGAAACGCGTCTGCACCACGGACTTCTCGTCGGCAAAAGAAAGCTTCACGACGTCGTCGACAAGATCGACCAGGGGCGCGTTCGGGTCCCCGACAAGGCCGACCGTGCGGATGCGGCCTCGCAAACCATCCAGGAGCTCCAGCACCTCGGTCGTCGTGCCCGAGCGCGTGATCGCCACGATGACGTCATAGCCTCGATCAACGAACGCCTCCGATGCCGGGAACGCATCCGTGATGCCCTGGCCGGTGGACTCGCGCGCCGCCGCGTACGACTGCGCCATGAACCAGCTCGTGCCGCATCCGACGACCGCGACGTGCTCGCCGGAGGCTGGCAGGAGCGCCCGCTCAGCTGTGAGCCCCATCGCCTGCTCCCACGCATCGGGTTGGGAGGTGAGCTCGGCCTCCATGCACGCACCGGCGTGGGCATTGTGGACCTGTGTATCAGTCATGAAAGGTGCTCTCCTCATTAGCTGGCGGCCTCGAGGGCCACCGCGGTTGCTACTTGATGGAGCCGGCTGTCAGGCCGCCGACGAGGTGTTTCTCGATGAAGGCGAAGAGGATCACGACAGGGATGATCGCGATGATGGACCCGGCGAACAGCTGGTCCCAGTGCTGCTCATAGCCCGTGACGTACGAGGTGATGCCCACGGTGAGCGGCTTCTTGGCATCGTCGAGCATCAGGGTCAGGGCGACGACGTACTCGTTCCAGGCGGCAATGAAGGTGAAGATCACTGCTGTCACGACACCGGGCAGGCTCAGGGGCAGCATGATCCGGATCAGGGTCCCGAAGCGGCCGCAGCCGTCGAGGTGGGCTGATTCTTCGACTTCCTTGGGGATGGAGGAGAAGAAGCCGTGCAGGATCCAGATCGCGAACGCGAGGTTGAAGGCGGAGTTGGTCAAGATGAGCGCCAGATAGGTGTTGACCATGTTGAGCTCGAAGAACTCGCGGTAGAGGCCGACGACCAGGGAGGTCGGGGCGAACATCTGGGTGATCAGGACCAGAAACAGGAACGCGATGCGGCCGGGGAAGCGGAACCGGGCGGTGAAGTAGGCCGCTGGGATCGCGGCCAGCACCACGATGATGGTCGAGGAGGTCGCGACCAGCAGCGAGGTCTTGAGCCAGTTCAGGAATCGTTGGTCGCCGAGAACCTGACTGAAGGTCGACCACTGCCAGGTGCGCGGCAGGAATGTCGGTGGGGTCTGGACCACGTCACTGCTGGGGCGTAACGAGTTCAGCACCATCACGATGTAGGGGCCCAGGAAGGCCAGCATCACGGCCAGGCCGACCAGCGGCAGGACGTACCTGCGGGCCCGTGCCCAGCCGACCTTGCGTCGGGTGACCAGGGGAGGCGGGGCGGTGTGGGTCACGGTGGCCATCAGTCCTCCTGTTCCTGCCACTTGAGGGCGCGCAGGTAGATCGCGATCACGATCAGGATGAGCAGGACGTTGAAGATGCCGGCCGCGGCGGACATGCCCACGTCTTTCTCGGCGCTCTTGAACGCCAGCTTGTACATGAAGGTGATGGTGGTGTCGTGGGTGAACCCGGGGTTGCGGTCGTTGAGGGTGTAGATGATCGGGAAGGAGTTGAACACGTAGATGGTGTTCAACACGCTGGCCACCACCAGCGCAGGACGCAACAAGGGCAACGTGATCCGCCAGTACGTCTGCCACGGCCTGGCGCCGTCGATCTTGGCTGCTTCGTAGACGTCGTCGGGGATCGCGTTCAGTCCGGCCACGAAGACGTACGCCGTGAACGGCACCGACACGAAGATCCCGACCATGATCATCGAGGGCATGGTCCAGCGGTCATCGCCAAGGAAGTCGATCGGCGCACTGGTGATGTGCAGCCTCTGCAGAATCATGTTGAGCGTGCCGTAGTAGTAGTCGTAGATCAGCGTGAACAGCTTGGCGGTGATCACCAGGGACGCCGCCCACGGCACGATGATCGCCCAGCGCACGACCTTGCGGCCGAAGAAGTCCTTGGCCAGGAACTGGGCCAGAGCCAGGCTGACCAGGACGGTCAGCGCCACGACCACCACGACCCAGATCACCGTGTTGGTCAACACCGTGATCAAGTCCGGGTGGTCCAGGACGTTCTTGAAGTTCGTGGTCCCCGCATCACCGAGGCGCAAGCCCGTTATCGAGTACCTGCTGAACGCCGCCTTGACCAGCTCATAAGCCGGGAAGACCACGACGCCCAAGATCAGCAACAACGCCGGACCCAGCCACAGCAGAGCCACCCGCAGCGGCGTACCGCCGCCGCGCGAGCGGCGCCGGCGCCGAGCCGCGGTGGCAGGAACCGGCATACGCCCCGGTTCTGCCACCGCGTCCGAGAGAGGGTCGGCCATCGATCAGCCGCCGCTCTCGGCAGCCTTCTGCAGAGCGGTCAGCACCGCCTGAGGGTCACCGTTGGCGCCCACGCCGGCACCCAGGTTCTGCTGCACGGCGAGCTTGACCTTGTCCCAGGTCGGGTCGTCTGTGGGAGTCAGGTGAATGTTGGGCAGGGTGGCCAGATAGACCTTGAGCTTGGGGTCGGAGGCAAAGACCTCGAGCCCGGACTTGGTGACGGGCAGGAAGCCCTCGGCCTTGATGAATTCGTTGACCTGGTCCTTCTGGTAGTACAGGTCGTAGAACGCCTTGACCGCGGCCTGGTTGCCCGGCTTCTTGAAGGACATCAGGTAGTCGGTCACGCCGAAGGTCTGCGGGGTGCCACCGGCCTCCTTGGTCGGCATCGGCGCCACGGCGTAGTTGACCTTCTTGTCGGTGTCCAAGGCGCCAGCCAGCGGTGAGAAGCCGACAACCATGCCCGCCTTCCCGGACTTGAACAGGTCGAACGCCTGCGCGCGGTTGGTCTTGCCCGGGTTGTTCTGGGTGACCTTGTCCGTCACGGAAAGCTTCTTCAGGAAGGTCAGGGTGTCGACGTTCTTGGGGGAGTTGATGGACCACTTGCCACCGGTCTTCCAGTCGCCACCGTTGTTGAAGGTCCAGATGGAGAACTCGCCCTGGGACTCCTCCGGGCCCAACGGCATCGCGTAACCGATGTTGCCGTTGCCCAGAGCCTGGATCTTCTTGGCGTCAGCCTCGAACTCGTCCCACGTCTTGGGCGGATTCGCGATCCCGGCCTTGGCGAACAGGTCCTTGTTGTAGAACAGGGCCCGCGCCGAGGACAGGTCCGGCATGCCGTACATCTTGCCTTGGTAGGTCCCGCTCTTGACGAAGGCATCCAGCACGTCTGCCTTGATCGCCGGGGCGAGCACCTCATCAGCGGAGTACAAAAGCTTGTCCTTGGCGTAGCTCGCGTACACGTTCAGGTTCAACAGGTCCGGAGCGTTGTTGTTCTGGATCATCGTCGAGCTCTGCTGGTCGATGCTGTCCCAGCTGACCACCTGCACATCAAGGGTGATGCCGGTCTTGGCCTTGTACTTGTCCGCGAACTGCTTCCAGAACGCGGCCGTGTGGTCCTTGGAGTACTCCGCAGCCACCAGCTTGATCGAGGTCACCTTCGCCGCGCCGCTGCTAGATCCACCCCCGGCCGTGCCGCTGCCACTACCGCCGCTGCAAGCGGAGAGCACCAACGCCGTAGCGCCAGCCCCCGCAATCAATGCGGTCATCTTTCGAGCCATTGAGTCCTCCAGAACCAAGAAACCGTTCATGATTGAACGTGATTGGAAAACGGGGCCTTGCAGTCTCCTGTGGTAAACGTAGCAGCCCTCGGGCGCCTCGTTCAGGGGTGGTGACCGCCTTCTCGGCTCGTCGGTTCGCAGGCGCGCGCATAAGCCCGGAGCACGTCTCGGACATGGTCGATGACGAGGGCGTGAGGGCGTGCCGAGAGCTCGCCGCGACGGATCCGGGCGTACTGGGCGGGCAGGTGCGCGCTGATCAGCGGAAGCGGAAGCTCGACCCCGGCAAGGTTCGCCAGGAGCCGTTCCTGCGCGGAATGCACCTCCGGATCCGGCCAGTAGTAGCGCAACCGGTCGCTGTAGCTGTACCGGCGGGCGAGGCGCTGCTCGTCGACACTGCCGGGGTAGTAGCCCTCCCACTGGCTGGGATCGGCGAGCATCCGCCGCTCCACCACCTCCGGAAGGTGGGATTGATCAGCGTCGGGGATGAACTCCTTCTCGATGGCGGCGAGTGCGAAGAGCGCCTCGCGCAGCGCGAAGGTGAGTCCAGGGCCGACCTTGAGGACGGCCCAGTGGTCCTCGACGAGGGCGGTGAGCGCGTCGACGGTCTGGTAGTCGGTCGAGTGGGCCTCGAAGACCATGTCCGGCTCGTCCTCAAGTACCCGGAGCAGCTCCCTCGTTCGCTCGCGCTGGTAGTCGACGACGCGAAGGTGGTCGAACTCCACGCCCGGCTGCACCACCAGAGCCATGATGCGCGGCCACACGTCGTCGAGGCCCTGCTCAGCGACCGCTTGATGGTGGCGGCGCAGGGTTGCTCGAGCCGCCACAGGGGTGGTCGGCTGGAGCTCTTCGAGCGTTTCGTGAGCGCCTCCAGGCACCGGAACCTCGGTGCCGATGACGTAACGGAGCTCGCTTACCCGGCCTTCCGACGTGGCGGTGTCCTCCGCGACCCGCATCAGCCGGACGGCCCGGTCCGCGGCCAGGTCGTCGGTGATAGGCGTCGGATCATCGGCACAGCTGAAGCTGCAGTCCAGGTGGATCTTGGTGAAACCAGCGGCGACATAGGCCGCCACCAGGACTTCGGCGTGCTTCATCGCCTGCTCTGCCGGTAGGTTCCGCCACCGGTTGGGCCCGAGGTGATCGCCACCGAGCACCACCCGGCCCAGCGGCAGACCACAACGGCCGGCGATACCGTGCACGAGCTCCCGGAAGTCGGGGGGCCGCATCCCGGTGTAGCCACCGGTCTGGTCAACCTGGTTCGACGTCGCCTCGACCAGGACACACCCTCCCGTGTCCAGGGCCTGCAGGACAGCAGCCTCGAGAACCAGCGGATGGGCGGAGCACACCGAGGTCAGCCCCACAGGTTCTCCCCGCTTCTGCCGTTGGAAAGTGTCCTGTCCAAGAGTGGGCTTTGACCGCTCATCGGGCGTTCAGTTGCTGCGCTTGGGCAAATGCCCGCATCAACATGCCCGAGTCTGGCGTGCCCAGCCGGATGAACGTCGGGGTTTGCGTCAGATCCGCGGCGTACCCGGTCAGGTCGACCGCCCGGAGTACGCCACCCGGCACTTCCAGGCGCTCTCCCGGAAGTCAGGTCTGCCCGGCGTTCGACTACACGACCTGCGACACACCAATGCCAGCCTGGCGCTGGAGGCCGGGGTGGAGATGAAGGTGGTCTCCGACCGGCTCGGACATAGCCAGATCTCGGTCACCGCGGACCTGTACACCCACGTCAGCCGAAGTCTCGGCAATGCGGCGGCCGAGCAGATTGCGGGGGTCCTCAGAGCACCCAGCGATACGGTTCCTACCGCATCCCTACCGCAGGCCCCCAAAATCGATCCTTCGAAGGATGGTGAAGCCGATGCACATCCGTAAACGAGCAAGGCCCCCGCCGCGTTTCCGCTGGTCGAGGGGCCCCGGTCGTCTGTCTCAACAGAGCGCGCCCGAAGGGATTCGAACCCCCAACCTTCTGATCCGTAAGACCCGGCGCCGACAAATCTC
>DASRUA010000102.1:0-2104 GCA_035655615.1 Dermatophilaceae bacterium
AGGACCCGGCGCAAGCTCGCTGCCGAGGAGCTCGTCGACCTGCTCGCGGTCGAGGCAAAGATGAAGAAGGCCACCGCCGAGCTCAACGTCCTCGTCAAGACCCGCGGGTCACGGCTGATGGACCTGCACGGTGTCGGACCCGTGGTCGCCGCCCGGACCCTGGCCGACGTCGGCGACATCGCCAGGTTCGCCGACCGCAACCGGTTCGCCTCGTGGACCGGCACCGCACCACTGGACGCCTCATCGGGTGAGCAGAACCGTCACCGGCTTTCTCGGGCCGGGAACCGCAGGATGAACCACATGATCCACATCGCCGCGATCAGCCAGATCCGCCTCGACACCCCGGGCCGGGCCTACTACCGGCGCAAGCAGGCCGCCGGCAAGACCAAGCTCGAAGCGCTGCGCTGTCTCAAGCGCAGGATCTCCGACGCCCTCTACCGCCAGCTCCTCGCCGACGCCACACGAACCGCACTCGCCAGCGCGCCAAGAGGTGATGTGAACCGTCCCGGAAATCATGCCGTCTTCTTGTTGGCGGCGTCTCCGGATGGTGAGCCGGTTGTCGAAGCGTAGTAGGCCTGTTCGTATTCCTCGGGCGTGACGTTGCTCAGCTGGCTGTGAAGCCTCTCGTTGCCGTACCAGTGGACGTAGTTCATGGTGAGGGTCTCGACGTCGCCGATGTTGCGCAGCGGGCCGGTCCGGAACGGTGACCCGGCGGCCACGGCCTCGTTCTTGTAGAGCCCTATTGTCGACTCCGCGGCGGCGTTGTCATAGGCATCACCGACTGAGCCGATTGAAGCCGAGAGTCCATGCAGGGCAACGGTTTCGGTGAACCTGACCGAGGTGTACTGGCTGCCTGCGTCGGAGTGGTGGATCATCCCGGGCAGGACCGGCCGGTCGGTGTGATCGCGCCTCCACAGAGCCATGTGCAGGCACTGCTCGACGAAGGTGACGTCCTTGCAGGTCGAGGCGGACCAGCCCACGATCGCCCGGGAGTACAGGTCGATCGCGAAGGCGACGTAGACAAAGCCCGACCAGGTGGGCACGTACGTGAAGTCGGTGACCCATGCGTGATTGGGTCGTGGGGAGCTGAAGCACCGGTTGAGCAGGTCGGTGGCCCGGATGGCGCCGGTCTTGGCGGGGATCGTGGTTCGGGTGTGACGGCCGCGGACCAGGCCGTTCATCCCCTCGTCGCGCATCAGGCGGTCCACGGTGTGCTTGGAGATGTCCGGAAAGCCGTTGCGGGCCAGCCAGGCCGTCATCTTGCGGCGTCCGTAGAGGACCTCCGGCAACGGCCGGCCCTTGGGCCCGCCGCACCGCACCTGCCGGAGCTTGTCGAGCACGGCGGCGTCGCTTCGGTACCGCGCGCAGGCGGGCAGAGCCTTCCAGGCTCGGTAGCTGCGCGGGGCGACCGCGAGGCCCTGCTCACGCAGGACCCCGCAGATCGGCTCGACCCCGTGCCCATCGGCGCGCATCGCGTCGATGAACGCGCAGATCAGCGGCGGCGAGGGTCGAGTTCCCTCGCGAAGAAAATCGACGCCGACTTCAGGATCTCGTTGGCTTCCTTCAGGTCACGATTCTCAGCCCGCAGGCGCTTGATCTCAGCCAGTTCCTCGCTGCTGGGCCCAGGTCGCTGGCCCTGGTCGACCTGGGCCTGGACCACCCACTTGCGCAGCGTCTCGGGCCCCACGCCCAGCTTCGGGCCGAGGCCCTGGGCCGCAGCCCAGACCGACGGGTACTCCTCCAGACGATCCAGAACCATTCGGGTCGCGCGGTCACGCTGCTCGCTCGGGTACTTCTTCGGCATGAGGTGCATCCTTCTCAAGAAAGGAAGCGGCATCAAACCCGGGACGGTTCACAGATTGACGCGCTCAAGCGTGCTGGGTGCACCAAGATCTTCGTTGACCACATGACCGGCTCGCACATGGACCGGCCACAACTCACCGCTGCACTGGAGTACGTGCGCCGTGGCGACACTCTGGTGCTCTGGAAGATGGACAGAGCCGGGCGCAACACCCGTGGCGTGCTGGAGCTGGTCGAAGACCTGACCAGGCGGGGTGTTGGGCTGAGATCCATCACGGAGGAGATCGACACCAGCGGCCCAATG
>DASRUA010000103.1:0-3544 GCA_035655615.1 Dermatophilaceae bacterium
CACCGGGGTCGGGCAGCTGGCGTTCCTGGAGGCCCGCCACCGCGCCCACGCCCGGGTCGAGGACCGGATCCGGAACGCGAAGGACTCCGGTTTGGGACGGTTTCCCTCGCGGGATTTCGCGATCAACACCGCCTGGGCCCAGCTCGTCGCGATCAGCGCGGACCTCATCGCCTGGCTCCGGCTGCTGGCGCTGACACCAGAGCTGGCCAAAGCCGAGCCCAAAGCGCTGCGCTACCGGCTCCTGCACGTCCCCGCCAAACTCACCACCGGCGGGCGACAGCGCAGGCTGCGAATCCCATCGAACTGGCCATGGGCCACAGCAATCGTGAACGCCTTCGCCCGGATCGCGGCGATACCGGCACCCGGCTGAAAGACCAGCATCAGCCCGACCGACCGATCAGGACCCTCGGAGAACCGCCACCCGGAGCGCCAGCCGGACCTCCGTCATACCCACTGCCCGATTCCATGACGACCCGGACCGTCATGAGCTCAACGACGCGAATCAGGCACCCCGTGAAAGACCAGGGCTAGTGCCAATACCGTTCAGTTAAGGGTGCACCGGTGTAGTTTGGTGTCATGCCGCGTGCTGGATGGGTGAAGCCGGAGACGGATCGTCGGTTGTCGGATCTGGTGTCGGTGGGGGTGCTGACCCGGGTGTTCCCGCCGGAGTTGGTCGATGAGGTGATCGCCGATGTCGGCCGGACCGAGCAGCGTCATCGGTCGTTGCCGGCACGGGTGATGGCGTACTTCTCGATCGGGATGGCGCTGTACTCGGAGGGCTCCTATGAGGATGTGCTGGCGCAGTTGACCGACGGACTCTCGTGGGCCTCGGGGTGGCAGGAGGCATACAGCCCGCCGAGCAAGTCGGCGATCTTCCAGGCCCGGGCACGGTTGGGGTCCGAGCCGTTGGCCGCGCTGTTCGAGCGGGTGGCCCGACCGATCGGCGCCGAGCAGACGCCGGGGGTGTGGCTGGCCGGACGCCGTCTGGTCGCGATCGACGGGACATGTCTGGATGTCGCCGACACGACCGCGAACACAGCGCACTTCGGACGTCCCGGGGTCAACAAGGGTGAGCAGGCGGCGTTCCCGCAGGCCCGGGTCGTGGCATTGGCCGAGTGCGGCACGCACGCGGTCTTCGCTGCCGAGATCGGCAAGTACTCCCAGTCCGAGGCCACGTTGACCGAGCCGCTCCTGGGCCGGCTGGAGCCAGGCATGCTGCTCCTGGCCGACCGCGGTTTCTTCTCTTACGCCTTGTGGCGCAAGGCAATCAGGACCGGAGCCGACCTGTTGTGGCGGGTTCGCACCGACAAGGCCGGCCCCAAGCCCACCCACGTCGAGGACCTTCCTGACGGCTCCTGGCTGGCCCACCTACGTCGCACCACGCCCGCAGCAGCCCGTCGGGAGGAGCCGATGCTGGTCCGGGTGGTGGACTACACCATCGAGGACGGACGCGAGAACCCCACCACCTACCGGCTCTTCACCACGCTGCTGGACCCGGCCGAGGTCGCCGCGGTCGACCTCGCCGCGGCCTACACACAACGGTGGGAGATCGAGCTGACCTTCGACGAACTGAAGACCCACCAGCGCGGACCTCGCACCGTGCTGCGCTCGAAGTCCCCTGACCTGGTCCTCCAAGAGATCTGGGGACACCTGTGCTGCCACTATGCGATCCGCTCCCTGATGACCGAGGCCGCCACCCACTCCGGGCACGACCCAGACCGGGTCAGCTTCGTGGCCGCGCTGCGGATCACCAGACAAACCCTCGCCCACCCGGGCGCCTTTCCCCCCTGACCAACACGGCCGCGACAGCCCCGGATGGCTGCTCTTCCTCCACCGACTGATATGTAGGGGGGTTTTGTCAAGGGGGCAGGGCGAAGCGGCGCCCGGATGGCTTCTCGGGCGCCGCTTCGTCGGGCCGGATCAGGTTGACGAGTTGGCGTGCGTGTCGGTTCGCGACGGCGCGGGTCAGACTGATATTCGCGGGTTGGTTACCGCAGGACGGGCTGTTCGGCAGGAGCGCATCTGCTGGTCTAAGTAACGAACGTGGCTTCAGGGGTGTGAATCCCATTGCTGTTCATAGTCGGAACGCAGATCACTCCACGCGCAGCCGCCTCCTCGTCTTCTTGGTCCGGTTGCTTTGTGGGTTGGTGGAAGAGACCTCTTTGGCCGCGGGCGGTGCTGGGACCAAGGAAGGTCGTTCCTCGATCCAGGCGATTGCTGCCGGTGCGTGGGAGGGGTCAACGTGGAGCACGCGCAGCGCAGCGAGCATGAACGACGTTGACGCCGAGGAGCACCGGCAGACTATTGGCCGCCGAGGAACGGCCCTGGCGGGCAGAGGCCTGTTCCTGGTCATCTTGAGTGTCCTGACCAACCTCTCACCTGTACGGGTTAGGGGTCCATGACGGCCAGGGACCAGCACCAGCCGGCCAGCTCGCGGGCGATGGCGACGTTGGCGATCACCGGGTCCTTCTTGCGCTCGGTGAAGTGAACCCACCGCTGGTGTAGCCGCTGGTTACCGGCGTGTCCGCGGGCCCGGGCGGCCGCCGGCGCCAGCTCCCACCTGGCCCTCATCCTCGCGCCGGGAGTGCGGTAGGGCTTGAGGTGCTGCCAGCTGGCCTCGACCAGCAGCCGGCGGGCATGGGTGTTCCCTGTCTTGGTAATCGACCCCTGGGAACGTGACTGCCCCGAGGAGGACTCGGTGGGCACCAAGCCCAGGTACGCCCCGATGCTGGAACCGGTGAGCCGGTCCCAGTCCCCGATTTCGACAGCCAACCCGAACGCGGTCAACGTCGCGATCCCGCGCAGGCACCCCAGCCGGTGGACCACGGGGGTGTACTCGCTGTCGGCGGCCATCGCCTCGATCGCCTTGTCGAGCCGGTTCCTGCGGGCTTCAGCCTGCAACACGGCTTCGTGTTCGGCGTCAAAGGCCAGCTGTAGCCCCGGCGCGTCGAAGTGCTGCTTGCGCAACCACACCAGGTGGGTGCCAGTCCAAGCATGGCCGCCGTAGTACACGACTCCCTGACGCAGCAACAGCTTCGAGACCCGGTGCCGAGCCCGCATCAGATCACCGCGGACGTCCTCCCGAGCCCGGACCAGGTCACGAGCCGCTTCCCGCTCCACTGACGGAACGGTCACCGAGACAATGTCATCCAGACGCAGGAGCCGCGCCAACAACATGGCGTCTCGGGCATCGGTCTTAACCCGGTCACCAGCCGGACGCTGGATCTTCGACGGGGCCGCAACCTCACACCTGATCCCCGCACCGGCGAACGCCCGGACCAGACCGAACCCGGTCGGACCCGCCTCATAGACCACCGCCGACGGCCCGGGCAACGACCGGACCCACCCGATCACGTCATCGCGTCCGGGGGTCAACCGTTTCCGGAACACCTCACCCGTAACACCATCGATCGCCGCCGCGACCACAGATCGTGCGTGCACATCCAGACCAACACTCGTACGCTCGGTAAACACCGGGGCCTCCCACACATGTAGGCACTGCCAAGCAGGGCTCTGCTCGGTAACCCACGAGACTGTGTGAGCG
>DASRUA010000104.1:0-26906 GCA_035655615.1 Dermatophilaceae bacterium
CCTGATCCCGTGGGGTGACCCGACCCAACGCGACCCGGACCGTCGCGGTGGACACCCCGGTCGCGGCGGCGATCTGTTGCAACGTCAAACCGGTCGCGTCCAGCTTCACGATCTGCGCGGCCAGTGACGTGGTGAGCTTGCTGGGACGTCTGGGACCGGGACGCTCGGCAACCAGCCCAACCACCCCACCGGTGCCAAAGGCCCGCTTCCAACGCCACAACGTGGCCTCGTTGACTCCGAACGCGGACGCGACCTCGCCGAGAGAGGCGATCTTGGTGGTGACCAGCTGCACCGCGGCCAACCGCCGGCCGGCCTGGTCGGCGCTGGCGTAGCTGAACGTGGCCAGCCCGAACACGAAGACCACACCGCCGTCGGGGCCCTCCAACAGACCCGCTGAGGGACCCACCGAGCGGGCCCGTGCCGGCAGCAGCTGTAGGACCGGCTGGTTCACTCGACTCATTCTGCCCCCTCATTGACCTTGCATCCATTATCTCAGATGATGGATGTGATAAAACCGCACGACACGCCGAAAAGCCATACGTAGCAACGAAACTTTAGGACCTACCCGATTGCTATGTCCGGAGTTCTGGACTCAGCCTGAGGGATTCGCGCTTGCGCTTTCTGTGCTCCGCTACATAGCAGTGGCTACGATTGCAGTGCCAATCTGTCTCATGGTGGCCGGACCAGTGACATTGCCGCTTTGGACGCGGATCATTATCGCAGCACTCTTCCTGTCTGGTGTTGCTCTCCTTCTTCGATTCTGGCAGGTTTACGCCGCGTACCTTAGACAAGGTTCCGAGCGGCGCACGTTGCCCAGCGGTTTCGTGAGATTGCTGCGTCGCGCGCCTTTGGCGAAGGAAGACGAGCGCTGCGCAAGGTCCGAAAGGGCGTCGTCATAACCGGGGTATGTCCATGGTCTGCTCATTGAGGGCTGACGCCGATGAGACACCGAGCTCTCGGTTGATCTGGGACACGCTGACGGCGCGCAGTCAGCTGTCCACAACTGTCCAGCCCTTCGTCCCAACGTCCACAGGCGCGCGGCGATCGGTGTCACCAGCCTTGCGGCTTAGCCATCGTGGGGTTCTCGCCGGTTGCGGCGAGTCAACGATGGAAACGATGAGGTGATGACGATGAACGAGACCTACGTGACAGTCAGCGGCAATGTGGTCGGAGATCCGGTGGTGCGTGCGACCAGGGCGAACGTGCCCTTCGTGACGTTCCGGGTGGCATCGAACGTGCGCAGGGTGGACTTCAAGACTGGCGAGTACATCGACGCCGGGACCAACTTCGTGAACGTGACGGCATTTCGCGCCCTCGGGGTCAACCTGTCGAACTCGCTGAAGAAGGGCGAGCCGGTGATCGTCTACGGGCGGATGCGGATCAACCAGTGGGTCAACGGGGAGCGAAGCGGGACCACCGTGGAGATTGACGCCTACAACGTTGGCCACGACCTGACGTGGGGTCAGACGACCTTCCGTAAGGTGTCCAAGCCCCAGCTCAACCAGAACGACCGGATGGCCGATCCCGAGGTTCAGGACGCAGCAGACCAGCTTGATCGCGATGCGGCGATGCTGGATGACGAACTGCTTGGGGCAAGTGACGAGGCACTCACAGGCGGTTTCGCTGAAACGGCAGGCGGGAGCATCGAGCTGGAGTCTGCCGACTCCGACGAGTACGAAACGGTGGGTGCAGGAAGCCGCTAGAAGGCCTCGGCCAGGACGTTGGTGACGCGTCAACGCTGTTGGTGACGCGGTGATGTGGTCGAAGGCCTCCGGTCCTGTGGAGAGTGCCGTCTTCACGAACCGGGGGTCTTCGCGGCCGGCCGTCAGATCGTGAGTTAGGAGGCAACCGCCTGCAGCGGATAACCTGACCCTCATGGCTGAGTTCATTTACACCATGACCAAAGCGCGCAAAGCTCACGGCGACAAGGTCATCCTCGACGACGTGACGATGTCGTTCTACCCCGGCGCCAAGATCGGTGTGGTCGGCCCCAACGGCGCCGGCAAGTCGACGATCCTGAAGATCATGGCCGGTCTGGACCACCCGTCCAATGGCGAGGCGAGGCTTTCGCCCGGCTACTCCGTGGGCATCCTGATGCAGGAACCGACGCTTAACGAGGACAAGACCGTCCTCGGCAACGTCGAGGAGGGCCTGGGTCAGATCAAGGCCGATGTCGACCGGTTCAACGCCATCTCGGCCGAGATGGCTGAGCCAGACGCCGATTTCGACACACTGATGGAAGAGATGGGCCAGCTCCAGGAGAAGATCGACGCGGCCGACGCGTGGGACCTGGACTCTCAGCTCGAACAGGCCATGGACGCCCTTCGCTGCCCCCCACCAGACGCTGACGTCACGGTGCTCTCCGGTGGTGAGCGCCGTCGCGTGGCGCTGTGCAAGTTGCTGCTTCAGAAGCCCGACCTCCTGCTGCTCGACGAGCCCACCAACCACCTCGACGCCGAGAGCGTGCTCTGGCTTGAGCAGCACCTCGCGGCATACCACGGCGCCGTGCTGGCAGTTACCCACGATCGGTACTTCCTCGATCACGTCGCCCAGTGGATCGCAGAGATCGACCGAGGTCGTCTCTACCCGTACGAGGGCAACTACTCGACCTACCTGCAGAAGAAGAGCGAACGTCTCACCATCCAGGGCAAGAAGGACGCCAAGCTGGCCCGGCGCCTGACCGCCGAGCTCGAGTGGGTGCGCTCCAACGCCAAGGCTCGAGCAGTCAAGTCCAAGGCCCGGCTGTCCCGGTACGAGGAGATGGCTGCCGAGGCCGATCGCACCCGCAAGCTCGACTTCGAGGAGATCCAGATCCCGCCGGGTCCGCGCCTGGGCAGCACGGTGATCGAGGTCAACAACCTGACAAAGGGCTACGACGGGCGCGTGCTGATCGACGATCTTTCGTTCACGTTGCCGCGCAACGGCATTGTGGGTGTCATCGGCGCCAACGGTGTCGGCAAGACCACGCTCTTCAAGACCATCGTCGGTCTTGAGACGCCTGACGAGGGCAGCGTCAAGATCGGCGAGACGGTCAAGATCTCCTATGTCGACCAGAGTCGTTCCGGCCTCGACCCGACCAAGAACCTCTGGGAGACGGTGTCGGACGGGCTGGACTACATGCAGGTCGGCCACGTCGAGATTCCGTCGCGCGCCTACGTGTCGCAGTTCGGCTTCAAGGGCCCGGACCAGCAGAAGATGACGGGCGTGCTCTCCGGTGGTGAGCGCAACCGTCTCAACCTGGCGCTGACCCTCAAGGTGGGTGGCAACCTGCTGCTGCTCGACGAGCCCACCAACGACCTCGACGTCGAGACCCTGGGTTCCCTCGAGAACGCGCTCCTGGAGTTCTCCGGCTGTGCCGTCGTGATCAGTCACGACCGGTGGTTCCTGGACCGGGTCGTGACGCATATCCTCGCGTACGAGGGCGACGACGAGAACCCGGGCAAGTGGTACTGGTTCGAGGGCAACTTCGAGGCCTATGAGGCGAACAAGGTCGAGCGTCTCGGCCCCGAAGCGTCACGTCCGCACCGGGTGACATACCGCAAGCTGACCCGCAGCTGAGCACGGGCACGTATCACTTCAGGCCCTGACCAACTTCAGGCACGCACCAACCGCAGAGCCAGATCGCCGTATGCCGCGCCGATGGCTTCCGGGGTGCGTCGGATACCCGGCTTGTACCATCGCGCGACGTCGATAGTCAGCGACTGAAGGGCGAGAGTTGTCATCGTCAGGTCCGGTACGTCGAAGTCGCCACTGGCAACACCCGCGCGAAGGACGTCCCTGACCACGGCGTCGATCTGCTTACGCAATGTCATGACCTCTTCGCGGTGCTCGGGGGTCAGCTGGGGGAACTCGTACTGCACGATCCGGGCCGTGCGGAACTGCTCGGCGTGCCAGCGCGCGAAGGCCGAGACAATTGCCACGAGCTGGGCCGGGGGAGTGTCCGCACTCCTACGCGCAGAGGCTACGACCTCCAGGGCCAGCACGTGGCCCCGCAGACAGAGCTGTAGGAGCAGGTCCTGCTTGCTGGCGAAATGGACGTAGACGCCGGCCGGGCTCATCTGCGCCCGGGCAGCGATGTCCCGCGTGCTTGTGGCGTGAAAACCCTTGTCCGCAAAGGCGTCCACGGCGGCGTCCATCAGACGCTGGGCTGAGTCCCCGGCGGCTCGACGGCTGGTGGCCTGGGTCGAGGCGGTCATGTTGACAGCATGCCTCACCTGATCGAGACTAAGCAAGCGCTTAGTAGCGGCGAAGAGCGACCCGGAGGATGACATGCCACGCAACCTGTACGGCGCTGACCATGAAGCGTTCCGGGAGACGGCTCGCGAGTTCGTCGAACGCAGCCTGAAGCCTCGCGCCCAGCAGTTCATCGATGCCCGGGTCATCGATCGCGAGGCCTGGATCGAGGCCGGCAAGCAGGGGCTGCTCGGTTTGGAGATTCCCGAGATCTATGGCGGTTCGGCGGCGGGTGACTTCAGGTTCAACGCGGTACTGGGCGAGGAGCTGTCCAAGTTCACCGCCGCGGCGTCCTCCTGCTTCGGGATCCACGCCGACTGCGTGGCCCCGTATCTGGTGGACCTGGGCACGCAGGAGCAGAAGGAACGCTGGCTCCCCGGCTTCTGCTCAGGCGAGATCATCACCGCCATCGCGATGACGGAGCCCAGTGGTGGCTCCGACCTCGCGGCCCTCAAGAGCACGGCCGTCCGCGACGGCGACGACTGGATCCTCAACGGTTCCAAGACCTTCATCACCAACGGCTACCAGGCGGACCTCGTGATCGTCGCCGCCAGGACCTCGCCCGAGAAGCGCTCCAGGGGCATCACGCTGTTCGGTGTCGAAACCGGCATGGCCGGTTTCGAGCGAGGCCGCAAGCTCGACAAGGTGGGCCAGACGGAGTCCGACACCGCCGAGCTGTTCTTCACCGACGTGCGGGTGCCCGGCGCCAACGTCATCGGTGAGGTCGACCGAGGCTTCATCGCGATGATGGAGCGGCTTCCCCAGGAACGGGTCGGCGCGGCCGTGTCCAACACTGCTCATGCGCAGCAGATCCTGCTCGAGACGATCGCCTATGCCAAGGAGCGTAAGGCTTTCGGCCAGCCGATCGGCTCCTTCCAACACAACAAGTTCCTGATGGCCGAGCTGATGACCAAGCTGGAGGTCACCCAGGCCTACGTCGACGACTGTGTCGAGGCCCATGCCGAGCGCAAGCTCAGCGCGGTGGACGCCGCCAAGGCCAAATGGTGGTCGGCCGAGGTCCAGAACGAGGTGCTCGATGGCTGCGTGCAGCTGTACGGCGGCTACGGATTCATGAACGAGTACCGCGTTGCCAGGGCGTGGCGAGACGCGCGGGTAACCAAGATCTGGGCCGGTTCGAACGAGATCATGAAGGAGCTCATCGGTCGCGACCTCGGCCTGTGAACTGCATCTGAGCAACCACAGTCAGGTGGCAGGATCTGAACAGCAGATCTGAACAACCAGGACCTGAACCGCAAAGGAGCATCAGCCACGTGAGTATCACCCACGAGAACAAGGTCGCAATCGTCACCGGCGCGAGCCGGGGGATCGGCCTGGGCATCGCCAGGCGTCTGGTCGCCGACGGCGCGCGCGTCGTTATCACGGCCCGCAAGACCGAGGCGCTTGATGAGGCCGTCGAGGCCCTCGGCGGCCCGGCGCATGCACTCGCTTTCGCCGGTCACGCCGATGATCCGGCACACCAGGACGAGGTGGTATTCGCAGCGCGGGAGACCTTCGGGCGCCTCGATTATCTGGTCAACAACGCCGGCATCAACCCCTCCTACGGACCCATGCTGGAGATGGACGTCGAGGTCGCCCGCAAGATCCTTGAGGTCAATGTTCTCAGCGCTTTCAGCTGGACCCAGAAGGTCGTCGGGGCAGGACTGGGCACGCCCGAGGCACCGGGCGGGGCGATCGTCAACCTCGCCTCGATCGCCGGCCTTGGGGCCACCGGTCTGCTGGGCTGGTATGCCGTGAGCAAGGCAGCGTTGATCCACCTCACCACGGAGCTCGGTTATCAGCTGGGCCCGGACGTGCGCGTCAACGCGGTGGCTCCGGGCATCGTCAAGACCGAGTTTGCCCAGGCCCTGTATGAAGGCCGTGAGGAGAAGGTGGCCAAGCGCTATCCGCTCAAGAGGCTTGGCGTCCCCGAGGACATCTCCGGGGCCGTCTCGTTCCTGCTCTCCGCCGACTCATCCTGGATGACCGGCCAAACTGTCGTCCTGGACGGCGGCTCCACGCTGGCCGGTCCTATGTGAGCTGTTTTCGACAGCCAGGTTGTGGTCGTCACCGGCGGCGGCCCGGGGATTGGTGCGGCATACGCCCGGAGTGTTCGAGGGGTTTAGTGATAGCGGGTTCAGAAACGTCCGCGGCCGAGTCGCGAACCGGTGCGGGCTCGGTCAGTTACTGTCCGCGAGCGGGTCGAGAGGAGGTTCAAGGCGCCCGCGCGGAGCCTTACTGCTTCGTCCACCCCCCACAGTCGTTAGAGGTGAACCCAATATCGGAAGCAGAGATCGTCACCATTGGGGTGGTCGCGCCGAAATCGTTCGCGATGATGTCGCTGGACTGCCCCGAGAAACCGGACAGTCTTTCCCAGTAGCAGCCGGAGACGTTCGCACGGGTTCGGTAGGTGCCTGCGGGCAGCGAGGATCCGATCACGTGGGTGCCGTCGCCGAACGTCACCGGTGCAGGGGGAGGAACTGGGCACTCGTCAACGACTCAACGCCCGCCCCCAAGACGCCAGAACCGCCCAGCAGAGTGACCGTGGCAGGCGTGTCCACGGCCACAACAGCGGCCGTGGCCGCGGGCAAACAGGTGGAGGTGGCCAACAGCAGTGGCTGTCCGGCGGTGCCGGCGACAGGCCCACCGGTGAGCCCATCAGCGAATCCGGCTCCTGACGTGATGAAGACACTGGTTGCACCCGGAAACACCGAGGCGGCGATCGCAGCCTCCGTCGCGTATCGGTCTGGACCTGAGATCCTGGCAACGGTGGAGCTATACGTGTTGAGTTGGTTGGCGATAGCGGCTGACACGGCACTCGTGCCCCCGAGGATCGTGATCGAAGATGGGGCAAGCGCGGACAGCGGGGTCGCTGTTACTGAGGGGAGCGTCGTTGGGCTGGTCAACAGGATCGCGGCATGCTGGACGGCTGCAGCTGCTGTTCCAGCAAGCGCGTCGGGGAAGGCGGTCCCGGCCGCGACGAACACCGGACTGCCGGTCGGGAACGAGGCAGCCACATTGGCTGCCGTCGCATACCGGTCCGCTCCGAAACCCGCGTTACGGGCCCGGACGTGTACGTCTACAAGCTCGTCTTTACGGCATCGCTGACAGCGGCCGTGCCACCGAGCACGATGATTGATGCGGGCGTCAGTCTCGTGAGTTCCGCTGCGATTTGAGCCGGGATGGAGTCTGGCTGGATCAATAACAGCGGGCCACCGCCGTGGGCCGCTGCCGCTCCACCGGCGAGAGCGTCCGGGAAGTTCAGTCCGTTCGCGATGTAGACCACAGGGACCCCAGGTTGGTAACTGGCGTCCACAATCGCTGCAGAGGTCCCGAACCTGTCGGCGCCCGCAAAGCGCACAATCGATGCATCGGCCGCGGCGCTCGTGGCCATCGCAGTCATCGCCGCGAGCGACAAAGCAACCAATCCGGCCACCATTGAACCGGCGATCTTCAGCCTGGGCACGCTCACGAATGTCTCCTTCATCATTCACAGGTGGCAAGACCGCACCACACACAGATGACGTTCCCCCGTGCGTGGCGCAACCCCTTCCGCGTGGCGCTCTGTGATGTGCACTATGCGGCACGAAGGTGGCGATGGTTCTTAGGTCAAGGCCCCATCGCCTGGCCGCAACCGACGTCCCACTCAGCGTCAGCAGTGCTCAAGTCCACGGCTGCCCCCTCTTCCGCACGCAACATAGTGCGGCCAGAGCCCGCGCGGCCTCTACCGGATCTGTTCGTTTGGTCACAGTCCCGCGCCTGCACCCGGGGAGTGTCCGATTAACGGTGTAAATCGCGTGTTCATTGTTATCGGTCCTCGGCCGCTGGCATGCGGTCGGCGGAGGTGATGGCGGACGCGTTCAGGGCTGGTTTCCACCGTACGGCCCACCGTGTCTGACCGGTACCTTTCGGGTCGAGGGACCTGGTGACCAGGTACAGGCACTTCATCGCGGCCTGCTCGGTCGGGAAGTGTCCGCGGGCCTTGACCGCCCTGCGGTATCGGGCGTTCAAGCTCTCGATGGCGTTCGTCGAGCAAATGACCTTGCGGATCTCGACGTCGTAGTCCAGGAACGGGATGAACTCGCTCCAGGCGTTGCGCCAGAGCCTGATGATCGCGGGGTACCGCTTGCCCCACTTGTCATCCAAGGCGTCCAGGGCCGCCGCGGCGGCGTCGGGGCCGGTCGCGGTGTAGATCGGGCGCAGGTCCTTGGACAGTTCGTCCCAGTACTTGCGTGAGGCGTAACGGAACGAGCCACGGACCAGGTGAATGATGCATGTTTGGACCGTGGCCATGGGCCAGACCGTTTTCACCGAGTTCGGCAGCCCCTTGAGGCCGTCGCAGACAACGACCGCGCTGAACGTACGCCCAGAGGATCGCGGACAACAATTTCGGACCGAGCCTGGACCGGATCCTGGCTGGTCCGCGGACGTTTCCATCCCCGCTATCACTAAACCCCCGGAGTGTTCGAGGGCCAGGGCGTGAGGGCCACCGTCAACGATGTGGACGGCGCCGCTCAGTCCCTCGGACCACCCGCCACGTAGATGATCTGACCCGAGACGTATCCGGCCTCTTCGCTGGCCAGGAACGAGATTGTCGCCGCGACGTCCTCGGGCCGGCCGACGCGGCCGACCGGGATCTGTGCCGCCGCGCCGATCAGGAAGTCCTCGAAGGAGATGTTCATCCGCGCGGCTGTCGCTCTGGTCATGTCTGTGGCGATGAAGCCGGGAGCCACCGCGTTGGCCGTCACACCGAAGGGTCCGAGCTCGATCGCAAGGGTCTTGGTGAAGCCCTGCACACCTGCCTTGGCCGCGGAGTAGTTGACCTGACCGCGGTTACCTTGCGCGGACGTCGAAGACAGGTTGACGATCCGGCCGTAGTTCGCTGCGGTCATGTGCACCTGGACGGCCTTGGTCATCAGGAAGGCGCCGCGCAGGTGGACGTTCATGACGGCATCCCAGTCCTCCAGCGGCATCTTGAAGAGCAGGTTGTCGCGGATGATGCCTGCGTTGTTGACCAGGATGGTCGGGGCGCCGAGCTCGGCGGTGACCTGTGCCACTGCAGCGTCGACACCTTCGGGTGAGTTGACGTCGACCGCCACTGCGATGGCACGGCCGCCGGCAGACGTGATGGCCGATACCGTCTGTCCGCAGGCCGCTGCGTCCAGGTCCAGGACGGCCACGGCGTTCCCGTCCTTTGCCAGCCGGATGGCGGTTGCGGCTCCGATGCCACGCGCCGAGCCCGTGACGATCGCGGTCCGTTGGCCGTTGGGGTTCACAGGTGCCTCCAAGGAGTGTTGAGCTGGGCTGAAATCGATGGACTGTGCTGAAAGCGGACTGGGTCTGTCAAAGGACTGGGTCTGTCAAAGAGCCGGGGTGTCAAAGAACTGGTGCTGTCAATGGGATGAGGTCAGGACGTCGCGGCCGGCGGTGACGAGCGGCTCGACGATGCTTCCGATCTGGTCGAAGCCGGAACCCACGGTCTGCCCGGTGGCGTAGCGGTAGTAGATGCCCTCGCAGATGACGGCCAGCTTGTAGTAGCCCAGAGCCGTGTACCAGGACAGGTGACTGACATCCAGACCTGAGCGGTCGGCATACCTCTGGATGAGCGACTCGATCGACGGGAAGCCATTATGCGGGCCCATCCCGTCCGAGACGATGCCGGCGACTCCGGGCACAGGGGTCGCATAGACGGGCAGCAGACCCAGGTCGCACAGAGGGTCGCCGAGAGTCGCCATCTCCCAGTCGAGCACGGCCATGATCTGCTGGTCGGGCCCCACCAGGACGTTGTCGAGACGGTAGTCGCCGTGCACCACGCTTGCCCGCTGGCTGGCCGGAACGCCCGTTGCCAGCTTCTCTGCCAGGTCGTCGAATCCTGGCATGTCGCGGGACCGGGAACGCTCCAGCTGCTGGGTCCAGCGACGCACCTGCCGCTCGAGGAAGCCGTCGGGGTGGCCGAAGTCGCCCAGTCCCACGTCAGCCGGGTCAACCTCGTGCAGGTCGGCCAACGTGTCAATGAGACGATGTGCCAATGTTGTTCGCTGGCGGTCGTCCAGCTTGTCGGTCTCGCTGGTCCGTCGCAGGATCGAGCCCTCGACATACTCCATGACGTAGAACGGTGCCCCGATCACGCTCGCGTCCTCGCACAGGGTCACCATCGCCGGAACAGGCACGGGGGTGGGCGCGAGGGCCGACATCACGCGATACTCGCGGGTCATGTCGTGAGCGGTTGCCAGGACGTGCCCCAGCGGCGGCCGGCGTAGCACCCGGTTGTGGGTGCCGTCAGTGAGCCGATAGGTCAGGTTGGACTTGCCACCCTGGATGAGCTCTGCGCGCAGCGTTCGCCCCCGGACCGATCTCGGGCTAGAGCCGGATCCTGGCGCGGTGCCGTCCGCAGAGCCGCTGAAGGGCGCGAGATAGCCCGTCAGCGCGTCGAGGTCGAGTCCGTCAACCATGTCGCGATCGTACTAAGCGATCGCTTAGTACGAAAGCCCGACCGGCTGTGGCGCCCGTCACGACCCCTTCAGGCGCATCATGCCTTCTTGTGCGACAGTCGCCAGCAAGACGCCGTCCGTGTTGAACATTCGTCCTGAGGCCAACCCGCGTCCGCCCGAAGCCGACGGAGAGGACTGGGTGTAGAGGATCCAGTCGTCCGCCCTCCCGGGTCGGTGGAACCACATTGCGTGGTCGAGACTGGCGACGCGCAGCCGGCGGTCGGACCAGGCGAGGCCGTGCTTGCGAAGCACCGGCTCGAGCAGCGAGTAGTCCGAGCAGTACGCCAGCACCGCGGCGTTGACCAGCGGATCTTCGGGCATCTGGCCGACGGCCTTGAGCCAGACGCTCTGCCGTGAGGCGAGCTGTCGCCCGGGGCGGATGTAGATGGCTCCCTCGACATGGCGAAGGTCGATGGCCTTGTCCTTCGACCAGAAGTTGGCTTGCGGGTCATCCACCCCGGCAAACACCTCGGCCAGGGTCTCCATGCGCTCGGGGTCGGGTGCGGCGGGTATGTGGTCCTGGTGGTCCAGACCGACGGCCTCGGTCTGGAAAGAGGTGATCATCGACAGGATCGGCTTGCCGTACTGGATCGCGTGGACCCGCCGGGCCGAGAACGAGCGCCCGTCCCGCAGCCGCTCCACAGTGAAACGAATCGGGTGGTCGGAGTCACCAGGACGCAGGAAGTAGCCGTGCAACGAATGGATTCGGCGTGGATGATCGGCTGCATCGTCGAGGTCGTTGACGGTCCGGCCGGCGGCGATGATCGACTGCGCAAGGACCTGCCCCCCGAACACCCGGCCGTGTGGCATCGGCTGGCTGCGCCCGATGAACACATCGGCATCGGCCACACCGAAGTCGGACTGGTTGTCGTCCGCTGCGCCGCCCGCCGCCCGGTGGGCTGAATCGGCTGGCTCGAGGTTCAGGACGTCGAGCAGGTCCTCAAGGGGGCCGAGGGTGGCGTCGTTCTCAGGAGTGGTCACCCAAGCGACCATATCCGCCCCGCTGCGATGATGGCGCCATGAGTCTGCGCCCCTACCGTGTCGATGTCCCGCTCCGATGGTCCGACATGGACGCCTACGGGCACATCAACAACGTCCAGTTCCTGCGCCTTCTGGAGGACGCCCGGGTGATCGGCTTCCAGGAGTGGTTCGGTCAGGATCGCACCCTGCTCGATGAAGGCGTGATCGTCGCGCGTCACGAGATCGAGTACCTGGCGCCGCTGGACTTCCGGCACGCGCCGATCAGCGTGGACATGTGGGCCACCAAGATCTCTGGTTCCAGCTTCAACCTCGCCTACGAGGTGTGCGATCCGGCTGAGGTGGGCTCGACGCTGTATGCCCGGGCCGAGACCACCGTGGTCGCCTACGACTTCGCAACGGCGAGCCCTCGCCGGCTGCGTCCCGATGAGCGGGCGGTGCTCAAGGGCATGTCCGGCGATCCGGTGCCCTTCCGCTGGCGCGAACGGCCCAGCTGATGGTCGAGCTGCAGTTCGGCGACTCCGAGACGCTCGAGGACCTGGGGACGTATGTCGCGCGTGCCCGGACTCTGGACTCCGACGGCGCCATCGGGAGCTGCCTTCGCGGTATACGCCCTGGGCTTCCTGACACAGGAGCGCGTGCGGGTCTCAGCCCATGGTCGCTGGACGCGGCTGTCTACCGCGACGGGTCACGTCCTGGTGCGTTGACCGCTGACCATCACGAGGGCGGAGACAGCTGCCAGGGACAGCCAGATGAGCTCGTAGACGCGGATGTCCGAGCCGAGCGGGTTGTGCATCGCCGCGAACACAGCGCCGGCCACCGAGATACCCATGACGGCGCCGAGCACGTCGGACACCTGAAGGGACGACGATGTGCGGCCGTGGTCGCGCACCGGTGAGAGAGCCAGTGAGAGCACGGAGATCGATGACATGGCCAGCCCCATGCCGAGGCCGGACAGGGCAGTGGCCAGTCCCACCAGGTAGTAGGGCCAACCGAGTGCGGCGATCGCGGCAAGCAGGAGGATGCCGGCGGTGAGCGACGCGCCCCCTGCGACGACGAGCTCGGACCGCCGGTTGTTCAGTGCATGGTGGCCCTGGACGAAGGAGCCGAACGACCAGCCGAGTGCGCCCACGGTGAGCATGATGCCGGCGGTCGTGAGGCGCACGTGCCGCTCGTTGACGAGCATGAGCGGGATGAACGTCAGGGCGCCGTTGAAGGAGGCGGTCAGCAGGAACCGGCTCATCATGACCGATGGCAGCCCACGGGACATGAGCAACGTGCCGGGTGGGACGAGCCGTGGAGCGGTTGCCGCGATACCCGCGAGTCCCAGCACTGTGAGCATGACGGGAAGCGCCTGGGTGGCCGAGAGCTGGGTGGAGCCCCACTGCATGGCGCCGGCCGAGACGGCGACGCCGAGACCGAGCAGCGCGAGCCGGCGATGCCCGGATTTGTCAGCCGGCCGATCGGTCGTTGAGTGGTCGGGCCGTGCGCCCTCGGCTGTGGATCCTCCTGTGATCCGGTCGCGTTGAGTGCTCACCACGGCAAACGTCACTGCGATGGGCGCAATCACGAGCAGGAAGACCCAGCGCCAGGACCACGTTGAGGTCACCCATCCGGCCACCGGCGGGCCGACCAGTGACGGGAGAACCCACGCGGCCGAGACCCAGCTGAAGACCTTGGGACGTAACGCATCCGGGTAGGCACGGCCGATCACGACGTAGAGCGCGACCACGATGAGCCCGCCGCCCAGACCGGCGAGCAGCCGACCAGCCAGGAGCACGGCGAAGGTCGGGGCCAGCCCCGCCATCCCCGAGCCGGCTGCCATCAGCAGCTGGCCGGCGTAGAGCGACGGGAGTGGGCCCCGGCGGTCCGCCCACACGCCGGCCAGGACGATGCCGAGCAGCTCGGCGGTGAGCATGAACGAGAACGCGAGCCCGTACGACCGGACCGCGTCCAGGTCCTTGGCCACCGCTGGCATCGCGGTCGAGATGGCCATGTTCTCGAACGCGATGATGGTGACCAGCGCCAGCAGTGCGACGGTCAGCAGCCGGTAGGCCGACCCCATGGGTCCACTGGATCGCTTCTGTTGCTGGTCCGGGCGGATGGCGGACGTCACGGTGTCACGTCTCGATTGGGCGCTACGCGCTCAGCCAGACGGTGGTGTCGGTGGGCACCAGTCCCTGTGAGGTCATTGGGCCACTGGAAAGCAGAAGCTGGGCGCCTTCGGGAACTTCCACCGGCTCGGCGCCGAGGTTCGTGATGACCAGGACGCGCTCGCCGGTGGCCGGCTCGTTGACGAAAGCCACCACCTCTTCGGGGTAGCCCTCCAACCAGCTCAGCGAACCCGCGCCGAGCCCATGCTCGCGACGGGAGGCCAGCAGCGCGCGATACAGCTCGAGGGTTGAGCCCGGGTCGCCCACCTGACGGTCGACGGCCAGTTCCGAGTAGGACGCCGGCTGAGGAAGCCAGGTCCGGTCAGAGGGGCCGAAGCCGTATGACGGCTTGTCGCCTTCCCACGGCATCGGCACCCGGCAGCCGTCCCTGCCCCGCTCGGTGTGACCGCTCCGTGGCCACGCCGGGTCCTGCCGGACGTCGTCGGGCATGTCAGTGGAGTCGGGCAGTCCCAGCTCCTCGCCCTGGTAGATGTAGGACGAGCCGGGCAGGGCAAGCATCATGGCGGTTGCCGCCCGTGCTCGGCGCAGGCCAAGGGCCGTGTTCGGCTGCGGATCGCCGATTCCAATTCCGTTGGGGCGCTTGGGCCCCACGGGGAGTCCGAGCCGGGAGGCGTGACGCACCACATCGTGGTTGGAAAGCACCCAGGTGGTGGGGGCACCGACCGAGTCCGCGGCAGTGAGCGACTTGGTGACGGCGTCGCGCAGGTCACCGGCTCGCCACTGCGCCTGCAGGAACTCGAAGTTGAACGCCTGATGCATCTCGTCATCGCGCACATATCGAGCGAGGTTCTCCGGCGAGTCGACCCAAGCCTCGGCGCAGAGGATGCGGTCGTTGTCGTCGGAGTAGCCGGCTGCGTCGATCGGGTTGTAGGAGTTGAGGATCTGGCGCCACTCCCGGTAGATCTCGTGCACGCCCTCCTGGTCCCACATCGGGGGTCGCTTGCCATGGAGGTCGTGCGGGACGCCGTCGGCGTCACCGAGCAGGTGCAGCGGCTCGTCCCAGTCGGGCAGGCCCGCTTGCTTGATCAGGGCGTTGGCGACGTCGACCCGGAAGCCGTCGACTCCGCGGTCCAGCCAGAACTTCAGCACGTCCTCGAACTCGGCGCGGACCTGCGGGTTGTCCCAGTTGAAGTCAGGCTGCTTGTCGGCGAACAGGTGCAGGTACCACTGGCCATTCGTGCCGTCGGCGGCTTTCACCCTGGTCCAGGCCGCGCCCCCGAAGACGCACAGCCAGTTGTTCGGCGGCAGGTCCCCATCCGGGCCACGGCCGTCCCGGAAGATGTAGCGCTCCCGCTCGGGGCTGCCCGGGCCGGCGGCCAGGGCGGCCTGGAACCAGGGGTGCTCGTCGGATGAGTGGTTCGGCACGAGGTCGACGATGACCTTGAGACCGAGGTCGTGAGCGCTGGTCAGCAGCGTGTCAGCGTCGTCCAGCGTGCCGAAGAGCGGGTCGATGTCGCGGTAGTCGGCGACGTCATACCCGGCGTCCGCCTGGGGCGAAACATAAAACGGGGAGAGCCAGAGGGCGTCCACGCAGAGGTCACGCAGGTACGGGAGGCGGGCCGTGATCCCCGGCAGGTCTCCGATCCCGTCACCGTTGCCGTCGGCCCACGAGCGTGGGTAGATCTGGTAGATCACGGCATGACGCCACCACGCAGGCTCTGCGGCGGGGCGAGCGTGGACCAGCGTGGATGAGGGACCGGCCAGGGGCAGGTCGGGCAGGTCGGTATCGACGAAGGCGGTAGAGATGTCATTCCTCCAGGGAGTTGACCAGGGACTGTGCCGCCCGGTCGAAATAGTCGCGCAGGATGAGGTCGTTCTCTTGGGCGAGGTCAAGGGACTCGACCGCAGCCATCATGTGTTTGAGCCACCGGTCGCGCTGGGTGATGGTGACCTTGAACGGGGCGTGTCGCATCCGCAACCGCGGGTGTCCCCGGTCCTGCGAGTACGTCGCAGGACCTCCCCAGTATTGCTCCATAAACATCCTGAACCGCATCTCGGCCGGCCCGAGGTCGTCCTCGGGGTAGAGCGCCCGCAGCTCGGGATCGCCGGCCACGCCCGTGTAGAAGTGCTGGGCGAGCCTGCGGAACGTGTCATGTCCCCCCACCTGGTCGTAGAAGGTCTCAGTGGTCATCGCACCAGTCTCTCAGCCTCAGGGGCGAAGGGAGCCACCCTGCCCACCCTGCCCACCCTGCACAGCCTGCCCACCGTGATCAGTGCCGGCGGCTGGCCCGGCCTGTGGAGCACGGATCCCGGCTGCGTCGAAAGCAGCCTTGACCCGCTCGCGGATCTCCCGGGAGACCGGGAAGTTCTCGTTCGGCGCGCACTTGGCGATGATCCGGATGGTGACCACGCCGCCCGCCATCGACTCGACTCCGGCGACCACAGGTTCCTCGAGCAGCCGCGTTGTCCACTCCGGCGCGTCGTTCAGCTGGCGGGCGACCTCGCGGATCAGCGGCACGACGATGTCCAGGCTCTCGCTGTATCCGACCTGGATGTCCACCACTGCGGTGGACCACCCCTGGGACCGGTTGCCGATCCTGACGATCTCGCCATTGCGGATGTACCAGACGACTCCGCTGGCGTCCCGCACTTTTGTGACGCGCAGCGTGACGTCCTCAACGGTGCCGATCGCCTCGCCGGTGTCGATGACGTCGCCCACGCCGTACTGGTCCTCGAGGATCATGAAGATGCCGGTCAGGACGTCCTTGACCAGGCTCTGAGCGCCGAAGGCGAGCGCGATCCCGACGACACCCGCCGATGCCAGGATCGGTCCCAGCTGCACCCCGAGGGTCGCCATGACGGTCAGCAGGGCGATCGTGAAGATGACGAAGGTCGACGTGCTCTTGAGGATGGCGCCCATGGTCGCGGCCCGTTGGGTCTTTCGGGTCTCGTCGAGGCCGGTGGCCTGGGAGAGGACGCGGGACGTCCGGCGAGGACTCTGGCTCGCGTGCCCCGCAGCCCGGGTCAACGCTCCGTTGACGACCCGGTCGATGGCGCGATGCAGTACCCAGCGAAGTATCAGCGCCCCCACCACCGTGCCGATGATCGTCAGGCAGGGGCCGATCAGCCACCACCACTGCGTCACCGCCTGGTTGCCCAGTTCTTCCAGGCTGCTGCGCGGGGATATCGGCGGCAGCAAGGACACTGAGAGCACGGGGCGCGGACCTGCGGCGAGGGGAGCGAACGTCATACCGACCATCTTCGCCAATGGTGGGGCGCATGCCGTGCACCGCCACTCGTGAAAGACTCGACATACACACTCACTGCGGCCCGATCGCTGCCTTCCGAAAGAGATGACGTGCCGAGTTCTGAACCTTCGCCTGCACTCACCGAGCTTGCCCGAGCCTCTGGGGTGGCCACCGAGTACTGGGACTGGCAGGGCAACCATGTCATCGTCGGTGCGCAGACGATCTCGGCGGTCCTGCAGGCTCTCGGCGTCGACACGTCCGACGATGCCGCGGTCGACCGGTCTCTTGCCGCCGTCGCAGACCGGGCGTGGCGTCGGACACTGCCCCCGATCGTCGTATGCCGCCAAGGCACGGCCAGGTGGCTGCCCGTGCACCTGCCCGACGGCGAGCAGGTCCAGGTGTGGACGGTTCTCGAGGATGGAACTCGCCGCGAGCTTGGTCAGGTCGACAACTACGTCAATCCCCGGGTCGTCGACGACCAGCCGACCGGGGAGGCGACCTTCGATGTTCCCGGCGACCTGCCGCTGGGCTGGCACACCGTCAATGCGCGGATCGGCAAGGACAGCTTCTCGTCCCCGCTCGTCGTCTCACCCGCCGTCATGGTGCTGCCACCCGCGCTGCAGCAACAGCGGGCCTGGGGGTTGCTGAGCCAGCTGTACTCCGTTCGGTCCCGTCAGTCCTGGGGTCTCGGGGACCTCGCTGATCTTGCCGACATGATGTCTTGGGCTGCGGCGGACCTGAGCGCGGACTTCGTCTTGGTGAACCCTCTGCATGCCGGCGAGCCGGTGGCCCCGATGGAGCCCTCGCCCTATCTGCCCACGTCGCGACGATTCGTCAACCCGATCTACATCAGGGTCGAGGACATCCCGGAGATGGGCTACATGTCCTCGGCAGAGCGGCAGCTGCTGGAGTGGCACGCGGACGATGCCCGGACGCTGAACGAGGCGGATACGATCGACCGTGACGCGGTCTGGGCGGCCAAGGCCGCAGCGTTGCGCACCGTCTTCAACCAGCCGCGGTCATCGCGACGCGAGCGGGCCTTCACTGCGTTCTGCGATCGCGAAGGCCAGGGTCTGCTCGACTTCGCCACGTGGTGTGCGCTCGCCGAGAAGCACGGACTGCCCTGGGGTGACTGGCCCGCCGACCTGCAGGATCCACGCAGCGCTGCCGTCGAGGCGTTGCGCGACCAGATCGCCGACGATGTGGAGTTCTATCGCTGGCTGCAGTGGATCGTCGACGAGCAGCTCGCCACCGTTCAGCGACAGGCCACCGAAGCCGGGATGTCGATAGGGGTCATTCATGACCTCGCGGTGGGCGTCCATCCCGAAGGCGCCGATGCCTGGGGTCTTGCCGATGCCCTCGCACGCAAGGTCACGGTTGGTGCCCCCCCGGACCAGTACAACCAGCTCGGCCAGGACTGGAGCCAGCCACCGTGGCGGCCGGACCGGCTCGAGGAGCTCGGCTATGCGCCATATCGGGACATGCTGCGCGCCGTGCTGCGCCATGCCGGCGGTATCAGGATCGACCATGTCATCGGGCTCTTCCGGCTGTGGTGGGTCCCGGAGGGTCTGCCCGCCAGTGAGGGCACGTATGTCCGCTACGACCACGAGGCGCTGATCGGAATCCTCGCGCTCGAGGCCCATCGGGCGGGCGCGCTGGTGGTGGGCGAGGACCTCGGTGTGGTCGAGCCGTGGGTCCGGGACTATCTGCGCGAGCGCGGCATCTTCGGCACGTCGATCCTGTGGTTCGAGAAGGACGATGAGGGCAGACCTCTGCCTGCTGAGGCTTATCGCGAGCTGTGCCTGGCCACCGTGACCACCCACGACCTGCCGCCGACCGCCGGCTATCTGGCAGGTGAGCACATCGACCTGCGAAATGACCTCGGCCTGCTCACCCGCGACGTCGACGAGGAGCGCACGATCGACAAGGCGGCTCAGGGCGAGGTTCTGGACATGCTCATCGAGCGAGGCCTGTTGCGGCATGGCGCCTCCAGGACCGACGTCGTCGAGGCTCTGCACCGGTTCCTGTCGTGGACCCCGGCGAAGCTGCTCGGTGTTGCCGTTCCGGACCTGACCGGTGATCACCGGGCGATGAACCAGCCGGGTACCGATGAGGAGTACCCCAACTGGCGCCTGCCCCTGGCTGGAGCCGACGGCAAGCCGGTCCTGCTGGAGGATCTGATGAGCTCACGCTGGGCCCGCCGCCTGGCCCGCTGCGTCGCCCAGCGCTGAGCTGGCTGCGACGGATCGCGGGGCTCACCCCAGCCCTGACGACCCGTCGCTGCGAAGCTGTAAGGCGTCAGGCTTCGTTGCGCTGCTGGGCCGCCAGAGCGCGCGCCACCCCATCACGGTTCTCCGACACGACGCGCCGCAGTGCCGCGGTCGCGTCAGGATTCGCGTCGAGCCAGGACTGGGATGCGTCAACCAGCTCACGGTTGGCCAAGGTGACCGGATAGAAGCCCTGGACGACAGACTCGGCTATCGCGTGGGTTCGTGACGCCCACAGCGTCGTCAGCATGGCGTGGTACTTCTCGACGTACGGCGTGAGCAGTGCCGTCTCATGCACGGTGACGAATCCCTGGGCGACGGCGTCGACGGTCTGGTTGGGCAGGCCGTCCTCCTCGATGACCTTGTGCCAGGCCTTGGCCTTGGCCTCGGGCGTCGGAATGCTCGCAAGTGCGCGGGCCGCGCGCTCGCGACCTGTCGCGGTGTTGTCCTGCTGAAGCTCGTGCTCGATCTCGGTCTCTGCTGCGTGGCCGGCCGTGGCCAGGCTGGTGAGCAGGGTCCAGCGCATCTCGGTGTCGATCGCCAGACCGTCAAGCACGGCGGTGCCCTCCAGCAGCCCGCGAACCCAGACGACATCCTCATTGCGGTGGGCATAGCCGGCGAATGCGCTGACCAGCTGCAGCTGCGCGTCGCTGCCTGGCAGGGCCGAGCCGGCCAGCTCACGCAGGCGTGCTGTCACAGACGCCAGATTCGCGTGACGGTGCCCCTGGGCGACATACAGCCTGGCAGCGGTCTGAAGCTGGCTCAACAGCACTCGCAGCAGCGTCGAGTCCGTTTCGCCCGGCAGCGTGTTCAGCACCAGGTCGCAGAAGTCGCGCGCCGACATCTCTGCGTCGCGGGTCATGTCCCATGCCGCGCCCAGCACCAGAGCGCGGGGCAGGCTGTCGGTGAACCCGCGCGGGTGGGCGAGAACCGTTGCCGTCGATCGCTCGTCGAGGCGGATCTTGGCGTAGGCCAGGTCGTCGTCGTTGACCAGCAGGAGGTCTGGCCGGTGGTGATACACCAGTGCCGGCACCTCGGTGCGCTCACCGGCCACGTCGAGCTCAATCCGGTTGACCCGCTCGATGTGGTCACCCACCACGTTGTAGCAGCCGATCGCCAGGGTGTGCGGACGCAGTGTCTGGAACGCCTCCGCAGCGGTCTGGGTGATGACCGCCGCCGTGATGATGTCCCGGTCGTCGGTGGTGACCTCCAGGCGCAGGGTGTTCACGCCAGCGGTCTCCAGCCACAGCTTTGACCAGGTGTGCAGGTCGCGACCCGAGGCCTGCACGAGATGGTCGAGCAGATCGGAGAGCGTCGTGTTCTTCCACGCGTGGGTGGAGAAGTACTCGCGAATTCCGGCCGTGAACGGCTCACGGCCGACGTAGGCCACGAGCTGCTTGAGCACCGAGGCGCCCTTGGCGTAGGTGATGCCGTCGAAGTTGACCTCGACGTCCTCGAGGTCGCGGATGTCAGCGACGATCGGGTGGGTTGAGGACAGCTGGTCCTGTCGGTAGGCCCAGGACTTCTCGGCTGTGCCGAAGGTTGTCCAGGCGGTGTCCCACTGGGTGGCCTCGGCCTGGCACGTCGTCGAGGCCCATTCCGCGAACGACTCGTTGAGCCACAGGTCGTTCCACCACTTCATCGTGACGAGGTTGCCGAACCACATGTGCGCCAGCTCGTGCAGGATCGTCAGCGCCCGGCGCTCGATGATCGCCTCGGTGACCTTGGCCCGGAAGACATACATCTCGTTGTATGTCACCGCGCCGGCGTTCTCCATCGCGCCCATGTTGTATTCGGGGGTGAAGATCTGGTCGTACTTGGTGAACGGGTAAGCGCAGTCGAACTCTTTCTCGTAGAACGTGAATCCGCGTTTGGTGACGTCGAAGATGTTGTCGGCATCCAGGTGTGGTGTCAGCGACTTGCGGCACAGGATGCCCAGGGGCACGGCGCCGTTGCGTGTCTTGACCTCGTCGCGGACCACGTCGTACGGTCCGGCGATCAGCGCGGTGATGTAGCAGGACATGCTGGGCGTCGGCGCAAAGGTCCACGTCGCGCTGGGCACCTCTCCGGTCACGCCGGCTGTCCGTGCTGCCACAGGTCGGGGCGTCGGTTCGTTGGAGACGACCTGCCAGTGTGCGGGGGCGGTGACCGTGAAGGCGAAGGTTGCCTTGAGGTCCGGCTGCTCGAAGACGGCGAACATCCGGCGGCAGTCGGCGACCTCGAACTGGGTGTACAGGTAGACCTCTTCGTCCACCGGGTCGACAAAGCGGTGCAGGCCTTCGCCGGTGTTCATGTATTCGCCGGTCGCGTCGATTGTCAGCTTGTTGGCGCCAGACCTCAGCGCCGGGAGCTGGACCCGGACGCCGTCGAAATGCGTTGCCGGGTCAAGTGACTCGTCATTGAGGGTGATCTGCTCGACGGACGCCGCGATCAGGTCGATGAAGGTGCGGGCACTCTCCTGGGCGGCGGAGAAGTACACGGTTGACCGGGTCCGGAAGGTGTTCGGTCCGGTCGTGAGGTCGAGGGCGACGTCGTAGGCAGCCACTGACAACAGGTCAGCGCGGTCGCGGGCTTCGTCGCGGGTCAGGTTCTTGCCAGGCACGGGGTCATCTCCTGTGGGGACACGTCATGGGGTCACAACATCTTCACATGATCGGCCGGGACTCTCACCGGCTCGTCGGCGGGGGACCGGTCACCGGCTCATCGTCGCTGCCCATGGGCTGGCAGGATGGCATCCGTGACCGCCAAGACTTCCGTGGAGATGTGGTTCGACCCGATCTGCCCGTGGGCGTGGCTGACCTCGCGTTGGCTGATGGAGGTCGAACAGGTGCGCGACGTCGAGGTCACCTGGTCGGTGATGAGCCTGGCGGTCCTGAACGGCGGCCGCGAGCTGCCGCCGGAGTACCACGACCTGATGGAGCGCTCCTGGGGTCCGGTTCGGGTCATCGTCGCGGCCGCCCGCGAGCACGGTCCCACCGTGATCAAGCCCCTGTTCGACGCGATGGGCACCCGCATCCACCTCGGCGGCGAGGGTGACTACCTGGTGGTCATCGCCGCGGCGTTGAATGAAGTCGGCCTGCCCGCGGACCTGCTCAGGTTCGCCACCTCGAGCGACGTCGACGATGAGGTGCGTGCCAGCCACGATCGGGCCATCGCACTGGTCGGTGAGGAGGTGGGCACGCCGGTGATCGCCATGGGCGCGTCCGCTTTCTTCGGCCCGGTGGTCACTCCTGCGCCCAAGGGTGAGGCGGCCGGAAGGCTTTGGGACGGTTGGGTTCTGATGACCGGCACGCCCGGATTCTTCGAGCTCAAGAGGACCCGCGCCCAGAGCCCCGTCTTCGACTGATCCTTCACGCCACTGCCTTCACTCCACTCGCTTACTCGACTCGTTCACTGCAAACCCAAAGGAGCCCGACCAATGCGCGTTCATATCGGCGGCGACCATGCGGCATACGACCTGAAGTGCACCCTGGTGACCTTCCTGCAGGGAAAGGGGTATGACGTGGTCGACCACGGGCCGGAGTACCTCGACCCGGAGGATGACTATCCGGTTGCGGTTCTGCGTGCGGCGGAGGCTGTGTCCGGCGACCTCGGGGCATTCGGCATCGTGCTGGGCGGATCCGGCAATGGTGAGCAGATGGCTGCGAACAAGGTCCGGGGGATCCGGGCGGCGCTGGCATACAACGTCGAGCTTGCCGAGCTGGCGAGGACACACAACAACGCCCAGGTCCTGTCGATCGGTGCACGGATGAACACGCCGCAGGAGGCCAAGGCCATGGTCGAGGCATTCCTGACGACACAGTTCAGCGGTGACGAGCGGCATGTCCGACGCCTGGCGATGGTCGAGCGCTACGAGCAACACGGTGAGCTGCCGCCGATTCCGGCGGTCGAGGGCTGAACCTGGGAGCTATTGCCGAGGTCACAGCCCGGCAAGAAGTACAGTGCGGACGGTGAGCACACGCGCGCAACGGTTCGCTCGTCGGAGCGTGTCGACCGCGCACCTCCTGTCGAGCCGCCTGGCCGTGATGGTTCGTCTTTTCCCGGGCTTCGCGGCGCTGATCCTGATCCTGATGGCCGTTCTGGTCGAAGCTCTGACGCTGGGCGGGCCGGCAGTCACGCCATGGTCCGCCTTTCTTCCCGTGATCGTCCTGGCCGGGATGTTCCTGCCACCGCGATGGCTCGCGTTGGTCCTGCTGACCATCGCTCTTCTGCTCGCTTATGACGGGTTCTTACTGGGCAGGGATCACGGGGACTATGCCGCGGCGATGGTCGTGATCGCCGTCATGGCGGCCATGATGACCTGGCTGGCAGTATCCCGAGCCCGGCTGGGTGTCCAGGGGACGCTGGCCGAGTCGATGCTGGTTGACCTGCGTGACCGGATCCGCGCACAGCGCGAGCTTCCGGCGCTGCCCGAGCCGTGGCACGCCGAGGTGGAGGTGGAGTCGGCTTACTTCGAGCCCTTCGCCGGTGACTTCGCGGTGGCCAACATCTCGGATGCCGGCGACCGGTTCGAGGTCGCACTCGTGGATGTCTCGGGCAAGGGTCTGGATGCCGGGACGCGGGCGTTGCTCCTGTCAGGGGCCTTCGGCAGCTTGCTGGGTGCGATGGAGCCGGACGACCTGCTGGGTGCCGCCAACTCATATCTGCTTCGCCAGCACTGGAACGACGGCTTCGCCACGGCGATCCACGTGGCGCTCGAGCTCGATACCGGCCGGTTCTCTGTGGGCGGGGCCGGGCACCCGCCGGCGGTGAAGTTCTGGGCCGGGTCAGGTCAGTGGCAGGTCATGGACGCGGCGAACGGCCCACTGCTCGGCGTCCTGCCGGATGCAGGCTTTCCCCGGTTGACTGGCCAGCTGCTGCGTGGCGATGCCTTGCTGCTCTATACCGACGGCGTCATCGAGACCCGCTTCCGGGACCTGACAGTCGGTATCGACCGGATGCTTGGTGAAGCGGAACGTCTTGTCTCAGAGGGCTTCACCGGTGGGGCAACACGAATCTGCGCGGCAGCTCTGGCCGGCCGCAGCGACGATCGTGCCGTCGTACTGATCTGGCGCGACTGACCCGGCTCTGCCTGGCAGGTGAACGGTTCGGCATACGAACGGGAGACCTTTGGGAGACCATTGAGAGGTCACCAGAAGACCCCTGGAGGTGGGACGTTGGTCCCTCCCGACCAGGGCGTCGCCCGTGTTAACCTACGGTGACGTAGGTTACGTTTCCGTAAGTTGGAGGTTCTGTCCATGCCGGTGTCGCCCAGTGCCCGTCCCATCGCCGCGCGCTCGACCACTGACGTTCTGCCTGTGGTCATCCAGGGCGGGATGGGTGTGGCCGTGTCCTCGTGGCAGCTTGCGCGGGCGGTTTCGCAGACCGGGCAGCTCGGCGTCGTCTCGGGGACCGCACTGGATGTGGTGATCGCCCGACGGTTGCAGGACGGCGATGTGGGTGGCCACCTCCGACGCGCCCTGGAGGATTTTCCGGTGCCGGCGATGGCGCAGCGGATCTTGAGCCGGTACTTCATTGAGGGTGGCCGGGCTCCTGATCAGCCCTACCACCCTGTCCCCAAGCTGAGCATGGACACGCCGGTGGCGGGTCTGGAGCTGTCGATCGTGGCCAACTACGCCGAGGTGTGGCTGGCCAAGGAGGGCCACGACGGCGTGGTCGGGATCAACTTCCTGGAGAAGGTCCAGATGGCCACGCCCAGTGCGGCGTACGGGGCGATGCTGGCCGATGTGGACTACGTGCTCATGGGTGCCGGCATCCCCAAGGAGATTCCCCGGCTCCTGGATCACCTGGCCGTTCACGAGCCGTGCTCGCTGGACCTGCACGTGGACGGGGCCACCAGGGATTACACCGTCGGGCTGGACCCCCAGGCTCTCACCGGAGGCGGGCTGGCACCGCTGCAGCGGCCCAGGTTCCTGGCGATCGTGTCCGCGCACGTGCTTGCCGCCTATCTGGCCCGCGAGGACGAGACCCGGCCCGACGGTTTCGTCGTCGAGGGTCCGCGCGCGGGCGGGCACAATGCTCCCGCGCGGGGGCGGCCCGTCCTGGATGATGACGGACAGCCGGTGTTCGGCCCCCGTGATGACGCGGACCTTGACAAGGTGGCGGCAGTCGGCCTGCCGTTCTGGCTGGCAGGCGGATACTCCACAGCCGCGCAGGTCGCCCAGGCCCGGTCGGCTGGTGCCGCAGGGGTGCAGGTGGGCACGCTGTTCGCGGTCTGTAAGGAGTCCGGGCTGGACCCTGCCATACGCAAGGAGCTGCTCACCGAGCTGGGCGCCGGTCAGCTGGTGGTCCGCACCGACCCGCTGGCCTCACCGACGGGTTTCCCGTTCAAGGTTGCGACCTTGAAGGGGACCATGTCCGAGGCGGAGGTGTGTGCCGCCCGGCCGCGACTGTGCGACCTGAGCTACCTTCGTGTGCCCTACGAGCGCGAGCCCGGCGACCTCGGCTATCGCTGCCCGGCGGAGCCCGTCCACATGTATATCCGCAAGGGCGGGGACATCGCCGACACGGTCGGACGTAAGTGCCTGTGCAACGGGCTCACGGCCGGCATCGAGCTCGGGCAGAATCGCCGCGACGGCTACCGCGAGGTGCCCATCGTCACTCTGGGAGCCGACCTTGACGGCGTGGCCCAGATGTTGTCGGACATGCCAGACGGCTGGACCGCTGTGCAGGCCGTAGACCGTCTCCTGGGTAACTGAAGGCGGTTCTGGAGCGGGCGACGGGAATCGAACCCGCGTTGTCAGTTTGGAAAGTTGGGTACTCCGGAGGACATAACTGCAGGCCAGAGGCTATATGGATGCCGTCATAGGTCCAGTCAGGACCTCCACAGGACCTAAGCGCTTTGTGCTCGTCGGACGGGAAGGTGCTCCGGCGCGTCCTTGACATCGCCGGTAACCATCACGTCCAACGCCCGGGCGATCTCGCTGTCCCGTTCGCTGACCGCGTGTTGATAGACCAGCGCGGCCGCCGGCGACGCGTGCCCCAGTCGGTGCATGAGCTCTTTGGTGGTTGCTCCGGTGGAGGCAGCCAGTGTCGCACCCGTATGCCTCAGCCAATGGACGCGCGTGTGAGGCAGACCACAACGCTTGACCGCTCGCCGGAAGGTGGCACCGAAGTTGTGTTGCTGGATAAACCGGCCCGAGGCGGTGGCAAAGACCAGCGCGTCGGGGTCGTCCGGGACGAAGTCGGCCAGGTGGCTCTCCAGCAGGTTGGCCACGGAGCCGGGCAGGGTGACCGTCCGTCGCCCGGCGTCGGTCTTCGGGGATCCCACATTCCACGCTCCGTGGATGTATCGGCAGGTTCTCTCGACCGTGAGCCGGGCATCAGACACGTCCCGGCGGCGGAGCGCTGTCGCTTCCCCGAATCGCAGGCCGCCGAATGCGAGGACCATCACCAATGTCTTGTAACGGGCTGGTATCTCCTCTGCGATGGCGAGGACCTCGGAAACGGTGAGGGACCGCGCGGCCACGGCAGGTTTGACCATGCCTGCGCCCTTAATCCGGCATGGGTTGGACTTGAGCACGTCGTCTTGCACGGCGACGTTGAGGATGCCTCGGAGCAGGCGGTATGCCTGAGCCA
>DASRUA010000105.1:0-24711 GCA_035655615.1 Dermatophilaceae bacterium
GCCTGCTCGCGGCGTGCTGCGTTGATCGAACGCAACGCGTGCACCGTATGTTGGCCCGTTTCGAGCGTGACCGCGAGACCGCCGGTGTCCCGCCGACACAGGTTGCCGAGTGGGCCGGGCACAGCGTCATGGTCCTGCTCAGGGTCTACGCAAAGTGCATCTATGGACAGGAAGAGATGGCCAGGTCTCGTATCGAGTCCGCTTTGGCGCTGCCGACTACCGAAGTCCCGGATGTGGCCCAAACTTACCGGCGCATTACCGGCGAACAGCCGTAGACGGCCGGTTTTGGCCGATCACAGCCGGAAACCACGAAAGTGCCCCTGACCGGCGTTTCCGCAGGTCAAGGGCCCTTTCAGCACGTGGTGGCGGGTGAAGGATTCGGACCTTCGAAGCTTTCGCGATGGATTTACAGTCCACTCCCATTGGCCGCTCGGGCAACCTGCCTAGGTGCGGATGGAAGGATAGCAACTAAACCACGGGGTCCGTCCAATCGGGGCAGCCCGCACCACCGACAACCCGCACCAACACCCCTCGCATTATTGAGGGTCCGCCCGCGTAAAACACCCGAAGGAGCCGACATGGCCGACGCATCGTTCGACGTCGTGAGCAAGGTCGACAAGCAGGAGGTCAGCAACGCGCTGACCCAGTCCCAGAAGGAGATCTCCCAACGCTACGACTTCAAGAACGTCGGAGCCTCCATCGAGTGGAGCGGAGAGAACATCCTGATCAAGGCCAACTCGCCGGAGCGCGTGCTTGCCGTCCTTGATGTCTTCCAGACCAAGCTGATCAAGCGCAACGTCTCGCTCAAGGCCCTGGATCTCGGCGACAAGGAACCCCAGCTCTCCGGGAAGGAATACCGCCTCGAGGCCTCACTCAAAGACGGCATCAGCCAGGAGGACGCCAAGAAGATCGCCAAGATGATCCGCGACGAGTTCGGCAAGACCGTGAAGCCACTCATCCAGGGTGACGAGCTACGGGTGTCCAGCAAGTCCAAGGACGACCTGCAGGATGTCATGTCGATGCTGCGCAGCGCGGACCTGGAGGTCGCTGTCCAGTTCACCAACTATCGCTGATCCCCTCATCCCTGCGGTATGCCGTGCCGCTACCCAAACCTGGCCCGCGAGGCCAGGGCCTCTCGCAGCTGGGAGTCGGCGTCCACGATGGCTCGCCGCACCGAGGCTGTCAGGTCCGGACGGCCCAGCGCGGCCTCTGACTGGTCTGCCGTGGACGCCTCGACCAGATTCGCCGGATAAGCCAGCGCGGCAACTCTGCCCAGGGCGTCTTCGCCGACGCGACCGGACAGTGCCGGCACATCGACGAAGTAACGAGCGACATACGGACGGAGCACGTCCTGGTCATTGGCATGCCAGAAACCGGCGGCCAGCGCGTTCAGCTCATAGTTGGATCGTCCGTTCTCTCCGGTCAGCTGCTCCCACGCCCACACCTTCGCCGCCGGATCAGGCTCAGAGGCCTTGGCCTGCAGCCATTTCAGGTTGCCGGCCATGGTGCGATCCTGCTCAAGAGCGACGTGCAGCCCGGCTGACCCGATGGCGCCACGTCGAGCCAGGTTGCCCACTACCACCCAGCGGAAGTCCGAGTCCCCCTCCAGACCCTCTGGGAGCCCCTCTCCGCCCGCCCAGCGACGAAGCAGGTCTTCGTCCGCGGATGAGGTTGCCAGGTACCGTGCGGCCAGCAGAGCCCGTGATGAGCCCGCCTCCGCCGCAGCGAACATCGAGGCCGCAGCCGTGGCAATCACGGCCTGAGCATCGTCCTGCTCGCCGGGCGCAATGAACGAGGGGATGATCCGCTGGGTCATCAGCAGGCCCACCCGGTTGATGATCGACTGGTTGCTCTCGTGTGCCCAGCAGGTGGCCATCACAGCAAGCAGGTGCCGCGGGTCGATCTCCGCCAGGGCGACCCCGTCGATCAGGGCCGTCCAGACGACCGCCCGGGCCTGAGCCTGCGGCACCGCCGACAGCTCAGCTGGAGCAGCGGCGACGGTGGCCGGGTCGAGCTTGATGGTGGCCCAGGTCAGATCCGTCGCGTTGGGGACCAGCATGTTCGCGGCCGGCCTGCCTACCAGCTCCGGCAGGTCGGTCTCGTCCTCTTCCACCGTGGTGAGCACCCGGAATACCTCTGCCCCGGTCGTGAACCCGGCAACATCAATGCTGTGCGGACGGGCTGCCGGATAGGCCTGCGGCGGTGTCCTGCGCACCGTGGCCGAGGCGATCGAACCCTGGTCGGAGACCGTTTCCACCGAGACCGCATCGAGGCCCGCCGTCCGCAGCCACGCATCGGCCCAGCCTTGCAGGTCCTGCCCGCTCGCACGCTCCATCGCCCCGAGGAAATCCACCAGTGCCGCGTTGCCGTATGCGTGGGAGCGCAGGTACTGCGCCACGCCCGAGATGAATGCGGCATCGCCGATGTGGGCGATCAGCTGACGAAGTGTCGCAGCCCCCTTCGCGTAGGAGATGCCGTCGAAGTTCTGCAGCGCCGACTGAGCGTCCGGCGCAGGCGAGCCGGCCACCGGGTGCGTCGACGGCATCCGCTCGGCGGCATAGCCCCACGGCTTGCGGGCCATCGAGGAGTCGACCCACGCATCGGTGAACTCCGTTGCCTCGCTGAGGGTTCGGTGAGACATGTACTCGGCGAAGGACTCGTTCAGCCACAGGTCGTCCCACCACTGCATGGTCACCAGGTCGCCGAACCACATGTGAGCCATCTCATGCGTGATGGTGCTGGAGCGGGTCAGCACCTCGTCGTGCGTCATCGCCCCGCGGAAGACGTACTGGTCGCGCAGCGTCACGCAACCCGGGTTCTCCATCGCACCGGCGTTGAACTCGGGGACGAAGACCTGGTGGTACTCCCCGAAGGGATATCGGATGCCGAACAGCCGGTGGTAGTAGTCGAAGGACTGGGCGGTGATGGTGAGCATCTGCTCGGCCTGACGTTCCAGCGGCTCGCGCAGCGAGGCCCTGGCGTGGATACCCAGCGGGATACCGTCATGCACTGTCGTGACGGAGACATAGGGCCCGGCGCAGACGGTGAAGAAGTAGGTGGCCAACGGCTTGGTCGTCGCGAGCACCCAGGTCCCCGCGCCGGTGCGCGTCGCGGCACCGTTGCCCAGGACGATCCACTCGGGGGGTGCGGTCACCCTGACGTCGTACGGAGCCTTGAGGTCAGGCTGGTCGAAGCAGCCGAAGACCCGCGGCGCGGCATCCAGGAACGAGTGCCCGTAGACGTAGTGCTGCTCGTCCGCCGAGTCGACCGCCCGGTGCAAGCCCTGCCCGTCGTTGCTGTAGCGCATGGTCGCGGTCGCCACGACCTCGTTCCCGGCGGCTAGCCCCGTGAGCTCGATCCGCTCGCCGTCGAAGCTGGTGAGGTCCAGGTCCACCCCGTTGAGGGTGACCCGGTGAAGCTGATTCGGCTTGACGTCAAGGAACGTGGACGCCCCGGGTTCGGTGCAGGTGAAGCGCACCGTGCTCGAAGACTCGAAAGTCGTGGCGCCCTGGGCCAGATCGAGCTCCACTCGATATCCGGTGACATTGATGAGGGCGGATCGCGCCTCCGCTTCCAGACGCGTCAGGTTGGTCATGCTCGCACTATCCCAGAGGCACCCGGAGGCGGCCGCTGCAGGTCCGGTTCAGGCTGGTCCTGTCAGCACCTCAGGGCCCTGCCGTGCCGGTCAGTACCCGCGGTACCCCGAGGCCATGGTCTCCAGACGGGCAATGCGGTCCGCCATCGGAGGGTGGGTCGCAAACAGCCGCGAGACATCCTGGGCGCGGAACGGGTTGGCGATCATCATGTGGCTGGCGTTGACGAGATCACGCTCAGGCGCCAGCGGCGCGGCCGCCGTCCCGCGCTCGAGCTTGCGTAGCGCCGACGCCAGAGCCAGCGGGTCGCCGGTGAGCTTGGCACCGTCCTCGTCAGCGTCATACTCACGCGTCCGGGTGATCGCCAGCTGGATCGTCGTGGCGGCCAGCGGGGCAAGCAGCGCCATGGCCATCATGGCAACCGGGTTGGCACTGTTGTCGTCCTCACCGCCGCCACCGCCGAAGAAGCTCATCCACATGAACATCTGGGCGACGCTGGTGATGACGCCGGCGACGGCGGCCGCCACCGAAGCCGTCAGGATATCGCGGTTGTAGACGTGCATCAGCTCGTGGCCGAGTACCCCGCGCAGCTCTCGCTCATCGAGTAGCTCCAGGATCCCCTCGGTGCAGCAGACCGCCGCGTGGGACGGGCTCCGGCCCGTCGCGAAGGCATTGGGCGCCTCGGTCTGTGAGATGAACAACCGCGGCATCGGCTTGGTCGCAGCCGTGGAGAGCTCGCGCACGATGCGGTACATCGCCGGCGCCTCGGCCTCGGTGACCGGCCGGGCGCGCATCGCCTTGATCGCGATCTTGTCGCTGTTCCAGTAGCCATAGGCCGTCATGGCGACTCCGAACAGGGCGAAGGCCCAGATGTAGCTACCCCCTGCGACCACTGATCCCAGCGCCAGCAGGACGGCGAAGATGCCGCTGAAGAGCAGCGTCGTCTTCAACCCGTTGTAGTGGTTGTGCATGTTCTTCCCAACGTGGCTAACGGGCATGATGTTCCGACGATCCGAACATGCTGACCTCCGCTGCGACTACCCCCCGAGCAGCCCCAGCAGCAGCTGTGGGCTCAGGCTGGTCAACACCAGTGCCACCCCCGTGAAACCGACAGCGGCCAGCGTCGCGGGATGTGCCCGAACAACTAGTGCCGCCCCGTGGACAACCGGTTCCGGCACCCCGTCCGGGGATCCCTGCACTGAGGTATCAGGTGTGGAGACGACCATGAGCAGCCAACGCAGGTAGACAGCCACGCCGAGGACCGCGTTGACGGCCGCGATGACGGCCAGCAACCAGAGCTGGCTGTTGACCACGGGCCCCAGGGCGGCAACCTTGGCCACCAAGCCAAGGAAGCCCGGCGGGAGCCCTGCCAGCGACAGCAGGCCCAGCCCGAGGGCACTGGCCAGAACAGGGTGATCAGCCAAGAGACCGCGGTACTCCTGGAGGTCACGCGCGCGTGCCGCTCCCCTGATCTGGACCAGGGCAGCTACCACGGCGAAGACCAGGAGCGTGGCCAGGACGTACGCCAACAGGTAAGCGCCGGAAGCATGTACAGCACCCGTGGAGACGGCTGCCAGCGGCAGGACCACCCACCCGGCCTGCGCCACGGTCGACCATGCGAGCAGCCGGACCACGCCGTCCTGCCGCAACGCCATGATGTTGCCCAGCGTCATGCTGACCGCCGAGACGATCGCGATAGCGGCCAGTGACGGTTCACCAGGCGGGATGGCCCGGATCACCACGAGCAGAGCGGCCAGGGCTGCGATCTTGGAGACGCCGGCCAGGAAGGCGGCGATCGGCAGGGGGGCTCCGTCGTAAGCCTCAGGAGTCCACGCATGGAACGGCACGAGAGAGAGCTTGAAGCCGATCCCGGCGATGACAACAACCACGGCCAGGACCAGGATCGGGCGTCTGGCCGGATCGTTGATCGCTGTTATCGCAGCTGCCGGAGTAAAGAATCCACTTCCGGTGGCCGTGAACCACAGCGCGGCCGAGAGCGCCAGCAGGCCGAAAGAGACCAGCGCGGTGGTCAGCAGGGCGATCGCCCCGGAGATCGCCGAGCGCGCACCCCGCAGGGCGACCAGCGCCACCGTGGGCAGGGTTGCGAGCTCGAGGGCGACCAGCCATGAGCCTAGGTCGCGAGCACCGGCCACGGCCGTGGCCCCAGCGGTCGCTGCCAGAACGAGACTCACAATGACTGCGGTGCCGCCGGTCGACTGCTTCTTGTCGTCTGGCCAGGTCAGCAGCAAGGTCAGGGCTGCGGCCAACAGCGCGGCCAGCTGCAGGGTCGAGGCCACTGAGTCGGCGACATACATGCACTGGCCGCTGCCGGGCAGACAAAGCGTGCGTCGAGCACCTCCGGCAACCATGCTCAAGCCGGCGATAGTGGCCAGGGCGCCGACAACGAGGCTCGCCAAGGCAATCACATAGTGCGCGCGACGCAGCTGCTGGACCGCAACGTCGGCGACCAGAACCACGGCCGCTCCGACGGCCGGTGCGAGCACGGGCAGCAGAATCCCAGCGTTCACGCTGACGATGGCCTGGCTCATCGGGGCACCTGCATTGTGATGGCTGCGGCTTCCTTGAAGGTCGAGTTCAACAACAGTCCCGGGGCAACGCCCAGGACAAGGACAGCGGCAACCAGGACCGCCAGCACGGACCATTCGCCGCCGCGGGCGTCCTCATGTGCTGGTGTCGTCCTGTCGCCGGACCAGATCAGCTTCAGCACGCGCAAGGAGTATGCCGCGGCCACTCCGGCCCCTAGCACGGCCATGACGACCAGCACCCGCATCAGGCCCTGGGGACGGTCGGGCGCCGGGCTCCAGGCGGAGTACATCGCCAGGAACTCACCCCAGAAGCCGACCAGACCAGGCAGTCCGAGCGACGCGGCGAAGCCGACGACGAGGGCGATGCCGAGGCGCGGCGAGATCTCACGCAACGCAGCGCGTGCGGTCGCGAGGTCGGCCGATCCCCAGCGTTCCTTGAGACCGCCGACGAGGAAGAAGAGCAGGGCGGAGACCACGCCGTGGGCGATGTTGGCGAACAACGCTGCCTGCAGCCCCACGGTCGTCCCGCTCGAGAGCCCCAGAACCACGAAGCCCATGTGCGCAACCGAGGAGTAGGCGATGAGCCGTTTGAGATCGTTCTCGACCAGACAGGCCAGGCCTCCCCAGATGATGCCGATGACGCCGACGACCGCGAACGCCGGCGACAGAGCACCGAATCCGATCGGCAGCGGCGCGACCACCAACCGCACGATCCCGTACGTGCCCATCTTCAGCAGAATGGCCGCCAGCATCACCGACCCGGCTGTCGGCGCGATGGTGTGTGCGGGAGGCAGCCAGGTGTGCAGTGGCCACACCGGGACCTTGATTCCCATCCCGACCAGGAGCAGCGCCGCGATGATGATCTGGGTACTGCGGGAGAGGCCCGCGCCGTGCAGGACCGCGAGGGCGTCCATGTCTGCGGTGCCCGAAGCCTGCACGAGGGCGAGGATGCCGATCAGCATGAGCGTGGAGCCGAGCACCGTATACAACACGAAGCGACCAGAAGCGTCGCGGCGTGCGGCGAGATCGTGGGAGTCGCCGTAACGGGCGATCAGCACCCACATGGGGATGAGCACGATTTCGAAGGAGACGTAGAAGATCACCGCGTCACGGGCGTAGAACGTCGCCAGCGCGCCGAGCTCGACCAGCTGGAGACATCCGTAGAACGTCGAGGGCGAGGCGCCGTGGGAAGGGCGCGACCGGGCGTGGACCACCACCGCGACGCTGAGCGCGGCGGTGAGAATCAACAAGGGTGCGCTGATGCCGTCGACCGCGAAGTGCAACCTGACCCCGAGCGAGGTCAACCACGGCTGGTTCAGGACGGGTCGGGCAATCACCGTTGCGATGACGAGTGCCGCGGTGACCACGCTCGCGACCAGGCTGAGCATATTGGCGGCGCCTTCGGGCACTGCCCTGAAGCCACGCCCAGAGAGGATCAGATAGGTGCCCGTCACGGCTGGGATCACCATGGCGCCGATCAGGAGGATTACCACAACGTCACGCCCGATACGCCGACAGCCAGGAGCCCGAGCAGCAACCACACGAGGTAAGAGGACGGCTTGCGGGTGTGCACCCGCTCGCCGGCTATGCCGATCCAGCGCGTCGCCACCACAGTGCCTCGGACCGTGGCGTCAATGACCTGGCGGTCTGCTGTCACCACGATCTGAGCCAGCTTGACCACCGGGGACACCACTGCGACATAGATACCGTCAACTCCAAAACCTTTGTCAAACAAAACCATTCGGTCGGCACCCAGCAGGTCGGCCGCATCACCACTGACATTCATCGAAGCCATCCGCCCGACCACTAGCCAGGCCGCCAGGATCAGGAGCAACGAAGATGTTGCCAGGTACCAGACGATGTGTGGTTCGACCGGAAGAAGTGGGGTGAAGATGATCAACCCTCCGACTACGGTCAGGAAGGCGAGGACGCCGATCGACAAGCGGGCACCGGTGAATATCTCGGCATGACCATGACCATGATCATGCTCGGCTTCGACGACGGGCGACGGTGGCGACGTGTACTCGGCAGTGGCGCGAGATGCCGCTTCCGTGAAGATCTCGACGAGGGTGACGTCCACGACCTGCCGCGACGCCTCGACAGTAGCCCGGCGAACGGCCTCCTCCTCGGGCTGCAGGTGGGTGAGGACCAGCCATGCACGCGTGCAGTAACCAGCGGTGAGCACCACTGTCACCCCGAACGAGACAAGGACGATCCACCCCGCAGCCTGACCCAGCTCGGTGACGTTGTCGAAGGCCGCGCCCAGGACATACTCCTTGGAGACGAAGCCGACCATCGGCGGGACGCCGGCAAGCGACAGAAGTCCAATGCCGATGGGCCATTTCAGCTGCGGGTGATAGCGCACTCCGCCCGACATCTTTACCGCCGCCGTACCCGCCACCAGGACACTGAGCCACCCGATCGCGAGGAACAACAATGCCTTGAACATCGCGTGGGACAACAGATGGAATATCGCGGGGCCAGCTCCCACGGACGCGGGCGCAACGGCCAGGGCTGAGAGCATGATCGCGATCTGGCTGAGGGTGGAGTAGGCCAGCATGCGTTTGAGGTCCGACTGACCGAACGCAATGACCGCTGCGCCCATCATCGTGATGGCGGTGATCACGGCGAGCGCCAGGCGAGCCGGGTCCGACAGGACGAAGATCGGGAAGATCCGCGCCAGGACAAAGGTTCCTGCGGCGACCATTGTCGCGGCGTGGATGAGCGCCGAGGCGGGGGTCGGGCCTTCCATGGCATCGGGGAGCCAGTCGTGGAAGGGGAACTGGGCCGACTTGCCCGCGACACCGACCAGCAGACAGAGGAGCGCGGCCGTCAGGGTCGAAGCCGACAGGTGCTGCCAGCGGTCGACCACGACCGGGATGGACGTGGTTGCCACCCCGGACGCCAGGATGATCAGGCCGATGACGAATGCCAGGTCGGCGATACGGGTCACCAGGAACGCCTTGGTGGCAGCCCGACGCGCGGACTCGAGCCGGCTGTTGTGGCCGATGAGCAGGTAGGAGCACCAGCCCATGACCTCCCAGCCGATGAGGGTCAGCACCAGGTCACCGGACAGGACCACCAGGAACATGGCCGACAGGAACAGGGACACCGATGCGACGAAGACCCCGAAGCGGTCGTCCTCATGCAGGTACCAGGTCGAGAAGAGCTGGACCGCCAGTCCCACGATGGCCACGGCGACCACCACGATCGCGCTGAGGTCGTCCACCAGGAGGTTCAGCGGCATTCGCAGCTGCCCCAGCGGGAGCGCTCCAACAGTGGAGACCTCTTGGGTGTACGGGCGGTGAATCGCGAACAGGATGTACAAGCCGGCGAGCAGGCTCACCGCGGCACCGGCGGAGGCGATGAACGCACTGGCCCGCCGATGACTCCGGGCAACCCACAAACCCACGATGGATGCTACGAAGGGGACAAGGACAACCAGCCGGGCGGCCAGCGAAACAGAATCTCTCATAAACCGGGCTCACTCAGGTCGATGTGGCCACGGTCGCGGAACAGCGCCAGGATCACGGCCAGCGCGACCCCCATCTCGGCAGCGGCGATGGTAATGAGGAAAAGGGCCAGGACGTGCCCCGTGCGCAGCTTGTCGTCGAGCACCGAGCCCATCGTGACAAAAAGCAGGTTGGCGGCGTTGAGGAGAAGCTCGACGCCGATCAGGACCAGCACGGCATTGCGTCGGGCCATCACGCCGTAGGCCCCCGCCCCGGCAAGGACGCAGACGAGCGTGAGCGGAAGCCACAGATGGATCATGCTGACTCCACCTCAGCCGACGTCTTCGCCATGGTGGGCATTCGAGAGACGGCCAACGCGGCGATCAGGGCCACTAGCAGCAGCAGCGAGAGCAGCTCGAAGGGCCACACCCACGACCCGAACAACTGGGTCGCAATCCCCTTCGTGTCGCCGGCTCGGGTCGCACGAAGCTGTCCGCCCAAGGCCGGCAACAGCACCGAAGCGAACAGGACGGTGGTGCCGGCCCCGATCAGCGCTGCTGCAATCCGCTGGACGGCAGTGGAACTGTGCTCGGGGCTGCGACCCATCGGCGCACGGGTCAGCATGAGCGCGAAGAGCACGAGCACGACGACCGCACCGACATAGACGAGCACCTGCACCAGGGCCACCAGCTCGGCGCCCAGAATCAAGTAGCAGCCGGCCAGGGTGCCAAGGGTGACGACCAGCCAGAGCGCGGCGTGCACAAGATGCTGGGTGGTGACCGCGAGAATCGCACTCGCAGCCACGATCAGGCCGACAGCACCGAAGAGAATGTCCAGCGTTGTCATGGGCGTCCCTCCGGGGCTGTTCGAGCAGGTTTGTTGGCCGCTGTGATCTCCTGCGGCTCGGCCGAGTTCGGGTCGAGCGCCGGGGGCGGCGGCACGGTAGGCATCCACTGCCCGAGCCTGGACTTCTCGTGCAACAGGTCCAGGACGTTGACCTCCGCGTACTCGAACTCGGGGCTCCAGTGCAAGGCGTCGAACGGGCAGACCTCAATGCAGATGCCGCAGTACATGCACAACGAGAAGTCGATGGCGAACCGGTCGAGCACGTTGCGCTGACGCTCACGGCCGCCTTCGGTGGTTGCCGGCAGCGTCTCCTTGTGGGAGTCGATGTAGATGCACCAGTCCGGACACTCGCGGGCGCACAGCATGCAGTTCGTGCAGTTCTCCTCGAGCAGGGCGATCACCCCCCGGGTGCGCGGCGGCAGGTAAGGCTGCGCGTCCGGGTACTCGGCCGTGTGCGTCGGCCGGCCCAAAGTCCTGGCCGTGGCGGCCAGTCCCTTGAGAAGACCGGGTATCGCGCCACGTTCCTTGGGCGGTTTTCTGTTCGTATGCGCTTGGTCGGTCATGAGCTCAACACCACCCATCCTGCGGTCAGGGCCAGCTGAGCCAGCGCGACGGGAACGAGAACCAGCCAGGCGAGGCGCTGGAGCTGGTCCTCACGTAGACGCGGCCAGGCCACGCGTAGCCAGATGATCAGAATGGCGATGAGGTAGCCCTTGAGGATCGTCCACAACGGCCCCAGGGCGTCGGAGAACGGGCCGCGCCAACCGCCGAGGAAGAGGACGGTGAACAGCAGGGACATCACGACGATGCCGGCGTACTCCGAGAGCAGGAAGAAAGCGAACCGGAGTCCGCTGTACTCGGTGAACGGTCCCATCACGATCTCGGAGTCGGCGATCGGCATATCAAAGGGAGGGCGCTGGAGCTCGGCCACCGCGGCGATCAGGAAGACGAAGGCGCCGGGGAGCTGCCACACCAACCACAGGGGGCTCCATGCCTCAGCGATACCGGTCAGCGACACCGAACCCGCGGCGAGAGCCACAGAAGCCACGGAGAGAACCAGCGGCAGCTCATAGCTGAGCAGCTGTGCAGCCGCACGCATGCCACCAAGCAGGGCGTACTTGTTGGCGCTGGACCAACCCGCCATCAAGAGCCCCAGGATCCCGACCGCGCTGGCCGCCAGGACGAACAGGACGCTGGCGCCGACATCTGCCCCAACCACTGTCGCAGAGAGCGGAATGACGCTGAGAGCAACGAGATACGGCACCAGCGCGACCCCGGGCGCAAGCTTGAACACCCAGCGGTCGGCCGCCCGCGGGACGATGTCTTCCTTCTGGATGAACTTGGCAGCATCGGCCACCAGCTGCGCCCAGCCGTGGAATCCGCCGGCATACATCGGGCCGAGCCGACCCTGCATGTGCGCCATCACCTTGTGCTCGGTCTGACCCACGAGCAACGGCAGCACCAGGAACACGACCAGGACGCTCACCGAGCGAAGGACGACCTCAAGCACAGGATTCAACGCGGTCCCCAGGTGATGTCGGGCACGCCGGGTGCCGTGATCTTGCGCCGGCCGGGCTTGTCAGCCTGCGGACCTGCGTGTGACGGTGCGCCCTCGCCCGGCTCTTTTGCGCCGGGCCAGGCCTTGCTGGCGCGTGCTGCCAGGACGAAGGACTTGCGCAAGGGTGTGCCTTCAAAGCCGTTGGGCAACAGGAGCGGGCGAAGACCTTGGCCGGTCCCGTCGTCGAACCCATCGAAGTCAATGCCGAACATCTCATTGGTCTCGCGTTCGTGCCATGCCGCGCCGGCCCACAGGCCCGTCACGCTGGCCGCTGACTGACCGTTGGGCACCCGGGTGCGCACAAGCAGGCGAGCCAACCCGCTTTGGCTCGAGTGCCCGGTAGAGCTGTTCATGAGGTGGCAGACGAGGTCAAAGCCGGGACTCTCCTCGGCATCCGTCTCGTCGACGGCTGTCATCCAGTCAAAGAAGTCGAACCCTTCGCTGCGGGCCGCGCTCAGCGCAGTCGCCCACTCGTCCAGGGGCACGTCACGGCAGGGCGTCTCGATCACGACTGGTCAACTCCGGAATGGCGATCGGTCGCCTGGGGATTGGTCACTTCGACTGTGTTGCTTGCGGCTGTGTCAGCAGGGGCCGGGTGACTTCCCCTGCCCCGGCCCGCCGCGAACCGGCATACTTCGCACGGATGCTCTTGTTGGACAACGTCTCTGAGGCGATCTTCTCCTGCAGCCGGATGATGCCCTGCAACAGAGCCTCGGGCCGCGGCGGGCAGCCGGGCACATAGACATCGACCGGGATCAACGTGTCAACGCCCTTGGTCACGCAGTACGAGTCCCAGTAGGGGCCGCCGCTGTTGGCACAGGAGCCGAAGGAGATGACGTACTTGGGCTCGGGCATCTGGTCGTACAGCCGCCGGATCGCCGCGGCCATCTTGTCGGAGACGGTGCCGGACACGACCATGAGGTCGGCCTGGCGTGGGCCGGGCGCGAAGGGAATCACGCCCAGGCGGATGAAGTCGTGCCGGGCCATTGACGCGGCGATGAACTCGATCGCGCAGCAGGCCAGCCCGAAGTTGAAGACCCAGAGGCTGTAGCGCCGGCCCCAGTTCAGGACGACTTTGATGGGGCGGGGCGCATCATCGTTCAGCACCCCGATGCCGGGCATGGGCAGCTCGACCTTCACTGAGTCACCACTGTATTCACTGTCTGTGTGTGCACTGGGGGTAACTCCAAAGTCATCAGACCCACCTGAGAAGCCCGCGGCGGGCCGCATGGGCCAAGCCAATCAAGACCACGAGGATGAAGATGGCCATCTCGACCAGCGACGCCAGGCCGAGGTCAGGGCTGCGGATCACGGTGGCCCAGGGAAAGAGGTAGACCGCGTCAACTGCGAAGACGACGTACAGGAAGGCATAGAGGAAGTAGCGGACGTTAGTCTGAGCCCATCCTTCGCCGACGGGGTCAACACCACACTCATAGGTGGTGAGCTTCATGGCAGTGGGCGCACGGGGAGCGAGTATGAGCCGGACTCCCATCGCTGCAACGAAGAGGAGCCCGCCTGCCAAAACGACTCCGGCAACAGTCAGATAGGGGGACACGCGGGACAGCCTAACCAGAGGCCTCAGGGTCGATTCCGGCGGCATGGAAACGGACGCCCCAGAAGTGCCGGCGGCAACCCCGCGCGACAGCCACTCGTCCAACAGGCCCGCGTCCAGATCGCAGACGGCGCCGATACCACCATCTGGGCGCGAGGTAACATCAGGGGAGCCCCAACGTCAATGGGACGTAATGGGACATCCAAGAAATCTGGTGGAAACGCACGCTTGAGTATCAAGCGAGTAGAGCGTCTTGACAGTGTAGTCATTCGTTTCGCAGGGGACTCGGGTGATGGTATGCAGCTCACCGGGGACCGTTTCACCTCAGAGACCGCGGCACTCGGCAACGACTTGTCGACCCTGCCCAACTACCCCGCGGAGATCCGGGCGCCTCAGGGCACCCTGCTGGGGGTCTCGAGCTTCCAGCTTCACTTCGCCGACCACAACGTCCTCACCCCTGGCGACGCACCCGACATACTGGTTGCGATGAACCCGGCCGCGCTCAAGGCGAACCTGGGCGACCTGCCGCGCGGGGGGACGATCATCGTCAACACCGATGAGTTCACCAAGCGCAACCTGGGCAAGGTCGACTACGAGGTGTCTCCGGTCGAGGACGGCAGCCTCGACAGCTACCACGTGCACCCGCTCGCCCTGACCTCGCTCACCGTTGACGCGCTGGCCGACTTCCCGCTGTCCCGCAAAGACAAGGAGCGGTCGAAGAACATGTTCGCTCTGGGTCTGCTGTCGTGGCTGTACACCCGCCCGACGACCGGAACCGAGCAGTTCCTGAAGAGCAAGTTCGGGTCCAAGCCCGACATTCTCGAAGCCAACCTCGCGGCTCTGCACGCAGGCTTCAACTACGGCGAGACCACTGAGGACTTCGCCGTAACCTACGAGATCGCTCCCGCGGAGATGCGCGCCGGCACCTACCGGAACATCACCGGCAACACGGCCGTCGCCTACGGGCTGGTTGCCGCGGCTCAGCTCAGCGGCCTGCCGCTGGTCCTGGGCGCCTACCCGATCACCCCGGCAACCGACATCCTGCACGTGCTCTCGAAGCTCAAGCGGTTCGGCGTCACGACCATGCAGGTCGAGGACGAGATCGCCGCCATCGGCGCTGCGATCGGAGCCTCCTACGGCGGGGCCCTCGGTGTCACGCCCACCTCCGGTCCCGGTGTCGCGCTCAAGTCCGAGGCGATTGGCCTCGCAGTGACAATGGAGCTTCCTCTGGTCATCGTCGATGTCCAGCGTGGTGGCCCCTCGACCGGTCTGCCGACCAAGACCGAGCAGTCCGACCTGTTGCAGGCCATGTTCGGCCGCAACGGTGAGTCGCCCGTCGCGGTCGTCGCACCCCAGTCCCCCGGCGACTGCTTCGACGCCGCCCTGGAGGCGGTCCGGATCGCCACGACCTACATGACCCCGGTGTTCCTGCTCTCCGACGGCTACCTCGCCAATGGCTCCGAGCCATGGTGCATCCCCGACGTCGCCAGCCTGCGCCACAGCGAGACCAACTTCGCCACGGAGCCCAACGACGTTGATGCCAATGGCGACTGGGTGTTCCACCCGTTCCTGCGGGACCCCGAGACCCTCGCCCGGCCATGGGCCGTCCCTGGCACTCCGGGCCTGGAGCACCGGATCGGCGGCATCGAGAAGGCCGACGTCACCGGCGACCTCTCCTATGACCCCGACAACCACGACAAGATGACGCGGCTGCGCCAGGCCAAGATCGATGGCATCGCCAAGAGCATCCCGGACCTGGAAGTGGACGACCCATCCGGCAACGCCGACGTCCTGATGCTGGGCTGGGGGTCGACCTACGGCCCGATCGCGGAAGCCACCCGGCTGGCGCGCAACAACGGTGTCAATGTCGCCCGCGTCCATATTCGCCACCTCAACCCCTTCCCCCCCAACCTGGGTGAGGTGCTGCGCAAGTACGAGCAGGTGATCGTGCCCGAGATGAACCTTGGACAGCTCGCCATGATGCTGCGCGCCAAGTACCTCGTGGACGTGCAGTCCTACACGCAGGTGCGCGGACTGCCCTTCACCTCCGTCGAGCTTGCGAACGTCCTGACCGAGGCCAACAAAGCCAACCTGAGCGGAGTCACCCGATGACCAACGTCGACCTCGGTATGCCGGGTGCTGGAACCCTCGGCGTGCCACACCTCCTGGAGGATGCGCCCAAGCAGTCCAAGAAGGACTTCGCCAGCGACATGGAGCCCCGCTGGTGCGCGGGCTGTGGCGACTACTCAATCCTTTCCGCAGTCCAGGGCTTCCTGCCCGAGCTCGGGCTCAAGCGCGAGAACATCGTCTTCGTCTCCGGAATCGGATGCTCGTCGCGTTTCCCCTTCTACATGAACACCTACGGTGTGCACTCGATCCACGGGCGTGCCCCAGCCATCGCAACCGGCCTGGCGACCGCACGAAAGGACCTTTCGGTCTGGGTCGTCACCGGCGATGGGGACGCGCTGTCAATCGGCGGCAACCACCTGATCCATGCCATGCGACGCAACGTCAACCTCAAGATCCTGCTGTTCAACAACAGGATCTACGGCCTGACGAAGGGCCAGTACTCCCCCACCTCCGAGTTCGGCAAGGTCACCAAGTCGTCCCCGTTCGGCTCGGTCGACAGGCCCTTCAACCCGGCGTCGCTGGCCCTCGGGGCAGAGGCCACGTTCGTGGCTCGCACGATGGACACCGACCGCAAGCACCTCACGACGGTGCTTCGCGCGGCTGCCGAGCATCGAGGCACCGCACTGGTGGAGATCTACCAGAACTGCCCCATCTTCAACGACGGTGCGTACGAGCTGATCAAGGACCGCGAGCAGGCCGAGGCCCGGATCGTCCACCTCATCGACGGCGAGCCGGTGCGTGTCGGCAGCGACAAGCTGGTGGCGCGCGGCGACTCCGGCGAGCTGGTGGTTGTTGACGCCCAAGGCGCCGACATGTCACGCGTGGTGATTCACGATGCCGGCGCCGATGACCCGTCGATGGCTTTCCAGCTCTCCCGGCTCGAGGACCCGACGATGGCCCACATGCCGATGGGTATCTTCCGTAACGTCACGCGGCCGAGCTACGACGACCTCGTGCGCACCCAGATTGATGGCGCCGTCACCAAGGCCGGCGGCCCGGCGACCGACACCGACCTGGCCACCTTGCTCCACGGCAAGGACACCTGGAACGTCGGCGATTGACAGGTAGCCCCACCGGCGCCCCCACCCAGGACGCCACGGACACCCCCGAGGACGCACGACACGGCACCCTTTACGGCGCCGGCGCCTATGCGATCTGGGGGGTGTTCCCTCTTTACTTTCACCTGCTGGCACCAGCCGGCGCTTGGGAGATCCTGGCCCACCGCATCCTGTGGACCCTGCTCTTCTGCGGCGCAGTGCTTGCCGTACGCCGCGATTTCGGCTGGTGCCGTTCGGTGTTCGGCAACCCCCGGATGCTGGGGGCAGTCACCCTGGCCGGATTGCTGTTGGCCGTCAACTGGACCATCTACGTGGCGGCAGTGGTGGCTCACCACGTCACCGAGGCGTCCCTGGGCTACTTCCTCAACCCGATCGTGACGGTGGCAATCGGCGTCGTCGTCCTGCGTGAAAGCCTCCGCCGGCTGCAATGGGTGGCTGTCGCGATCGGACTCGCGGCCGGGGCCTACCTCACCATCGACTTCGGACGCCCTCCGTGGATCGCGCTGGGCCTGGCCTTTTCGTTTGCCCTCTACGGCCTGATGAAGAAGCGCCTGGGCACCTCGCTGGGGGCGCTCCAGAGCCTGACCTCAGAGACAGCGATGTTGGTGCCGGTCGCCATAGCCGTCCTCGTGTGGGTTGGCGTCAGCGGTCAGACCACCTTCACCGTGAGCTCTCCGGCCCACCCTCTGCTGCTGGCCTCGGCCGGACTGGTGACCGCCGCGCCACTGCTGCTGTTCGGCGCCGCAGCCCGACGGGTACCACTGGTGACGATCGGCCTCCTGCAGTTCGTCACGCCGGTCCTGCAGCTGCTCTGCGGTGTTCTGCTCCTGGGCGAGACCATGACAACCAGTCGCTGGATCGGCTTCGGCATCGTATGGATCGCGCTGCTCGTGTTGACGTTTGACTCGATCCAGTCGGTTCGCACCCGTCGCCGGCTGGCCGACGCAGCGGAGGCCGCAGCAGTCTGAGGAGCGGCCCGAACTAGCCAGCGCGGTTGACGACGCTCCCGACCAGGTCCGACAGTGCGGTCACAGACTCGAGTGCTGGAGAGTGAGCCGGTAGCGCGCTGGCCAGCGGAGCGAGAAGCTCCTGCGCTTCCAGGGCAACAGTGTTCGTCAGCTCGCGTGCCTCGCCCATGGCAGAGTGCGCTCGCAGCAGGCCGAGCGCCTCGGCGTGCAGCTCGTCAACTCGCAAGTCGGCGTCGACGCTGAGCAGATACTTGAGACGATCATCGGCAGGATCGTTCGACTGGCGCACCAAGAGCACCGGAAGGGTCGCGACGCCCTCACGAAGGTCCGTGCCAGGCTCCTTGCCGGACTCACCTGACCCCGAAGAGATATCGAGCAGGTCGTCGGCGAGCTGAAAAGCGATACCAAGACGCTCGCCATACCGGCTCATGATGTCGACCGTCTCCGGCGGGCAGTCGCTGAACATCGCACCATATCGGGCAGCCGTCGCGATGAGCACTCCGGTCTTGTCCGCGAGCACGCCAAGGTAGTAGTCGATCGGGTCAACACCATCCGGCGCCGGACGGGCGTCGCGGATCTGCCCTGAGCACAGCCGCACGAACGTCTGCGCCTGGATCTTGACAGCTTCCGGCCCCAGCCCCGCAACAAGCTCGGAGGCCTTGCCGAAGAGCAGGTCGCCGACCAGGATCGCGTCCGAGTTGCCGTAGCGCGCGTTGGCGCTCACCACGCCGCGGCGCAGGTCGGCCTCGTCCATCACGTCGTCGTGGTACAGCGAGGCGAGGTGGGTCAGCTCCACGCCGGTCGCCGCCGTGACGACGTCATCATTGACCCCGGTGCCGAGCTCCGCAGCCAGCAGCGTGAGCATCGGCCGGAATCGCTTGCCTCCGGCCTCGGACAGATGCATCGAGGCCTGGGCGATGAAGGGATCCTCGTGGTCAACGACACTGCGCAGCAGCCCATCGACAGCCGCCAGCCCGCTCAGCAACCGTTCGGCCAGCTCCGGCGACGTGTTGGGAAGCCCCAGAGTGGGTGACACGACAGTCACCGAAGGAACAACGACGAGCGGGACGCGAGGTCCAGCAGCGGGCCGGGGACCACGCCGAGCACCAGTGTCATGAGGACGCCGAGCGAGACCGCTGAGGCGGTGAGGATGGACGGCGAGACCACCCGGACCGAGTCGCCTGCCGGCTCGGAGAAGTACATCAGCACGACTACCCGGACGTAGACGAAAGCGGCGATGGCGCTGGACAGCACACCGATGACTGCCAGAGGCGTCGCGCCGTGCCCGATCGCAGCCGAGAACACCGCGAACTTGGCAGTGAAGCCCGACGTCAGCGGGATGCCGGCGAAGGCCAGCAGCAGGAAGGCGAAGGCCCCGGCAACGACGGGGTGGTTCTTGCCCAGCCCGGCCCACTGCGACAGGTGAGTGGCTTCCGAGACACCGTCTCGGACCAGCGACACGATCGCGAACGCGGCGATCGTGCTGAAGCCGTACGCCACGACGTAGAACATCACCGCGGAGATGCCGACCTTGTCGAAAGCCAGCAAACCTGTCATCACGAATCCGGCATGCGCGATCGACGAGTAGGCGAGCAGTCGCTTGATGTCGGTCTGGGTGACCGAGAGGACAGCACCCACGACCATGGTCAGGATGGCGACGGCCCACAGCGCCGGCAACCAGTCCCAGCGACTGTCCGCGACCCCGACATAGATGAAACGCAGGATCGCGCCAAACGCGGCGACCTTGGTGCAGGCGGCCATGAAGCCGGTGACCGCAGTGGGCGCTCCCTGGTAGACGTCCGGCGTCCAGGAGTGGAACGGCACGGCGCCGATCTTGAAGAGCAGTCCGACCAGCACGAGCAGGATTCCGGGGATCAGCAGGCCGTCCATACCGGACTGCGTTCCGATGGCCTTGGAGATGACGCCAAGGTCCATGGAGCCGGCGTAGCCGAACAGCAGCGCCGAGCCGAACAGGAAGAAGGCCGACGAGAAAGCACCAAGCAGGAAGTACTTCAGGGACGCCTCCTGCGAAAGCAGACGGCGGCGGCTGGCCAGCCCGGAGAGGATGTACAGGGGAAGCGAAAGAACCTCCAGCGCCACGAACATCGTCAACAGGTCACCGGCCGCCGGGAAGAGCAACATCCCCCCGATGCACAACATCGTCAGGGGGAAGACCTCGGTGGTGGTCGCACCGGCGCGTACCGCGGCGCTCTCCTGCGCCGAACCAGGTGCCGCTGCGCCCTGCGCGGTGAACGCGTCAGCACCGACCCCGTCGAAACGCTCGGCCATGGCCAGCACGCTGAGGACGGACAGCACCAGGATCGTGCCCTGAAGGAACAGCGCCGGGCCGTCGATGACCACGGCGCCTGCGAGCGTGCTTCCCTGGTGCCCCACACCGAGACCAACCGCCACCAGCGCGGCGAGCAGGCCCACGAGCGCCACGCCCACCTGTGCGGCATACCGCGATGTCCTGGGTGCGAAAGCCTCCACGAGAACACCGATCATGGCGGCACCGAAGACGACCAACATCGGCAGGATCGCACCGTAGTTGATCTTGGTGGCGACGAACACGGTTGTCAGCCCGGACAGGGAGGCAATCACTTGACAGCTCCTTCAGCAGTACCGGCGTTCGTGGGCGCCGGGTCCGTGACCCCGACGTAGCTCAGTGTTCTGGCGACCGCGGGGTTGATCACGTCAAGCACCGGTTTGGGGTAGAACCCCAGGACGAGGAACGCGGCGATCAACGGGGCGACGACCCACTTCTCACGGTGGGACAGGTCGGGGGTGCCGACGGCCGACTCGGGCTTGGCCCCGGTCATCATCCGCTGGTACATGAGCAGCACATAAAGCGCGGCAAGAATGATGCCGACCGTGCCCAGGACCGCAGCGATCCGGTAACGCTGGAACGTACCCTGCAGGACGAGGAACTCCGAGATGAAGGAGTTCAGGCCAGGCAGGGCCAGTGCGGACATGCCGGAGAACAGGAACACGCCGGCGAGCACCGGAGTCACTCGCTGCCAGCCGCCGTAGTCCGGGATGCGCTTGCTGCCGCGACGCCTGATGAGCATCGCCGCCACCAGGAACAACGCCGCCGTGGTGAAACCGTGGTTGACCATGTAGAGCGCTGAGCCGGCGGTGCCGACCGAGGTCATGGCGAAGATGCCGAGCACGATGAAGCCGAAGTGGCTCACCGACGTGTAGGCGATCAGCCGCATGATGTCGGTCTGGCCGATCGCCAGCAACGCTCCGTAGAGGATCGAGATGACCGCCAGCACGATGATCACCGGCGTGGCCCACTTGCTGGCCTCGGGGAACATCTGCAGGCAGAAGCGGATCATCCCGTAGGTCCCGACCTTGTCGAGCACACCTACCAGAAGCACGGCCGTCGCCGGGCGAGCCTCGGTCGCCGCATCCGGGAGCCAGGTGTGAACCGGCCACATCGGCGCTTTGATGGCAAAGGCGAAGAAGAAACCAAGGAACATCAGCCGCCCGGCGGTCTGGCCGAGTGTGAGACCGGTCAGGTTCTTGACGAGGAAGCCCTCTGTGCCACCAGGACCGTAGTTGTAGAGCGCGATGACCGCCACGAGCATGACGAGCCCGCCGAGCAGGGAGTACAGCAAGAACTTGACTGCGGCGTACTGCCGGCGGGGACCGCCGAAGGAGCCGATCAGGAAGTAGACCGGGATAAGCATCGCCTCGAAGAAGACGTAGAACAAGAACACGTCGGTCGCGGCGAAGACACCGATCATGAACGTCTCAAGGACCAGCATGAGGGCGAAGTAGGTCTGCTGGCGCTTCCCGGCCTCGGGCACGTCATGCCAGGCAGCCAGCAGGCAGACGGGAACCAGGATCGCAGACATCACGATCAGGACGAGCGCGATACCGTCCACGCCGACGGCATAGCTCACGCCGAACGGCTTGATCCAGGGGTGCAGCTCCGAGAGCTGGAACTGCTGGGTGGAGCCCAGCTTGAACTGGAAGGCGGCGGCGACGGTGACGAGCAGGGCGACCACGGAGAACCCGAGTGCGATCTGGCGTGCCTTGCTTGCCAGGCTCGCGGGCAGGACGGCGACGACGAGCGCACCAACCAGCGGAATCAGGCCGATCGTGGTCAGCCACGGAAAGTTGGACATCACTGCACCACCCACACGGCACCGAGGATCACGACGACGCCAGCGAGCATCGTCAGGGCATACGTACGCACGAAGCCGTTCTGAATCCGGCGCACTCGCGCCGAGGTACCGCCGATGAGAGCAGCCAGACCGCCGACCGCCCCGTCAACACCCCTGTTGTCAAAGAAGACCAGCGAGCGGGTGAGGTGCAGACCGGGACGCATCAACAAGGCCTCGTTGACATCGTCCTGGTAGAGATCCCTGCGGGCAGCCCGGGTCAGCGGCGAACCCACCGGGGCCACCACCGGAACCTCAGCACGCCAGTACTGCAGCCCGGCCAGAACCACACCCGCAATGACGATCAGCAGCGTCACCATGATCAGCACCGAGGCGGCAATCACCGGCTCACCGCCAGGCGGAGGCCCGAAGACTGGCTCCAGCCAGTTCTGGATGGCATTGGTGGGGCCGAGAATCAGACCCAGGAAGGCCGATCCGATGGCGAGGATGATCATCGGGATGGTCATCCTCTTGGGGGACTCGTGGGGATGGGCATCCTTGGGCCAGCGCTTCCTGCCCTGAAAGGTCATGAAGAAGAGACGCGACATGTAGAAGGCGGTGATCCCCGCGCCGATCAGGGCGGCCGAGCCGAAGACCCATGGCCGCCAGCCCTCGCCGATGAACGCGGCCTCGATGATCTTGTCCTTGGAGAAGTACCCCGAGAACGGCGGGATTCCGAGGATCGACAGCCAGCCGATGCCGAAGGTGATCCAGGTGATCTTCATGGCAAGGGACAGGTGGCCGTAGCGGCGCATGTCGACCTGGTCGTTCATGCCATGCATGACCGAACCAGCGCCCAGGAACATCCCGGCCTTGAAGAACCCGTGGTTGAGCAGGTGGAAGATCGCGAAGACATAGCCAACCGGGCCGAGGCCGGCGGCGAGCATCATGTAGCCGATCTGGCTCATGGTCGAGGCAGCCAGCACCTTCTTGATGTCGTCCTTGGCGCAACCGACGATCGCCCCGAATATCAGGGTGATCGCACCGACGATGACCACGCAGGTCTGCGCTGTGGGGGTGCCCGCGAAGATGGGCTGGCTGCGCACCACGAGATAGACACCTGCGGTGACCATCGTCGCGGCGTGGATCAGCGCCGATACCGGCGTCGGACCGGCCATCGCGTCACCGAGCCAGCTCTGTAGCGGGAACTGCGCCGACTTGCCACAGGCGCCGAGCAGCAACATCAGGCCGATCGCCGTGAGCGCGCCCGTGTTTGCACCGGCGATCCCGGCGCTGACACCGGCGAAGGTGACCGAGCCGAACGTGACGAACATGAGCATGATCGCCACGGTGACGCCGAAGTCGCCGACCCTGTTGGCAAAGAATGCCTTGTTGGCCGCGGAGGCGTTGGCCGGGATCTGGTTCCAGAAACCGATCAGCAGGTATGACGCGAGGCCCACGCCCTCCCAGCCCACGTACAGCAGGAGGTAGGAGTCGGCCAGGACCAGCAGCAGCATGGCGGCAACGAACAGGTTGAGGTAGCCAAAGAACTTGCGCCGGTCCGGGTCGTGCTCCATGTAGCCCAGGGAGTAGACCAGGATCAGCGAGCCGACGAAGGTCACCAGCATCACGAAAGCCATCGACAGCGGGTCGATCAGCATGCCGGCGTCAAGCTGGAAGCTCCCGGCCGGGATCCACTTGTACAGGAACAGGTCCTCGGCACGCTGCCCGTCTGATCGGCCGAGCATCGACAGGAAGACCACCGCACCCAGGGCGAAGCTGGCCCAGGACAGCACCGTCGCCAGCAACGGCCCGAACCGGTTCGTCCGACGGCCGCCGAACAGGAGGATGGCCGAGCCCAGCAGCGGCAGGGCGACGAGCAGCCAAGCCAGCGTCGTCACGCCCGAAGCGGGATGTACGGCTTGCACGCTCGCCACTTGGCCAAGGCGAACAGCCGAAAGTTGCACCAGATGCATGTTTGTGCCCCTTACAGCTTCAACAGGTTGGCGTCGTCGACTGAGGCCGACCGGCGGGCGCGGAAGATGGCCATGATGATGGCCAGTCCGACGACGACCTCAGCCGCAGCAACGACCATGACGAACAGGGCGATCACCTGACCGTCCAGGGAACCGCGCATGCGTGCGAAGGTCACGAAAGCCAGGTTGGTCGCGTTGAGCATCAGCTCGACCCCCATGAAGACCACGATGGCGTTGCGGCGCACCATCACCGTGGCGGCGCCGATCGAGAACAGGACCGTCGACAGGTAGATGTAGTTGACCAGGCTCATCGGTTGGTCCCCTCCTCGATGTCGCGCGCGATAGCTCGCTCGGCCCCGGCGAAGGTCTCCGGGTCGGTGACCTGCTCGCGTGCGGTGAGCACCCGCGATACGGACGCCTCACTGGGCGTCCCGTCCGGCAACAAAGCCGGAGTGTCAACCGCGTTACGGCGGGCATAGACACCGGGAGCAGGCAGCCCGGCCAGGTTCTTGCCCAGCCGGAACCGTCGCTCGGACCACTGACGCTGGGTCGGCCGCGGGGTGAGGCGTTCGCGGTGGGCCAGGACCATGGCACCAAGAGCTGCCGTGATGAGCAGCGCGCTGGTGACCTCGAAGACCCAGACGTACTTGCCGAAGATCAGGTTTGCCACCCCGGTGATGTTGCCGTCCGCATTGGCCGCCTTGAGGCCGACGGGACCGGCGAAAGTCACCGAGCCGATCGCCGCGACGAGCACGACCCCCAGTCCAACAGCAAGCAGGAGTCCGGCGACCTTCTGGCCCTTGATGGTCTCGACCAGGGAGTCCGATGAGTCGACGCCGATCAGCATCAGGACGAAGAGGAACAACATCATGACAGCGCCCGTGTAGACGAAGATCTGCACGATCCCGAGGAAGTCAGCGTTC
>DASRUA010000106.1:0-4195 GCA_035655615.1 Dermatophilaceae bacterium
TCTGCCGTCGCCTGGCCGTACGCAAACGGCCCGCGCCACATCGGCCACATCGCCGGATTTGGCGTGCCCTCAGACGTTTTCAGCCGATATATGCGGATGGCCGGGCACGACGTCCTCATGGTGAGCGGCACTGACGAGCACGGCACCCCGATCCTGGTGGCGGCCGACAAGGCGGGGGTCAGCGCAAAGCAGCTCGCGGACGAGAGCAACCGGGTCATCGTGCAGGACCTTGCCAGCCTCGGTCTGTCCTACGACCTCTTCACCCGTACGACGACCCGCAACCACTACGCCGTGGTCCAGGAGATGTTCCGGACGGTGCACGACAACGGCTACATGGTCGAGCAGACCACCAAGGGTGCTATCAGCCCGTCGACCGGCCGCACGCTGCCGGACCGCTACATCGAGGGCACCTGCCCGATCTGTGGCTACGGCGAGGCCCGGGGCGACCAGTGTGACAACTGCGGGAACCAGCTCGACCCGACCGACCTCATAGACCCCCACAGCAAGATCAGCGGCGAGACGCCGGAGTTCATCGAGACCCAGCACTTCTTCCTCGACCTGCCCGCGCTGGCCGAGGCGCTCGGCGAGTGGCTCGACGGGCGTGCCGCGTCGGGCACGTGGCGCCCGAACGTGATCAAGTTCAGCCAGAACATCCTGGCGGACATCCGGCCGCGGGCGATGACCCGTGACATCGACTGGGGCATCCCGATCCCGCTGGACGGCTGGCGCGACCAGCCCAAGCGGCTGTACGTCTGGTTCGACGCCGTCATCGGCTACCTGTCCGCGTCGATCGAGTGGGCTCGCCGCCGCGGCGAACCCGACGCCTGGCGCGAGTGGTGGAACAACCCCGAGGCCTTGTCCTACTACTTCATGGGCAAGGACAACATCACCTTCCACTCCCAGATCTGGCCGGCCGAGCTGCTGGCCTACGACGGGCTGGGCGACAAGGGCGGAAAGCCCGGACTGTATGGCTCGCTGCAGCTGCCGACCGAGGTGGTCAGCTCTGAGTTCCTCACGATGGAGGGCAAGCAGTTCTCCTCCAGCCGCGGCGTGGTGATCTTCGTCCGCGACTTCCTGGAGCGCTACCAGGCCGACGCCCTTCGCTACTTCATCTCTGCAGCCGGGCCGGAGAACCAGGACAGCGACTTCACCTGGGCCGAGTTCGTCAAGCGGACCAACGGCGAGCTCGTTGCGGGCTGGGGGAATCTCGTCAACCGAACCGCCACCATGATTCACCGTGGCTTCGGCGAGATCCCGGCTGCAGCCGAGCTGAACGCCGACGACCTGGCTCTCCTGGCGACGGTCAACGAGGGCTTCGGGACCATCGGCGCCCTGATCGAGCGACACCGCCAGAAGCAGGCGCTCAGCGAGGCCATGCGGGTCGTTGCCGAGGTCAACAAGTACGTCACCGACCAGGCGCCGTTCAAGCTCAAGGCCGACGACGAACGTGAGCGGCTCGGCACGATTCTGCACGTGATCGCCCAGGCGGTCAGCGACTGCACGACGATGCTGAGCCCCTTCCTGCCGCACAGCTGCAACCAGGTTCACGCCGCGATGGGTGGAGTGGGCGAGATCGCGCCGATGCCGCGCATCGACGAGGTCGACGATCTGGACGGCGGCGAGAGCTACCTGATCATCACCGGCGACTACACGGGTACGCCGCGATGGGAGTCCCGGCCGATCACGGCGGGCACCCCGATCCCCAAGCCGTTCCCGATCTTCACCAAGCTCGACCCGTCAGTGGTCGATGAGGAGCTGGCGCGGCTTGCGCCCGCGGGCGATGACGAGCCGACGTGAGTGACGCCGGTCGCAGCGGACCGCCGGCCCCGGACCCGCTGCCGATCGCGGTCGTCGACAACCACACTCACCTCGACATCGCGCGCGACGGCAATGATGTGCCTGACATCCAGGCGGTGATCGAGGCCGCGACCGCGGTCGGCGTGAACCGGATGGTCCAGATCGGATGTGACCTTCCCGGCGCCCGTTTCACGCTCGAGGTCATCGACCGGTATGCCGCGTTGCTGGGTGGCGTGGCCCTGCACCCCAACGAAGCGCCCAGGCTGCACGATCGTGGCGAGGTCGACTCGGCCCGCAGCGAGATCGAGCTGCTCGCGTCTCACCCGAGGGTCCGGGTGATTGGCGAGACGGGGCTGGACTATTTCCGCACCGGTTCTGAAGGTGTTGCGGCACAACAGGATTCGTTCCGCTGGCATATAGATCTGGCCAAGCGCACAGGCAAGACCTTGCAGATCCACGACCGTGACGCACACGAGGACGTCCTGCGGATACTGGCCGAGGAGGGGGCGCCGGCGCACACGGTGTTGCACTGTTTCTCGGGCGACATCGCGATGGCGCGCGAGTGCGTCGAACGAGGCTACTTCCTGTCTTTCGCCGGAACCGTGACGTTCAAGAACGCCAAAGGTCTGCGCAATGCGCTCGCGGTCACGCCGATGGAAAACCTGCTGGTCGAGACGGATGCGCCGTATCTGACCCCTGCGCCGCATCGCGGGGCGACCAACGCGCCGTACCTCGTGCCGCTGACAGTACGGGCCATGGCGGCCGTTTTGAGCACGGATGTGCCCTCTTTGTGCACTGCATTGGCGGCCAACTCGGAGCTGCTCTACGGCCCCTGGTGAGGCAGGTCCGCACCCCGGTCAACCCCAAAAGTACACAAGTGACGTTAGTCACAGGCCACGCGGGTGGCCGTGTTTTGAGTTTGACCTGACCAACCTAGTCGACCATCGTGAAGGGCTGTTGGCCGGGGTCTGCGAACTTTCGGACGACGCGTACTGGGGTGCTCGACCGAAGTCGGGCGCCCTTTTTCATGAGTGCGCGACGCTTCCTTCGCACGATGCCCGGATCGAACTAGCTCTGGAGCGCTGTGAGGTTTCTGTCTGTCAGGCGTATTGCCCAAGCCGTTGTTGTCCTGTCCCTGGTTGCCGGCGCAGTGGGTTTCGCCCACTTCGACAAGTCGGTGACCCTCTCTGTCGACGGGAAGACCTCGGCAGTCCGCATGTTCGGCAGCACCGTCGGTGACGTGCTGAACGACCAAGGCATCAAGCTCGACAGCCACGACCTCGTCGCACCGACTGTGTCCACGCCGCTGCAGAAGGACCAGAAGATCGCCGTGCGTTACGGCCGTCTCCTCACGGTCACCGTCGACGGAAAGACCAAGGAGTTCTGGACAACCTCGACCACCGTCTCCGGCGCCCTCTCCGAGCTCGGCATTCGTGCCGACTCCGCCAAGCTCTCGGTCTCACGTTCTCAGCCGCTCGGCCGCCTGGGCCTGGTCATGTCCGTCACGACCCCCAAGAACGTCACCGTGTCCGTTGATGGCAAGACGCTCAAAGCAACGACCACCAGCGCCACCGTCGCCGACCTGCTCTCCGAGCTCAAGGTGACCGTCGGCGCCAACGACCGGGTCATCCCGGCGATGACCACGCCTCTCACCGCGAACGGTCTGAACGTGGTGGTCGGCCGGGTGACGCAGAAGACTGTCACGACGACCGAGGCCATCGCCTTCGGCACCCAGCAGCGCAGCGATGCCACCCTGTACAGCGGCACGACCAACACGCTGACTGCGGGCAAGGCAGGCAGCAGGATCGTCAACCACCTGCAGACCTGGGTCAACGGCAAGCTCGAGAGCGACAAGATCGCGAGCTCGCATGTCGTGACGGCTCCGGTCGCGGCCGTCGTCGCGGCCGGTACCAAGTCCCGTCCGGTCCAGTCCGCTCCGGCCCTGGCTGCGGGTCCGGTTACCTCCGGTGGTGGCTCCTCGGTCAACGGGGCGATGTGGGATCGCATCGCACAGTGTGAGTCCGGTGGCAACTGGGCGATCAACACCGGCAACGGCTACTACGGCGGCTTGCAGTTCGACAGCCAGACCTGGCTGGGCAACGGCGGCGGGGCGTTCGCCCCCCGGGCCGACCTGGCCAGCCGCACTCAGCAGATTGCCATTGCCAACAAGGTGTATGCAGCTCGCGGCCTGGCGCCGTGGGGTTGCGGTTGGGCCGCCTGACAGGTTTTCCGCCTAGGCTGCTCGCATGAGTGAGAACGCCGCAGCCGGGTTGCTCGGGGCCGGCCAGATCCGTGATCTGGCCGGCCGTCTGGGTGTACGCCCCACGAAGAAGTGGGGACAGAACTTCGTCATCGACGGCAACACCGTCCGCCGGATCGTGCGCCTCGCCGACCTTGG
>DASRUA010000107.1:0-33351 GCA_035655615.1 Dermatophilaceae bacterium
GTGGTGGCGCTGGAGACACCCTCCCAGATGTGGTCTGCCCGCTGGCTGACGCAGTAGGTAGCTCCACGGGATGTGGTGGTGATCTTGCCTGCGCCACAGATGATCTGGCGGCTGACCAGGAACGGGATCAGGATGTCGGACAGCCTCTGAAACTCCCCCGCCCGTCCAACGAGGTAGTTCTCGTGACAGCCATAGGAGTTGCCGGCCGAGTCGGTGTTGTTCTTGAAGACATAGATCTCGCCCGCAATACCCTCGTCAGCAATCCGCTGCTGGGCGTCGGCGACGAGGCCCTCGACGATTCGCTCTCCCGCCTTGTCGTGGGTGACCAGCTGTCGGACGTCGTCGCATTCAGGCGTCGCGTATTCGGGGTGGCTGCCCACATCGAGATACAGCCGGGATCCGTTGGCCAGAAACACGTTTGAGGACCGACCCCATGACACGACCTTGCGGAAGAGGTAACGCGCCACCTCATCGGGGGTCAGACGTCGCTGACCGTCAAAAGTGCAGGTGACCCCGTACTCGTTCTCGATACCGAAGATGCGGCGATCCATGACCTCACTCTAGGGAGTGGCGAACAGACTTGGTAAGGGTTGGGCACGACCCTTCTCAGGTCTCTCTGAGTTCGGCACAATAGCGGACAAAACGTTCGGGCGCGCGCTCACGTCGCGGAGCCGAAGAACTGTCCCTCCGAGCTGAGCCGGTCTCGTTCGGCTGGCGGACCGGGGGCGTCGAATACCGTGGGATCATAGGTCGCGTGACCGCCCCACCAGGAGCCCCGAACGACACATCAGACGACACAGTTGAGCCGCCCGAGGGATCCGGCACGACAGCTTTCGATCTGTTGTCCCGGGCCCAGGCCATCGCCGATCACCTTCGGTCGGGGGTCGAGGCCGAGGTCGCCGCGATGCGGGCGGAAGCCGTTGCCGCGCACGACGAAGCGAGAAGACTGCTTGCCGACGCCGCCAGCGTCCATGAAGACGCCGTCAGTGCCCAGCGTTCGGCCCAGACCCGGCTGCACGAGGCGCAGCAGGAAGCAGCTCAACTCGTGGCAGACGCCTCGGACCAGGCCACATTGGTCGCCGACGCCGCCAACCTGACGACCGAGAGCCTTCTTGCCAGCACTCAGATCGAGGCCGACGAGATCCGAACCGCGGCGAGGGCTGAGAACGAACAGCTCCGTAGTCTGGCGGCCACCGAGCTCGAGCAGGTGCGAGAGAAGAACGCGGCCCTTCTGTCCGAGTCCGCCGCGTACATCAAGTCCCAGCAGACGAAGGTCACTGCCGAGCTCCACCAGCTGAGCGAGGAGGCGAACCAACACGCGACGTCGATCAGGGCTGCCGCCGAGGATTCCTCGAACGAGGCGATCTCACGGGCCAACACCGAAGCCGGCGAAACGCATGCCATTGCCAAGCGGGAGCTCGACCAGGCACGGTCAGAGACTGCCGAGCTCAGATCGACCGCTGCCGCCGAGATAACCTCCGCACGCGATGCCGCGAACGCGGAGGCTGACCGCGTCCTGGGTGACGCGGCCGACCAGTTGCACTGGACCCAGGACACCATTGCGGCTCTCCTGCATACCGCTGAGGCCGAGGCCGATCGGCTGCGTCAGGCCGACCACGAAACGAGTTCTGTCCATCTGGCCGCCCGCCGTCGACAGCTGCAGGACCTCATCTCCCGCGTCGCCCTACGCGTCCGGACTGACCTTGCCGAGGCCGCTGCTGAGGCAGAGCGGCTGCGCGCCCAGGCCAACGCCATTCTCGAGGCCGCCGACAATGACACGATCGCGACGCGCCATCACGCGCTGATGCACGCGGAGAGGGTCATCAGCGAGGCGGACCTGACGGCACAGGCAGCGCTGGATCGCGGGCAGCGCCGTCTGGACGAAGCCGAGAGTGGCGCCAGGCTGCTGCGTGAACGGGCCGCGGAAGCGGTGTCCCGGCTCCAGACCGAAGCCCACGGACACCGCCGGGCAGTCCGCGAGGAGGCGACGACAGCCCTGGCGGCTGCCCGGGCCGACGCCGACACCAGCCGGGCCGAGGCTCGCGAGCTCCTCACCCGGGCTCGGGCGGAAGTGAAGGCCCTGGCCGACAGACGCGATGCCATCACGGCACAGCTCGGCGGCCTATCGGGCGTCATCGAGGCGCTTGCCGTGCCCGAACGTTCTGCCAACGCCACCGCGCTCCCCATGCCCGCCTCGGACAGCGCTCCGTCCGATCCCCAAAACGCAAGAACCCATCTCACCCTCACCAACACCACCGCTACGACAGGAACCCGATGACCGATTCCAACGCCCATTTCCGCAGCGTGCTCCGTGGATACGACCCCGCCCAGGTCGACCAGCACGTGCACGAGCTCGCGCAGGCCGCCGCGGCAGCCCGGAAGGAGGCCGCCGAACGCACCATCGAGGTCAGAAAGCTCGAGGCCGCCCATGGGCAGCTGAGGAACGAGGTGGAACGCCACGTGCAACGGGCACGTACGCTCGAAGAGGAGCAGATGAAGGCATCGGCGCCCACCTACGCGACTCTGGGCGAACGCATCGGGTCAATCCTGACCCTGGCGGACGAGGAAGCAAGCGACATGCGCGCACGCGCTCAGTCGGACGCAGCGAACCATCACGCACTCGCCGACGAGAGCGCTCTCGCAACCCGCGGGGAGGCCGACCTCTATGCAACGGAGATGCGCAGCGCCGCCGAGGCCAACGCCGCTCGTTTCATGGAGGACGCCAAACGGCAGGCGGACAGTGTCCTGGACGACGCCGACCGCCAGGCAATGGCCCGATGTGAAGAAGCCGAGGCCGTCTACGAGCGCTCGCGCGCAAAGTCTGCGACCGCCGCAGTCGACTTCGAGACCACCCTTGCCGCGCGCCGGGACTCGTCGGCGTTGGAGTTCGCCGCTGAAGTGACCGCCGCCGAGCAGCAGCTGGCCACTGTCCGGCTGATGGCGGAGCAGACTCGCATCGAGTCCGAGCAGTCGCAGAAGGAAGCAGCGTCACGGTCTGAACAGCAGCTCGAGCAGGCGATGAACCATGCGCACACGCTGGTGGCTGAGGCCAAGACCAAGGCCGAGCGTATTCGGGGCGACTCCGAGCGCGAGCTCTCTGCTGCGACCCAACGTCGCGACAGCATCAACGCGCAGCTGAGCAACGTCCGACAGATGCTCGCAGCGCTAGGCGGTGTCGCGGTCGGGAACCCGCTGGAGCTCGCGGAGGCTGCGGCCGCCCAAGCCAAACCAGCCCCTGCCGCTGAAGCGCCCAAGGCCGCTGCGTCTGCCCGTGTTCCTGCCGCTGCTGCGGAGAAGCAGAAGGCTGTCGCCGACGTTCAGGGCGGCAAGGACATGACGACGACCGACGAGGTCGAAGCCGACAAGCCGAAGGTCGACAAGACCAACGACAAGAAGCCTGACTCGAGCCAGACGGTCGGCGCCAAGGGCTGAGCCCTGGAATTCACCGAGTTCTGGAATACATCGACGCGGCTGGCCGGTCCCTGAAGGATCCGCCAGCCGCGTTGTCGTTTCTCCGCCGAGCGTCAGCCGATCAGGTGGGCGAGGGATGCGGGTTCAGCGGCAAGGAAGTCCGACAGAGTCATCGGGCGCCGACCGGTGAGATGCTCGATCGTGTGGCTGGTCACCGAGCCTTCGCCGGTGTCGAGCATCAGGTAGGAGCCGATCCAGCCCTCGACGAGCCAGTCGGGGTTCCCTGCACGGGACGCTCTTGCCTCGTCGGGAGTCTCTGCGTGGTAGGTGATCGCCCTGCGCGTGGCCTTGGTCAGAATGCGCGCGGTCTCATGCAGGTCGATGGCATGAGGTCCCGACACGTCATAGATCTGTCCCTCATGGCCGGGCTCGACCAACAACACAGCAGCCAGTCGGGCCACGTCAGCACGAGCCACCCAGGCCAGGCGGCCGTGCCCCGCCGGAGCGCGAATCACCCCGTCAGCCCCCACGAACCGGGGCGCGACGTCGGCATACAACGAGTTCCGCATCGACGTCAGGCTGATCCCCGCCTCGCGGATAGCCAGCTCTGTGGCGTTGTGGTCACGGGCGTACGGGAACGTGGCGTTCGGCGCGGCGCCCATGAACGAGGTGTAGACGATGCGCTCCACCCCGGCCAGGCGGGCCCCTTCGACGGCCTTGCGATGCAGGGAGATCCGGTCAGGATCCTCGTGTCCGGACACGAGCAGCAAGGTGCCCACACCGTCCAGGGCCTTGGCCATCGCCTCAGAGTCCTCGTATGCCGCGACGGCGACATCGGCGCCCGGCAGCTGGGGCGCTGCAGTGGGGTTGCGAACGATCAACCGCTGCTTGACACCTCGCGCCGCGAGCTCACGAGCCACCCGGCCACCGAGATTACCTGTGGCGCCGGTGACCGCGATACTCACGAGGGATCCGGCTCGGGTCGGTCGGTGGGTGCGCTCTCGCCGGTCAGCGTGTCATGTCGACCTGGCGCGGGGTCATCGTCGGCAGGCACATCGATCGTCGGGTCCTTGCTGCTCAGCAGCGCCTCGAGCAACGGCCCCGCCACACGGCGGAAGGTGCGCCGGGGACGTGCGCGGTCGAGCACTGCGACCTCGAGCTGAGTTGCCGTCAGCGTGCGTGAGGGCCCACCCGCCGGGTCCTGCCTCAGCAGGTCGACAGCCAGCGCCAGCGCGGCGCCCAGACTCATTCCGGGGCTCCACCGCTCCTGCAGACCTGCGGTGATCTGCTCTCCGGCACCGCCCATCGCGATGAAACCCTGCTCGTCGGCGACCGAACCGTCATAAGTCAGGCGGTAGATCTGATCCTGCTCCGCGCTCTCACCGACCTCGGCGACAACGATCTCGACCTCGTAAGGCTTGGACTCCTGGGTGAAGACCGTGCCCAGCGTCTGAGCGTAGGCATTGGCCAGACCTCGCGCTGTCACGTCGCTGCGGTCGTAGGAGTAGCCACGCAGATCGGCATAGCGGACGCCGGCCACGCGCAGGTTCTCGAACTCGTTGTACTTGCCTGCGGCAGCGAAAGCAATGCGGTCGTAGATCTCGGACACCTTGTGCAAGGCGCGGGAGGGGTTCTCGGCAACGAACGCGATGCCTCGGTCATAGCCCAGCACCACGACGGAGCGACCGCGGGCGATCCCCTTGCGGGCGTAGTCCGCCCGATCCTTCATAAGCTGCTCGGGCGAGACGTAGAACGGCATCGTCATCGGGCACCTCCGGGGTTGCCTTGGCGGTCGGCGACGATCTGCTCGACAACCGCGGCAAGGGTGTCGTCATCCAGGAATCTGAGTCCCTCGGCATCCACCACGGCCAGCGTCGGCCAGATCCGTCGGCTGAGGTCGGGACCACCCGTGGCCGAGTCGTCGTCGGCCGCGTCATAGAGCGCCTCAACGGCCACCCGGATCCCTGCGGTCGAGTCCATGCCAGGGTGCCAGAGCTTCTTCATCGCGCCTCGGGCGAACAACGAGCCCGAGCCCACGCTGTGGTGGTCATGCTCCTCGTAACAGCCGCCGGATACGTCGTAGGAGAAGATCCGGCCAGTCATCGTCGGAAGGTCGAAGCCGGCAAACATCGGGACCACGGCCAGGCCCTGCATCGCCATCGCGAGGTTCGACCGGATCATAGTCGCGAGCCGGTTGGCCTTGCCCTCCAGTGAGAGCAGTGTGCCCTCGATCTTCTCGTAGTGCTCGAGCTCGACCTGGAACAGCTTCACGATCTCGATGGCAAGACCCGCGGTACCGGCGATCCCGACCGCAGAGTACTGATCGGCAGCGAACACCTTTTCCATGTCGCGGTTGGCGATCAGGTTGCCCATGGTGGCCCGGCGGTCACCGGCCATGACGATGCCGCCGTCATAGGTGAGCGCCACGATCGTCGTACCATGTGGCAGCTCGAACGTCCCGCTCAGTGGCAATGGGCGCCGCGACGGCAGCAGCTCAGGAGCGTGCACGCCGATGAACTCGGTGAAGGATGAGGAACCAGTCGTCATGAACGCTGCGGGCAGCCGTCCGCTGCCGCCCCCAGAGCCGAGGCTCACTGGCCACCCTTCTGCACGAAACCGCGCACGAACTCCTCTGCGTTTGACTCGAGAACTCCATCGATCTCGTCCAGCACGCTGTCGATGTCGTCGTCGAGTGCATCCTTGCGCGCTGTTGCCTCAGGGGTGGCTGCGCTGGGCTCGGGCGCCTCGTCCGGGGTGTCGTCGCGACGCTGCGGTCGGCTGTGCTCCTGGCTTGGCATCTGTTCCTCCACGGGCGTTGATCGGGACCGGCGCTGACCTTACCTAGAGCAAGAACGCCGGACAACCTTCCTCTTTTGCAGCCTAGCCCGCTGTCAACCGCTGGCGGCGGCCAATTCCCTTAAAAGGGTCGAGGCGTCGGGACTGCGATCGATCAGGTCGCCGACACCTTCTCGGGTTCCACGCAGTGGTTCGAGCATGGGGACCCGCTGCAGTGCCGTCTGGCCCGGAACGTCGAAGATCACCGAGTCCCAGGACGCAGCGGCGATCTCGGTCGAGTACTTCTCCAAGCAGCGACCCCGGAAGTAGGCGCGAGTGTCCTCGGGCGGGTTGGTGATGGCCGACTTCACCGCCGCATCCTCGGTCAGCGACTCGATCCGCCCGCGTTGGGCAAGACGCTGGAACAGGCCCTTCTCGGGACGGATATCCGACCACTGGATGTCGATCGCCTTGAGCCGGTGATCGGACCATTCAAGCCCATCCCGGTCGCGATACCCCTGCAGAAGAGCAAGCTTGGCGACCCAGTCGATCTCACGGGCGCATTCCATGGGGTCACGCTCGAGCCTGGTGAGCACCGAGGCCCAGCGTGACATCACCTCTGCAGTGTCATCGTCGATGGCGCCGGGGTTACGCGCCTGCAGGTAGCGATCAGCCTGTTCGTAGTAGATCCAGAGAAGCTGGACCGCAGTCATGGTCCGGCCGTCACGGAGCTCGATGAGCTCTTGCAGGCCAGGGTCGTGCGACACCGCGTGGAGGGTGGCCACGGGTTTGCGGACGCTGAGGTCCACATCAAGGGCGTGGTCCTCGATCATGGCCAGGACCAGGCTGGTCGTGCCCATCTTGAGAAGTCCGGCGACGTCGCACTGGTTCGCGTCACCGATGATCACATGGAGTCGGCGGTACAGCGCGGCCACCGCATGCGGTTCGTCGCGGGTGTTGATGATGGGACGTTTGAGCGTGGTCTCAAGGCCTATCTCAACCTCGAAGAAGTCCGACCGCTGGGCTATCTGGAAGCCGGCGTTCGTCGAGTCCTGACCGATGCCAACCCTGCCCGCCCCGCACATCACCTGTCGGGCCACGAAGAAGGGGATCAGGTGGTGAGTGATTTCCGAGAACGGTGTCTCGCGACGCATCAGGTAGTTCTCGTGCGTGCCGTATGACGCACCCTTGCCGTCGGTGTTGTTCTTGTACAGGTTCACGCCGGCCGTACCCGGTAGCCCGGACAGGCGCCGGACCGATTCGAGCATGATCTGCTCCCCCGCCCGGTCCCAGCACAGGGCGGCCCGTGGTGAGGTCACCTCGGGCGAGCTGTACTCCGGATGTGCGTGGTCGACATACAGGCGGGCACCGTTGGTGAGCACCACGTTGGCCAGCGTGGGATCTTCTTCGTCGGTCAGCTGGCTGGCATCCGCAAACTGCCGGGGGATCTCGAATCCGCGCGCATCACGCAGCGGCATCTCGTCCTCGTAGTCCCAGCCTGCCCGACCGGCGCGCGAACCTCGAACGCTGGCGTAGGCGTTGACGACATATCCGGACAGCAGCATGGGGTTCGCGGTCGGATCGCCGGGCACCGAGATGCCGTATTCCGTTTCGATCCCCATCACTCGACGCACCGTCATGCTGCCAGCCTAGGCGAACCGCCACCCCGCGGGCCCATCCGCGCGCCGTGGGCATGAATCGCATGCCCCTGCACACCAGGGGTCTTCACGGCGGCCCTCGACCGCTTCGGCGGCCGGTCGATCGTCGGCAAGGACCTGCCCGGCATTCGCCGGAGTCGCGCCAAAGTCACCGGCTCGTGGGGCGGCAACGGTTCTCGCCTTGCCGTGTGCGGTGACAGCGCCGGAGGAAACCTGTCGGCGATCGTCTGTCAGGTCATCCGGGACGAGGGCGGGCCGACGATCGCACACCAGGCGCTGATGTATCCCGGCATCGATGCGACCCTGAGCCAGCCGTCCATCGTTGAGCACGCCGACGCGCCGATTCTCAGCCGAGCCAGCATCGACGTCTTCCTCCAGCACTACCTCGGTCCCCACGGGCTCACCGCCGACGACCCGCTGATCTCTCCCCTGTGGGCCACGAGCCACGCGAATCTTCCGCCTGCGCTGGTCCAGACTGCGGATCTCGATCCACTGCGAGACGAAGGCAAGCTCTAAGCCGAGCGGATGGCTGCCGCCGGCGTGCCCGTGCGCCACACCAACCCCGTCGGTGCCCCGCACGGGTTCGCCAGCTTCCCGGGGGCGACGCCCATCGGACGGCAGCACCGCGCCGAGCTGGTCGGTGAGCTGCGTCGATATCTGCGCCCCTGACAGAGTCGCAGCCATAGCTGAATGGCTCGCTTGTTAGGGTTGCCTCGTGCGCATCACTCTGGTCCTGGCTCTCGACGTCGCCCTAGCGACGCTCATCGTTCGTCGGCGCGTGGACCAGACCACGGTTCGCCAGAGCATATGAGCAATATTGCTGTGCGCCCTGCCGGGTCATCCGATCTCCTGGCGATTGCTGCGATCTACGCCCAGTCGGTGGCCGCGAGCACGGCGACTTTCGACCTCGAGGAGCCGCCCCTGTCCTGGTGGCAGGCGAAGCTCGACAGCACGGCGGTGGGTGATCACTTCTTGGTCGCACACAGTCTCGCGGCGGGAGACGGCGAGAAGGTGCTCGGCTACGCCTACTCGGGAGCCTTCCGGGCCCGCCCCGCCTACCGACTTACCCGCGAGACGTCGGTCTACCTCGCACCGGAGGCGACCGGCAGCGGCCTTGGGTCGCGGCTGTACAACGAGCTGCTCACCCTGCTCCGCCAGGACGACGTCCATCTCGTCGTCGCCGTGGTGGCGCAGCCGAACCCGGCCAGCAATGCCGTGCACCGCAAGATGGGCTTCGCGGAGGTGGGCACGTTGGACGAGGTCGGGTTCAAGTTCGGCGCATATGTCAGCACCACGTATTTCCAGCTGCTCCTGACCTGAACATCAGCCCGCGTGTTGCCCCAGAACCACCGAATCCTGCTCTCCCACTATCTGATTCGGTGGTTCCACGGCATGAAACCTGGTGGATCGCCTTACAGATACTGACCCGTGTTGGCGACCGCCTCGATGGAGCGACCCGGCTCGGTGCCGTCCTTGCCGGTGACCAACGTGCGGATGTACACGATGCGCTCGCCCTTCTTGCCGGAGATGCGAGCCCAGTCGTCCGGGTTGGTCGTGTTGGGAAGGTCCTCGTTCTCCTTGAACTCGTCAACGCACGAGGCGAGCAGATGCTCGATCCGGATGCCCTTCTGAGATGTCGTGAGGAAGTCTTTGATCGCCATCTTCTTGGCGCGATCGACGATGTTCTGGATCATCGCCCCGGAGTTGAAGTCCTTGAAGTAGAGGACATCCTTGTCACCGTTGGCATAGGTGACCTCCAGGAACCGGTTGGCGTCGATCTCGGAGTACATCCGCTCAACAGCCGACTGGATCATCGCCTCGACGGTTCGCTGCGCGGAGTCTCCGTGCTCGGCCAGGTCGAACTCGTGCAGCGGCAGGTCCGCGGTGAGGTACTTGCTGAAGATGTCACGGGCGCTCTCGGCGTCGGGACGCTCGATCTTGATCTTCACGTCGAGCCGGCCGGGTCGCAGGATCGCGGGGTCGATCATGTCCTCGCGGTTGGACGCACCGATGACGATGACGTTCTCGAGACGTTCGACACCGTCGATCTCGGAGAGCAGCTGCGGCACGATCGTCGTCTCGACATCTGAGGACACGCCGGAGCCACGGGTCCGGAAGAGCGCGTCCATCTCGTCGAAGAAGACCACCACAGGCGTGCCGTCGGAGGCCTTCTCGCGGGCCCGCTGGAAGATCAGGCGAATGTGGCGCTCGGTCTCACCGACGTACTTGTTGAGCAGCTCGGGGCCCTTGATGTTCAGGAAGAAGGACTTGCCGATGGGCTTGCCTTCCTTGGCCGCAACCTTCCTTGCCAGCGACGCGGCAACCGCCTTGGCGATCAGCGTCTTTCCGCAACCGGGAGGGCCATAGAGCAGGACGCCCTTGGGCGGCTTCAGCTTGTGTTCCATGAACAGGTCCGGGTACAGGTAGGGCAGCTCCACGGCATCACGGATCGCCTCGATCTGACCGGCCAGCCCGCCGATGTCGCTGTAGTCGATGTCCGGCACCTCTTCGAGGACCAGGTCCTCAACCTCGGCCTTGGGGATCCGCTCGTAGACGAAGCCCGAACGAGAGTCCAGCAGCAAGGCATCGCCAACCCGGATCGGTTCTCCGTCCAGGCTCTCGGCCATCCGGCAGACGCGCTCTTCGTCGGCGTGCGCCACCACGAGCACCCTGTCGTCACCCAGCAGCTCCTTGAGCATCACGATCTCGCCGATGCGCTCGAAGCCGCAGGTCGCGACGACGTTGAGGGCCTCGTTGAGCATCACCTCTCGCCCGGCGGACAGCTCGCTCGGGTCGACCGACGGCGACACGGCGACCCGCATCTTGCGACCGCTGGTCAGGACGTCGACGGTGGCATCGTCGTAGGACTCGAGGATCAAGCCGTAGGCAGACGGTGGCTGGGCCAGCCGGTCAACCTCGCTCTTGAGGGTGACGATCTGCTCGCGGGCCTCGCGCAGTGTCCGCACGAGGCGTTCGTTCTGGGACGACAGCGTCGACAACGCAGTCTGCAGCTGCAGCACGCGGTTCTCCAGGTCACGCGACCGGGTTGGTGAGTCCGCCAGACGGCGGCGCAGGCCTGCCACCTCCTCGGACAGAAGAGACTGCTGGCGCAGAGCCTCCGCCTTGTCGACCGGCTCGACCGGCTCGACCGGCTCGACCGAGGGGCCGTGCTGATCCTCATGTTGGGCGGAGTTCTCGGACATGATTGGAACCTCCTCGCGTCACCTGTCGGCCTCGTTCGCAACCGACAATTCGACCCTAACCCGACATAGGACTACGTGGTGGGTGTATCTGTCAAAGATCGTCGAACGCGTCGAATCTTCTTCTCCGAGGTGACCCTCTCCCCCATGTCCTCTTCTGACCAGTCGCCGGTGGGGAGCTCAGTGTCCCCATCGAGGGCACCCTTGGCCGGGCGGCGCTTGCGCAGCGGAGGCGTGACACCCGGGGCGAGCCGCCTGGTGGTGATCAGGAAGCCGGTGTGACCGTGCATCCGGTGCTGGGGTCGGACCGCCAGTCCTTCGAGGTGCCAGCCACGGACCAGCGACTCCCAGGCTGACGGTTCGGTGAAGCCCCCATGGTCGCGCGATGCCTCGGCCACCCGGGAGAGCTGAGTGACGGTGGCGACATAACAGATGAGCACACCACCGGGGGCCAAGGCGTCGGCGACGACGTCAAGACACTCCCAGGGGGCCAGCATGTCCAGGACGACTCGATCGATGGTGCCCGCCTGGACCGAAGTCGGCAGGGTCTCGACCAGGTCGCCGATGGTGATCTGCCAAGCCGGGTGCGGACCGCCGAAGAAGCCTTCGACATTTCCCCGCGCGATGTCGGCAAACTCCTCACGGCGCTCGAAAGAATGGAGGTGGCCGAGGTCGCCGACGGCCCGAAGCAGCGACATGCTCAAGGCGCCCGACCCGACACCGGCTTCGACCACCCGGGCGCCCGGGAAGATGTCGGCCATGGCCACGATCTGGGCGGAGTCCTTGGGATAGACCACTGCAGCGCCGCGCGGCATCGACAGGACGTAGTCGCAGAGCAGTGGACGAACGGCCAGGTACTCGACGCCAGCGGTGTTCTTGAACGTCGACCCGTCCGGCGCGCCGATCAGGTCGTTGTGGGCCAGCCAGCCGCGGTGGGTGTGGAAGTCCTTGCCGGGCTCCAGAGTGATGGTGTGAAGCTTGCCCTTCGGGTCGGTCAGCTGCACGCGCTCACCCTCGGCGAACGATCCACGACGCAGGTGGGCGCCAGTGGCACGCGTGGTGACGGGACTGTGCGGGCTCATGACGGACAAGTCTAGGTGGGCGGAGCAGGCCTTCGAGACAGCGCGGCCTCGAGATCGCCGGCCAGCACGATGCCGGCTATCAGCCCGTCAGGGCCACGCACCGGCACGGCCCGGATCCCAAGGTGCTGCATCGCCATCACCACGGTGGCGATCGACTGATCGCCGGTGGCCTCGACGACCCAGCCGTCCGGCTGCTGCTGCATCACGGCGGTGACCGAGACACTCCCAAGAGACTGTTCGGGGATCGCGCGCAGCGCCTCGTCGTCAAGGAGCCCGATGGCCCTTCGCCCGTCGTCCTCGACGACCACGGCTGTGCCGCCCGGCCCGCTGGTGCGTAGCGCAAGCGCCTGCGCGGCACTCGCCCGGGCAGGCAGGGCCGCCGCGCGCCGCCATACGGAGTCAATCCGTATGGCGCCCAGCAGACGACTCCCGCGGCCTGCACGGATGGCGTTGGTGGCACCCACCCACAGGAAGGACCCTATGAACATCCCCATGGCGATGTTGAACAGATCCGGGGGCTGGCCGTTCAGCAGTGGCACACCCACAAACCACAGGACGACCAGGACTGTCACGACCCGCCCGCACCAACCCGCCGCGATGAGCCCGCTCTCGCGGCTGCCGGTGATTCGCCAGACAAGGGAGTCGACCAGGAAGCCGCCGTCCAGCGGAAGCCCTGGCAAGAGGTTGAACGCGGCGACGAAGGCATTGGTCCAGACGATCGCGCCGACCAGCTGGAAGGCGATGCCGTCAGGGACAGCGGGCAGGGCCAACCTGCCGACCACAGCCAGGAGGGCGTTGGCTGCAGGCCCGGCGATAGCCACCAGCGCACTGGCTCCCGGTCGGGCGGCGGAGGTTTCGTAGGCCGTGTGCCCACCCCAGAGATCAGCCACGACGCGGTTCACGCGGTAGCCCAGCCGGGTGGCCACGACCGCGTGGGAGGCCTCGTGCGCGAACACCGAGATCAGCAGCAGAAGGGCGAACCCCACGGCAACGGCGTAGGCGCCGACCCCTAGGTCCGGGCGATCACGGGCGACGCCGGGGCCGTAGAGGAACACGATGATCAGGGCGATCACCGGCCAGGACCTGCCGATGTAGACGGGCACCCCGCCGATCGTGACAATGCGCCAGCCAGGGGCCGGACCTGTCGCGTCCTCGGTGCTTGCGGCCATGGAGCGACCCTATGTCAGTGCGGCCAGCGTTGTTGCGGCCAGCGTTGATGCGCCGCACCTCGGTGCGCCAGTGTCGGTGCCCCCTGTGTCAGCGCGCCCGCCTACAGTGCCTTGCATGGTTGCCGCACTGTCCCCAAGCCGGGCCGCAGACTTCATGCAGTGTCCACTGCTCTACCGCTTTCGGGTGATCGACAAGCTCCCGTCGCCGCCCAGTGCCGCGGCGGCGCGAGGCACCCTGGTTCACGCCGTCCTGGAGCGGCTGTTCGACCTCCCGTCATCCGGCCGGACCCTCGAAGCCGCCGCAGCCATGGTCGGGCCGCAGTGGCAGGCGCTGGTGGGGGGCCGGCCGGAGCTGGCCGACCTCGTGGAAGAGAGCGACCCGGCCGCGGTGGCGAGCTGGTTCAGCGACGCCGTCTCGCTGATTGAGCGATGGTTCACCCTGGAGGACCCAACCCGCCTGGAGCCAGCCGAGCGCGAGCTCTACGTCGAGACCGATCTGGACGGGTTGACCCTGCGCGGCTATGTCGACCGGCTCGACGTCGCGCCCACGGGCGAGATCCGGGTCGTCGACTACAAGACCGGCCGATCGCCGTCGGAGCTCTTCGAGGGCAAGGCGTTGTTCCAGATGAAGTTCTATGCGCTCGTGCTGTGGCGGTTGCGTGGGCAGGTACCGCAAATGCTGCAGCTGGTCTATCTCGCCAACTCCGAGATTGTGCGCTACTCCCCCGACGAGGCCGACCTGCTCGCGGTCGAACGCAAGCTCAAGGCCTTGTGGCATGCCATCGAGACCGCAGCCCAGACCGGTGACTGGCGGCCGAGCAAGTCCAGACTCTGCGACTGGTGCGACCACCGCAGCCTGTGTCCGGAGTGGGGTGGAACTCCCCCACCCCTGCCCGAGGGCGCAGCCGTTCTCGCTCTCGACCCGCAGAGAACGACTGCCGTCGTTCTGGTAGACGACTAGAAGCAGATGACCAGATTGAGGCATGACCTCTCGTCCTTTCACGGTTGGACCACCGGGCCCTGACGACAGCACGGCATGGCGGGAGCTGTATCGCGCCTGCCGACTTCTACCAAGACACCGTGACGGACGCACAGCTCGATCGGGTGTGGTCATGGATCACCGACCCCGACCACGACGTCAAGGCGCTGCTGGTTCGCGACGCAAGCGGCACCGCGGTTGGCCTGGCCCACTACCGTCCGTACTTCCGGCCGCTGGCTGCTGCCGTGGCAGGCCACCTCGATGACCTCTTCGTCACGCCGGCCGCGCGTGGCATGGGCGCGGTGGATGCCCTCCTGGAGGCCTTGCGGACGATCGCCCGACATCGTGGCTGGAGCAAGATCCGCTGGATCACCGCGGATGACAACCACCGTGCCCGGAGCAAGTACGACCAGGTGGCCGAGCGCACCATGTGGGTCACCTACGACATGCAGGTCCCGCCCACCGCAGACTGACCTGCGAAGACCCCATGTCCCTTGACTCGCACTGATCGACCCAGCGAAGGGCCCGAAGTCAGGTCGTCGACTAGTGCGACTTCACAAAGCGCACGAGGCGGCTTCAGCTGTCACCTCGAGTCCCGATGCAGTCAGCTGCCGATGTAGTACGTGTCGGCCACCTTCAGTGCGTTGTCGAGGATCGCGATTCCTTCCCTGACCTCTTCTGCGGACGTTGTGCACGGCGGCACGACGTGGGTCCGGTTGAAGTGGACGAACGGCCATAGTCCTTGGTCCTTGCACGCGGCTGCGAACTCGGCCATCGGCCTGGCATCGGCGCCACGGGCGTTGAACGGCACCAGCGGCTCACGGGTGGCGCGGTCGCGTACCAGCTCCAGCGCCCAGAAGACGCCGAGCCCGCGAACCTCACCAACACATGGGTGCCGTTCGGCAAGCGCCAGCAGCTCGGGACCGATCACGTCGGTCCCCAGCGAGCGAGCATGCTCGATGATGCCTTCCTCACGGAAGATGTTGATTGAGGCCACCGCTGCGGCACACCCCAGCGGATGACCTGAGTACGTCAGCCCGCCGGGGAAGGCCCGGTCCGCGAACGTCGCGGCGATCGCGTCCGAGATCAGCACACCACCCAGCGGCACATATCCGGAGTTGACCCCCTTCGCGAACGTGATCAGGTCCGGTGTCACGCCCCAGTGGTCCACTGCGAACCACTCCCCGCAGCGACCGAAACCGGCCATGACCTCATCGGCGATCATGACGATCCCGAACTCGTCGCACAACGCGCGGACCCCGGCGAGATACCCGGGTGGCGGGACCAGGATCCCGTTGGTGCCGACAACCGTCTCCAGGATGATCGCGGCAACCGTGTGTGATCCCTCAACCATCAGCAGGTCCCGCAGATGCGACAGCGCGCGATCGGACTCCTCCTGCTCGGTGGCCGCGTGAAACGCGGAGCGATAGGCGTACGGGCCCCAGTAGTGGATGATCCCGGGCTCTCCTGGTTCCGAGGCCCAGCGGCGCGGGTCACCGGTGAGCGCAATGGCGCCGGCAGTGGCACCGTGATAGCTGCGGTAGGCGGCCAGGATCTTGTGACGCCCGGTGTGCAGCCGCGCCATCCGGATCGCGTTCTCGTTGGCGTCGGCCCCGCCGTTGGTGAAGAAGACGGCATTGAGGTCCCCCGGGGCGACCTCGGCGATGAGCCGGGCCGCCTCGCTGCGCGCATCGTTGGCGAAGGCCGGAGAGATGGTGGCGAGCTTGCCGGCCTGCTCCTGGATAGCAGCAACGAGCTTGGGGTGCTGGTACCCGATATTGACGTTCACCAGCTGCGAGGAGAAGTCGAGGTAGCGCTTGCCTGAGTAGTCGGTGAAGTGCGAACCGGACGCAGAGGCGATCGGCATAGGGTCGATCTGGGCCTGGGCGGACCACGAATGGAAGACGTGCGCGCGGTCGTCGGCGCGAACGCGGGCCTCGTCGGAGGGTGTCCGGGGCGCTGGTGTCCGGGGCGCTGTCTGGGTCTTGGTCTGGGTCTTGGTCTGGTTGGTTGTGTGGGCCATGGAGATCTCCTATCGCGTGCGAGGGAAGCCGAGGTCGACGGCGGAGGTGGCCGGATCGGGCCAGCGAGAGGTGACGACCTTGCCGCGGGTGTAGAAGTTCATGCCCTCGGCGCCATACATGTGCGAGTCGCCGAACAGTGAGGCCTTCCAGCCGCCGAACGAGTAGTAGGCCACCGGCACCGGAACAGGGACGTTGATACCGACCATGCCGACCTCCACCTCGAACTGGAACTGGCGGGCCGCCCCGCCATCACGGGTGAAGATCGCCGTCCCGTTCGCGTAAGGGTTGTCGTTGATCAGCGCCAGACCCTGCTCATAGGTTTCCGCGCGGACGACGCAGAGCACCGGCCCGAAGATCTCATCGGAGTAGACGGTCATCTCGGGGGTGACATGGTCCATCAGGGTCGTCCCGAGGAAGAAGCCCCCGGAGGGCACGTCAGCCTGACGACCGTCAACCACCAGAGTGGCACCCTGCTGGGCACCGGCGCCGATGTAGCCGGCAACCTTATCGCGGTGCTCCGCCGTGATCAGCGGACCGATGTCGGTGTCCGGGTGGGTGCCATCACCGATGGTGAGCTTCGGCAGGCGTGCAGCGAGTGCGTCCACCAACCTGTCGGCGACGTCACCCACGGCGACGGCGACGGACAGCGCCATACAACGCTCACCGGCCGAGCCGTATGCCGCGGAGACCACCGCATCGGCAGCCATCTCCACGTCGGCGTCGGGCAGCACCAGAGCATGGTTCTTGGCTCCGCCGAGGGCCTGGACCCGCTTGCCCTGGGCAGTGCCGGTCTCGTAGATGTACCTGGCGATCGGCGTCGAGCCGACGAAGCTCACGGCTGCTACGTCGGCGTGGGTCAGCAGCGCGTCGACAGCCTCCTTGTCACCCTGGACAACCGTGAAGACACCGTCAGGCAGACCGGCGTCCTTCCACATCTGGGCCAGGAACAGCGACGCCGAGGGGTCCTTCTCGCTTGGCTTGAGGATGAAGGCGTTGCCGCAGGCGATGGCGTTGGCACACATCCACAGGGGCACCATCACGGGAAAGTTGAACGGGGTGATGCCGGCCACCACACCCAGAGGCTGACGTATCGAGTAGACATCCACCCCGGTCGAGACCTGCTCGGAGAACCCGCCCTTGAGCAGCTGTGGCACGCCTGCGGAGAACTCGACGTTCTCCAGCCCACGGGCAATCTCGCCGGCAGAGTCTGACAGGACCTTGCCGTGCTCGGCCGTGACGATCGCCGCAAGCTCGTCGGTGCGTTCGTGCAACAGCTGGCGAAAGGCAAAGAGCACACCTGCCCGTTGGGACAAGGACGCGTGCCGCCACTGCCTGGCTGCGACCACGGCCTTGGCGACCGCGACATCGACCTCGCTGCCGCTGGCGAGCTCCACATCGGCACTGCGCTGGCCCGTTGCCGGGTTGTACACGGGGGCCGTGCGGCCGGAGGTGCCAGGGGTCTCGCGACCATCGATCCAGTGTGAGATTCGCTGTGTCATGGCGACACAATACGTGCCACCTCATTGATCACACAATGAGTCTCTTGCTATGTTACAAACATGACGACCGCGCTGTCAGCCATCGAGCAACGGCTGGAGGCACCAAGTGCCAAAGGCATCGCCCAGGCGGTGAGCCGCGCCGTTCGTGATGGTGCGCTTGCGCCTGGTGCCAGGCTCCCACCGATCCGGGCCCTGGCCACCCGGCTGGGTCTGTCCCCCACCACGGTCAGTGCCGGCTGGGCACTCCTTGCCCGTTCCGGTGCCATTCGCACCGATGGTCGCCGCGGCACCACGGTCGCCGGCCTGCAGGAGCCTGCCCCCGGCCGATACCGTCGGGCCCTGGAGAGGCAGCTCGACTTCGCCCTCGACCTGTCCACCGGCACCCCCGACCCAGCATTGCTGCCGAACCTCGGACCGGCACTGAGCGATCTCACCACCGCTGGCATCCCGGGCAGCTATCTGGATGATCCGGTTCTGCCTGGGCTGCTGGAGGTCCTGAAGGCCCAGTGGCCCTACCCGGCCGAGGAGCTCATGGTCGTGGACGGGGCCATGGACGGCCTGGACCTGGTGTCCCGATCGCTGCTCCGTTTCGGCGACCGGGTTGTCGTCGAACACCCGGGCTTCCCTCCCCTGCTGGACCTGCTCGAGTCCATCGGTGTCGAGGTGGTGGGGGTGCCGGTCGACGACGCGGGACTGTGCCCGGAGCCGCTGACCGAAGCCCTGCGCAGTCCCATCGCGGCGGTCTTCCTGCAGCCGAGAGCCCAGAACCCGACGGGTGCGTCGATGACCGGGCAGCGCGCGCGGGACCTGGCGCCAATCCTTGCCCAAGCAGGCATGCCGGTCGTCGAGGACGACTCGGCCGGTGCCGTGGCCGCCACCGCGCCGATCAGCCTGGGTCAGTGGATTCCGGACCAGGTGATCCACATCCGCAGCTTCTCCAAGTCCCACGGCCCCGACCTCCGGCTGGCTGCCATGGGCGGACCGAGCGAGCTGCTCCGCGAGATCCTCCACCGCCGGCAGCTGGGACAGGGCTGGAGCAGCCGGTTGTTGCAGCGCGTGCTGCTGAGCCTGCTCACCGACCCGGCCGCCGTCGCCGACGTCGACCACGCCCGAGATGAGTACACCCGTCGACGTGGCACCCTGGTCGCCGCACTTAAGGCACGCGATGTGGAGGTCGCCAGCGGCGACGGGCTGAACCTGTGGGTGCCCGTCCACGACGAGTCAGCTGCCATCGTCCGGCTGGCCAGCCAGGGGGTGGGTGTCACGCCCGGAACGCCGTTCGACGTCCTGCCGGGTGGAGGCGGACACGTGCGGGTCACGGTCGGTCCGGTGGCTGACGGCTACGAAGAGCTGGCACAAGTCCTGGCTGCTGCGGCGAACACGAGCTCCTGGGCTTCCCGGGCCTGACGGGCACGGACGCTGAACAATCAGGCCAACAGGCGCAACAGGTCTCGCGGCTCGAGACCCGCCAGGGTCGAGATCTGAACAGCGCCGATGGTCTCCGGCACCGGGACGCGATGTGGCACGGCAATCGTCGGTATGCCGGCCGCCACCGCGGAGGCGACTCCCGGCGGCGAGTCCTCGATCGCGATGCAGGCTCCGAGGTCGGCCCCGAGCAGACGCGCAGCTGCCAGGTATGGCTCGGGGTGGGGCTTGCCATGGCTCACGACATCTCCGGTGATGACCGCGGCGAAGCTGCCCCTCGGCAGGTTCTTCACCACGGCTGTGGCCAGCGACTCCCACGACATCGTGACGAGCGCGCACGGAACCCCTTGTGCCACAAGGCTTGCCAGCAGCTCTCGGGCACCCGGGCGCCACGGCACATGCTCGGCGACCCTGGCGACGACGCCAGACAGAAGCTCGTTGACGACCTCGACCGGCGTCAGCAGGATCGGCGAATGAGCCAGGATGTACTCCGCCGAGACCATCAGGTCGTTACCGACGAGCTGATATGCGTGCTCGTCTGTCCACACACCGCCGTGCTGCTCCACCAGAGAGCGCTCTTCGGCGATCCAGTAGGGCTCAGTGTCCACCAGGGTGCCGTCCATGTCCCACAGAACTGCCGCCGGAAGCGGCGCGGTCATGTGGGGCCACAGGTCATGTCGCACTGAAGTCATGTCGCACCGCTGTCATGTCGCATTGCAGTCATGTCGCAGAAGGCTACGTCGCATTGAAGTACTTGGCCTCTGGGTGATGCACGACCAGGGCGTCAGTGGACTGCTCCGGGTGCAGCTGTAGCTCCTCCGAGAGGGTCACCCCGATGCGTGAGGGGTCGAGGAGCCCGACCAGAACCGCGCGGTCGGCCAGGTCCGGACAGGCCGGATATCCGAACGAGTAACGAGACCCGCGATAGCCCTGACGCAGGATCGCGCCGAGGTCGTCCTTGTCCTCGGCGCCGTAGCCGAGCTCGTCGCGCACTCGCGCATGCCACATCTCGGCCAGCGCTTCGGTCAGCTGCACGGACAGACCATGAAGCTCGAGGTACTCGCGATAAGCGTCGCGACCAAACAGCTCTGCGGTCGCTTCAGCCACCCTGGCACCCATCGTCACCAGATGGAAGGCAATGACGTCTGGCTCACCGTCGGCTTCGTAGCGTTCCCTGGTCTTGAAGAAGTCGGCGAGGCAAAGCCGACGGTCACGACGCTGGCGCGGGAAGGAGAAACGCGCCCGCTCACTGCCGACCTTCGCACCGTCCGGGCCCTCTTCGTGGTGAAGGACCACGAGATCGTTCCCTTCGCTGTAGCAAGGGAAGTAGCCGTACACGACGGCGGCCTCGAGCAGACCGTCGGTCTTGATCCGCTCGAGCCACATCCGCAGCCGCGGCCGGCCCTCGGTCTCGACCAGCTCCTCGTAGGATGCACCGTCCTCGCCGCGCTGGCCCTTCAACCCCCACTGCCCCAGGAACGTCGCCCGCTCGTCGAGGTATGACGCGTAGTCGGCCAGGGTGATGCCCTTGACGACCCGGCTGCCCCAGAACGGCGGCGTCGGGATGCTGTTGTCCTGGGCCACGTCCGATCGCATGGTGTCGGCGGGTGCATCTTCATCGGCCGCAGCCACCACCGCACGTACCCTCCGTTTGCGCAGCTCTGGCAGGGTGTCCGAGACGCTGAGCTCCGGGTTGGCGCGGGCGGCCGCCACCGCATCCATCAGGCGCAGACCCTCGAAAGCATCTCTGGCGTAACGGACCTCACCCCGGTACACCTCCGCCAGGTCATTCTCCACGTACGCACGGGTCAGGGCAGCGCCACCGAGCAGCACTGGCCAGCGCCCCGCGAACCCGCGGGAGTTGAGCTCCTCGAGGTTCTCCTTCATGACCACCGTCGACTTCACCAACAGCCCGCTCATGCCGATGGCGTCGGCATTGTGCTCCTCGGCGGCACGGATGATCTCGGCGATCGGTTGCTTGATCCCGATGTTGACGACTTCGTACCCGTTGTTCGACAAGATGATGTCCACCAGGTTCTTGCCGATGTCGTGGACGTCGCCCCGGACTGTGGCCAGCACGATACGTGCCTTCGCCTCGCGGGCTGAGCCGTCGGCGTTACCCTCGATGAACGGCTCGAGATAGGCGACTGCGGCCTTCATGACCTCGGCAGACTGCAGCACGAACGGCAGTTGCATCTCGCCCTTGCCGAACAGCTCGCCGACGGTCCGCATCCCGTCGAGCAGGTTGTCGTTGATGATGTCGAGGGCCTTGTCACCTCGGTCGAGGGCCGCCTGCAAGTCGTCCTCAAGACCTTGTCGCTCGCCGTCGATGATCCGCCGGCCCAGTCGCTGCTCCAGCGGCAGAGCGGCGAGCTCCTCGGCTCGAGCGTCCTTCACGGAGGCGGAGTCCACGCCCTCGAACAGCTCCAGCAGGCGGCTCAGCGGGTCATAGGTCAGCTCGCTCTTCCCCGGCTCACCTGCCCAGACACGCCTGTCATAGACAAGGTCGAGGGCCACCTGGCGTTGCTCCTCCGGGATCCGCGCCATCGGCACGATCCTGGCGGCATGCACGATGGCCGAGTCGAGTCCTGCCTTGACACACTCGTGCAGGAACACCGAGTTCAGGACCACCCTGACGGCTGGTTTGAGGCCGAACGACACGTTCGAGACGCCCAGGGTTGTCTGAACGTCTGGATAGCGACGTTTGATCTCGCGGATGGCCTCGATGGTCTCCAGACCATCGCGACGTGTCTCCTCCTGACCCGTGCCGATCGGGAAGGTCAGCGTGTCGACGATGATGTCCTCCACGTTCATGCCCCACCGACCGGTCAGCGCCGTGATGAGCCGATCAGCCACGGCGACCTTGTGCTCACAGGTTCGGGCCTGACCGGTCTCGTCAATGGTCAGCGCGATGACGGCAGCGCCGTGCTCCTTGACCACCGGCATGATCCGCGAGAATCGCGAGCCCTCACCCTCGCCGTCCTCGTAGTTGACCGAGTTGACGACCGCGCGGCCACCCAGCAGCTCGAGGCCGGCCTCGACCACGGCAGGCTCGGTGGAGTCGAGAACCAGCGGCAGGGTGCTTGCCGTCGCGAACCGGCTGACGATCTCGTGCATGTCCTGCACGCCGTCGCGGCCCACGTAGTCGATGCAGACGTCGAGCAGGTGGGCTCCGTCCCTGGTCTGGTTGCGGGCGATCTCGACGCACTCGTCCCAGCGGGAGGCCAGCATTGCCTCCTTGAACGCCTTGGAGCCATTGGCATTCGTGCGCTCGCCGATCGACAAGAATGACGTGTCCTGGCGGAAAGGCACTGAGGAGTACAACGAGGCGACGCCATGCTCGGGGTGTGGTCGGCGCGGCTGCACCGGCGTCCAGCCAACAGCCTTGACGACCTCTGCAAGGTGGGCGGGCGTCGTACCGCAGCAACCACCGACCAGGGAGAGTCCGAACTCCTTGACGAACTGGGTGTGCGCGGCTGCGAGCTGCTCGGGAGTGAGCGGGTATGCCGCGCCCTCCTTGGTGAGAATGGGCAGCCCGGCGTTGGGCATGCAGCTGATCGGGATACGGGAGTGCCGTGAGAGATGACGCAGGTGCTCGCTCATCTCGGCCGGGCCGGTCGCGCAGTTGAGGCCGATCGCGTCGATCCCCAGCGGTTCCAGCGCGGTCAGAGCCGCGCCGATCTCGGAACCCATCAGCATGGTGCCGGTCGTCTCGACCGTGACATGGACGATGACCGGCAGGTTCTCGCCGGCCGCGGTCAGTGCGCGCTTGGAACCGATCACGGCGGCCTTGGCCTGCAGCAGGTCCTGGGAGGTCTCAATCAGGAGGACGTCGACCCCCCCGTCGATCAGCCCGCGAGCCTGCTCCGCATAGGCGTCGCGCAAGGTGGCGAAGGCGATGTGGCCCAGCGAAGGCAGCTTGGTCCCGGGCCCCATCGAGCCGATCACGAAACGCGGGTGCTCAGGCGTCGACCACTGCTCGGCGGCGGCGACGGCTATACGGGAGCCGGACTCGGCGAGCTCGTAGATGCGATCGGAGATGCCGTACTCGCCGAGGTTGGCCAGGTTGGCGCCGAAGGTGTTGGTCTCCACAGCATCAACCCCCACCGCGAAGTAGGCGTCGTGAACGCTTCTCACGACGTCCGGACGGGTGACGTTGAGGATCTCGTTACAGCCCTCATAGCCCTGGAAATCGGCCATGGACGGATCAGCAGCCTGGAGCATGGTGCCCATCGCGCCATCGGCCACGAGGACCCGCTCGGCAAGAGCAGTGCGGAAGAGGTCAGAGCGGCTGCTCAAGGTAGTCCCGTCTTCTCTGTGGTTGGATCTACGGAAGTCTATCGGCGGGTTGATGGGCCGCCCAACCGTCATTCCGTAGTCTGGTCCATCTCAGAACAATCTTGCAGCAATCGGAGGCTCCTGTTGATTGAGCTCGCGGATGTGCCGGAACTGCGCGACCCGATCATGATCGCTGCCTTCGAGGGCTGGAATGACGCGGGCGAAGCAGCCACAGCGGCCATCGAGCATCTCACCGAGGTGTGGAAGGCCGAGCCGATCGCCGCGATCGACCCGGAGGACTACTACGACTTCCAGGTCAGCCGTCCCCGGGTCGTCCTGGATGACGGCAAGCGCCGGATCAGCTGGCCCACGACCCGCATCTTGCTGGCCACGTCCACGTCGCTGGATCGCGACATCATCCTGGTCCAGGGCATCGAGCCGTCGACACGCTGGCGTTCGTTCACCATCGAGCTGCTGGAGTTCGCCAAGGAGATCGGCGTCACCACGTTCGTGACACTGGGCGCCCTGCTCGCCGATGTGCCGCACACCCGGCCCCTGCCCGTCTCGGCCACCTCGGAGAACGAGGACGTCGCTCAGCGATTCGACCTCGAACCCAGTAGGTACGAGGGTGCCACCGGCATCGTCGGGGTCCTGGCTGACGCAGCCGCCCAGTCAGACCTGCCCGCATTGTCCTGCTGGGCAGCCGTTCCCCACTACGCGGGCGGCACGCCATCACCCAAGGCCACCCTAGGGCTGATCGCCAAGCTTGAGGAGCTGCTCGACCTGTCCATCCCGCACGGAGATCTCCCCGAACAGTCACGGGCGTGGGAGCACGGAGTCGATGAGCTGGCTGAGTCCGATGAGGAGGTGGCGGAGTACATCCATTCACTCGAAGAGGCCCAGGACACCGCGGACCTCCCGGAGGCCAGCGGTGACGCCATCGCACGCGAGTTCGAGCGCTACCTGCGTCGTCGCGGTGAGGACCCACCCTCCGGCTAAAGACGCATGCCGAGCAGCGCGTCCAACGCGCGCCCGACCAGCCCGGGGGCACCGAGCTCAATACCAGCCGCGTTGGCACCACCCGCTGCCGTGACATCTGGGCCGCGCCCTTGCAGGCTCTCCCGAACCCACTCGTCCACCGCGGCCAGAGCGCCTGGCGCGTCGAGGTCATTGGCGAGACACTCACGGACGCGTGCGATGGTCGCCTCGGCCGAAGGGCCTCCGTTGCCGGACAACCCTGCCCGCCACGTCGCAAGTCGTTTCTGCGCGTCGGCCAGGACCTGATCGGTCCACTCCCAGGGCGTGCGGTAGTGGTGGGCCAGGACAGCCAGCCGGATGGCCATCGGGTCGACCCCTGACTGTCGCAGCGTCGATACGAGCACGAGGTTGCCCTTGGACTTGCTCATCTTCTCGCCGTCGAGCCCGACCATGGCCTGGTGGACGTAGGCGCGCGCGAACGGCGCATCGCCGGTGATCCCGCAGGCCTGAACGGCACTCATCTCGTGGTGAGGGAAGACCAGGTCTGTGCCGCCTCCCTGTACGTCGAACGTCATGCCGAGGTAGTCCAGGGCGATGGTCGTGCACTCGATGTGCCATCCGGGGCGACCGTCACCGAGATCGCCGCCGGGCCATGACGGTTCACCGGCACGCGCGGCGCGCCAGAGCAACGGGTCCAGCTGATCGCGCTTGCCGGGACGCTCGGGGTCTCCCCCACGCTCGGCATAGACCGCCATCATCTGGTCCCGATCCCACCTGGAGACCGAACCAAAATCCGGGGTGGAGGAGAGGTCGAAATAGATGTCGCCGGCTTCGGCGATTCCTTCACCCTCGGGAAGATCGACACGGTATGCCGTACCGCAGGAAAGCAGGTCGGTCACCGCCTTGACAACTGACGGAACGCCCTCGACCGCGCCGATGTAGTGGTCCGGGGCGATCACGGCGAGAGCGGTCATGTCCTCGCGGAAGAGCGCGATCTCTTCGTCTGCCAATGACCGCCATGGGACACCATCGCGCTGGGCACGCTCTAGCAGGGGCTCGTCCACGTCCGTGACGTTCTGGACATAGAGCACCTCATGGCCTGCGTCGCGCAAGGCCCGACCCAGCAGGTCGAAGGTCACGTAGGTGGCTGCATGGCCGATGTGAGTTGCGTCGTAGGGAGTGATGCCGCAGACATACACCCGGGCCGTTGGCCCTGGTGTCAGCTGGCGCACAGCTCCGGACGAGGTGTCGTAGACACGAACCGGGAGCCCGGTGCCGGGCACAGCAGGAATGAACGGCGACGGCCAGGATTTCACTCTCCGAGCCTAACCGGAGTGGACTACAGCGGTGGCCACGGTATGGCGGGGCCACCGCTGTTGGGTTGCGGGAACCGCCCGGTGGCCAGCAGGCCGCCAACACGCGCGCCGACGGCGTCGAGCTCGGCCGGTGACAACAGCCCCTCAAGCGACCTGGACAAGGTGCTCAGCGGAGTGCTCAACCATCCCGCGAGCGCTTCCAGCCTGGCCAGCTCGGCCCCCGGCAGAGGCTGACCCGCCCAGCCCCACAGCACGGTGCGCAGCTTGGGCTCCGTATGGCAGCTGATCCCGTGATCGAAGCCCCACAACGTGCCGGACTGGTCCAGCACCAGATGAGAGCCTTTGCGGTCAGCATTGTTGATGACCACGTCGAAGACCGCGGCTGAGGCGAGCTCAGGCCGATCCGCGTGGGCCACGACGACCTCTGTGCCGTCGGCCAGCTGCGCCTCGAGGACTGGTAGCCAGCCCGGCGCCAGCTCCGCCGGGGGCACCACGTCGATGAGGCTCCGGGTGGCACCCTCGACGGCGTCAACCCACAGCTGGACCGAACCTGGTCCAAGGGGTCCTTCCCGAAGAACCGTGGGGGGCACGAGGTTCCACCCGCCGACTGCCGACAGCACGAATGCCGCCGACTCACGCGCGGCAAGGGTCCCGTCCGGGAAGTCCCATAGCGATCGTTCCCCCTGCACGGGCTTGTAGATCACCCGCGCCCGGATGCCATCCAGCTCGAGCTGCCCCCGAAGTGCCAAGTTGCTGGCATCCACCAGACGGCCCTCAATCTCGATCTCGCCGAAGGCCAGCACATCGAGGACGTGGGCGACCTCTTCCTGCGTCGTGGGAGCGGGCAGATTCGGAGCGGCCTGATTCATGGCGCCTACTGCGTGCTCAGCGCTTGTAACCGTTGGCGCGAGGGCAGATATGCCCTGTCGGGTCAAGAGGCCCGCCGCAGAACGGGCACGGGGGCCGACCGGCGGCAACGACCTTGCTGCATCGACGTGCGAACGCGCGGGCCGGGGCCGGCTCGATCACTACCCGCAGGACCGTCTCGAACGCCCCGGGTTGCTCGGGCTCGAGCATGGGCTCACCCTCCTCATCGACCACCAGCTCCTCCTGCCCGTTGTGGCACTCCACGATGACGACCCGACGTTCGGCATCCCACCCGAGGCTCATCGTGCCGACCCGGAACTCGTCCTCGATGGGGGTGGCCAGAGGGTCAACGTCCTCGAAGGCCTCGGCAACGACATCCGCAGCCTCACCCGCGGCAAAGTCATCGAGCAGGTCGTTGACCCGGTCGGCGAGCGTGCTCAGCTGCTGCTTCTCCAGTGACACCGAGGCCAGCCGAGACCCGGCGCTGGCCTGCAGGAAGAAGGTTCGCTGGCCGGGCGGCCCGACAGTGCCCGCGACGAACCGATCTGGTGGGTCGAACTCAAGGACCGGCATACCGGCAACTTTAGTCGGCGCCACCAGCGCCGCCACCAACTGGCGCGTCGCCCGCAGGCGGCACCAGAGCTGACAGATCGGTCCCGCCGTCGTTGAGCCGGACCAGGTAGGGGCGCCGGTCGGTGTAGGCCACGACCGACAACGACGCCGGGCCCACGATGATCCTCTGGAAGTGGTCAAGATGCGCGCCGGCCGCATCGGCCAGGATTGACTTGATGACGTCGCCATGGGAGACCAGCGCCCACAGAGCCCGTGATCCGTGTTCGGCATTGACCGCGGCGTCGATGTCGCGCACGGCCTGGAGACCGCGCGCCTGCATCTCGGCAACTGACTCCCCCATGAACACCGCGCCGTCGGGGAACCGTGCCGCGCTCGGCTGGTCCTGCACAGTGCGCCACAAAGGCTCCTTGGCCAGCTCCTTGAGCGACCCGCCCGTCCAGGAGCCGTAACGACATTCACCGAGGCGCTCATCGGTACGCACCGTGACGTCGACCAATGCACTGGCCAGGATCTGCGCAGTCTCGACGCATCGTTGCAGAGGGCTTGAGACAAGAGCCCGGATCGGTAGACCACGCAGTCGCTCAGCCAGATCCGCAGCCTGACCACGCCCGACATCGTCAAGACCCACGCCCTCGGTCCACCCCGCCAGCGTTCCGTTGGCGTTGGAAGAGGTGCGTCCATGACGGATCAGCAGGCAGGTCGGCACGAAGGACACTTTACGGCGAGTGGGTGCATGAGTTCCGAAACCGTGATCACATAAGCGTTGTGATTGTTGACCAAGCCGTCTATCGAGACGGACACCGAATACCGTGCGGAGACCTGAGCGAAGAGCTCGAGGCGCTTCGAAGAGCTGACCACGGGTTCATCTGGATTGGTCTCAAGGATCCCACCGATGCCGAGTTCGCCCTGGTCAACGAGGAGCTCAAGCTGCATCCGCTGGCGGTTGAGGACGCGATCAAGGGCAACCAGCGACCCAAGCTCGATGTCTACGACGACACGATCTTCGTGTCGCTGAAGACGTTGCACTACATCGACGCGACCTCGGACGTCGAGACCGGCGAGGTGATGATCTTCGTCGGTGACCGGTTCGTGGTGACGGTCCGCCGGGGGGAGGCCAACCCGCTGTCAGGGGTTCGCGCCCGTCTGGAGCATGCGCCGGAGCACCTGGCTCACGGGCCCAGCGCCGTCCTGTACTCCGTGATGGACTCCGTCGTCGACAACTACACGCTCATCGACGTCGAGCTCGGAGAGGACCTCGATCTGATCGAGCAGCAGGTCTTCTCTGGGGCCCGCGGCGTCGACGCCACCGACATCTACCGGCTCAAGCGCGAGGTCCTCGAGGTCAGGCGCGCCGTGACCCCACTGGCCCTTCCGCTGCGGGGGCTGCGGTCGGGCGACATCTCGATCCTGGACGACGAAGCCCGACCGTTCTTCGGTGACATCTCCGACCATGTGCTGCGCGTCATCGACCACGTCGAGTCCTATGACCGGCTGCTCACCGATGCCCTGCATGCCCATCTCGCGCAGATCTCGGTGCAGCAGAACAACGACATGCGGAAGATCTCAGCCTGGGTCGCGATGGCCGCGGTGCCCACGATGGTTGCCGGCATCTACGGCATGAACTTCGACAACATGCCCGAGCTGCATTACCAATGGGGATACTTCTTGGTGCTGGGCTCGATGGCCGTGGTCGTGTTCGGCCTGTACCGGGGGTTCCGCAAGTCAGGCTGGCTCTAACCCGCCGGCGGTCCCGTCCCCAGATCTGTCAGGGCTGCTGGACCGCTCAGGTAGCGGTCATGTAGCCCGTCCACAGAGCAATACCCAGCGCCAGCCCCAAAGCAACGCGGTACCAGATGAAGATCGTGATCGGGTGGTGTGCGACGAACCTCAGCAGCCACGCGATGCTGGCGTACGCCACGGCAAAGGCGATGACGATGCCCACCGCCATCTGACCAAGGCCGGTCACGCTGGTCTGGACATCTTTGCCCTCGTAGAGCCCGGCGGCCGTCAACGCGGGAATGGCCATGAAGAACGACAGCCGGGTGGCCGTGACCCGGTCGAGCCCATCGATGAGGCCGGCCGAGATCGTGGCACCGGAGCGCGAGACGCCAGGGATGAGTGAGAAACATTGCATCAGACCGATGATCAGGCCGTCACGCAAGGTCACCTGGCCCTCACCCCGCACGACTCCCCGCTTGTCAAGAACGGTGTGGCGCCTTTCAGCCGCCCACATCACCCCACTCCACAGGATGAGCGCCGCCGCAACAACCCACACGCTGCGCAGTCCGCCCTTGATCCATCCCCGGGCCAGGAAACCGACCACGCCCACCGGGATCGACCCGACGATGACCGCCCAAGCGAGCTGGTAGTCATGGTTGCTGCGTTCCTCAGCGTTCCGCAGGCCGCGGAACCAGGCGCCGAGCAGACGGACGATGTCCTTCCAGAAATAGAGCACCGTTGCGGCGATGGCGCCCATCTGGATGATCGCGGTGTACGCCGTGATGGACTTGTCGTCCACGGTCAGGCCGAGAATCCTCTCGGCGATCGTCAGGTGACCTGTCGAGGAGATCGGTAGGAACTCGGTCAGACCCTCCACGATGCCCAGAATGATCGAGTCGAAATAGGTCAGAGGCTGCACGGCTCTTCTTTCGTTCGTCCGGTCGGTCAGTCACCCAGCCCGGACTCGTCCAGGAGCTCGGCCATGGTGCGCACCACATGCAGGCGTTCGTCCAGCGAAGCACCTTCGGCGGCGATCGTCAGCGTCGTGACGCCGGATGCAGCGTAGCGGCTCAATCTGTCCCCGACCCGATCGCGTGGGCCGATCAAGGAAGTCTGGTCGATGAAATCCAGTGGCACGGCAGCCGCGGCCTCACGGTGCTTCTTGGCGAGGAAGAGATCCTGGACTTCTGCAGCCCCCTCCTCGAAGCCCATCCTCACGGCCAGTGCGTTGTAGAAGTTCTTCTCCCGCGATCCCATCCCGCCAAGGTAGAGCGCGGAGTAGGCGCGTAAGGGGGCCGCGGCCACCTGGACGTCATCGTTGAGGATGACGGGAACCGTTGGCACGATGTCGAAGCCGGCGAGACGATCCCCTTCGGTACCGCGATCGGCCTTGGCACGCCCGACCTTCAGCGAGGCCAGCAGATCCCCTGAATACTCCGGGCTGAAGAACACGGCAAGCCAGCCATCAGCGATCTCGCCGGCAAGCTCGAGGTTCTTGGGACCGACCGCAGCCAGATAGATCGGCAGATGGTCGCGCACCGGATGGATGGTCATCCTCAGGGCCTTGCCGGGGCCGTCCGGAAGGGGCAACGTCCAGTGTTTGCCCTGATAGGCAACGGTCTCTCTTCGAAGGGCCATCCTGACGATGTCGACGTACTCACGGGTCCGTCCCAGCGGCGCGTCGAACTTCACCCCGTGCCACCCCTCGCTCACCTGGGGTCCCGAGACACCCAGGCCAAGCCGGAAGCGCCCGCCCGACAAGGTATCCAGCGTCGCAGCTGTCATCGCCGTCATCGCCGGGGTCCGGGCCGGGATCTGCATCACGGCGGATCCGAGATCGATGTTCTCGGTCAACGCCCCCACCCACGAGAGAACTGTCGCCGTGTCCGAACCATAGGCTTCGGCGGCCCAGACGACCGAGTAGCCGATCCGATCCGCTTCCTGCGCCAACGCGATGTTGTCCGCATCGTTGTCCATGCCCCAATAACCGAGATTCAGCCCAAGTTTCATGTCGGGAGGCTATCGGCGGGCAGTCGCCACGGGGAGGTCAGGTCGTCGCTAACGTACCGAGACATGCGACACAGCAACACCGAGGGCTACATCACCGCGGTCGACAACACCTCAGTGCGTGCTCCGCGGACAAGTCACTTGGTGCGAGAGGGCTCTTCGTCGTAGTCGCTGTCGTCAAGACCCAGATAGACGCCGCTGTCGCCGTCCTCGTCGCCGTGGTCGTCCAGCACCTCGTCGTCTTCGTCGTCCTCGTCGTCATCATCACCGTCGTCGCCGCTATAGATCTCCAACGGAGTGACCTCGCCATAGGCCTCCAGCAGAGCGTCGTCATAGAGGTCGAAGGCTTCCGCGACCGCCTGATAGGCGGCAACAACCGTCGGATCATTCTCACCTCTGCGCGAGGCCGAGGCTTCAAGGTGCCTCTCGAGAGAAGCGGTCAGGATGGCCAGCGCGGCACGCGGGTCGGCTTTCATGCCTTGAAGGTACCCGTTTCTGCGACAGAATGGGCAACGATGGTCGAGTATCAGTACCGCGTGATGATCTTCCCGAGCGGCGTCTCCGCCGGGGACCTTCGTCGCGCGGTCGCCCAGGAGGCGGAATACGGCCACTGGGAGCTCTCCAGGCTGCTCCTCTACTTCGGTGGCGCGCGCAAAGTCTGGTTGCGGCGCAAGATCATTCGCGTTCAGCGCACTGTCTGGCAGGGCACGGTCGCCCGCCAGGAATGATCGGCTGCGGGCAGGGGTGATCGGCTTCTAGCAGGTGGCGAAAAGTCGTTGCAGGACCCGGGCGCCGAACTGCAGGGACTCAACCGGCACCCGCTCGTCGATGCCATGGAACATGTGGGCGAAGTCCAGGGCGGCCGGCAGACGAAGCGGAACGAACCCATAGCCGTTGATGCCCAGGGTGCTCAGCGCCTTGTTGTCGGTGCCGGCTGAAAGGCAGTACGGAAGGATTGACGCGCCGGGGTCCTCGGCCAGCAGTGCCTTCTTCATGGCGTCGGTCAGATCCCCGCTGAACGGGGCGTCCAGCGATATGTCGCGATGCAGAACCTCCACGGCCACATGCTCTCCGGCAAGCTCCCTGATCGTTCTCATCAGCTCGTCCTCGTGACCCGGCAGGAATCGGCAGTCCAAGGAGGCCGCGGCGCTCTGCGGTATGACGTTGTGCTTGTAGCCGGCTTCGAGCATCGTCAGGGTCGCGGTGTCCTGCAGGGTTGCCAGGACGAACCCGCGAGCCCCACCCAGGTGGGCCAGAAGCTGCCCCGGTGAACCGTCGTCATACCGGGTGCCGGTGATCTCGCTGAGCCCGTCGAGAAGCTGGCGAACCGAACCGACGTACTCGCGAGGCCACACATGCGCGTCGATCCGGCCGATCGCGGCTGCGAGGCGCACGATCGCGTTCTCGTCGTTGGGCACCGAGCCGTGCCCTGCGCGGCCGTGGGCGGTCAGCCGCAGCCACGCCATCCCCTTCTCCGCGGTCTGCAGGAGGTATGCGCGGGTCGGTGCGCCGGTGCCCTTGGCCGGAACGGTGACGCTGAACCCGCCGACCTCGCTGATCGCCTCACTGACGCCCTCGAACACCTGCGGGTGGTTGTCCACGACCCAGTGGCTGCCGAGCACTCCCCCTGCCTCTTCGTCGGCGAAGAAGCAGAAGACCAGGTCACGTGGTGGCTTGACGCCGGACCGTGCCAGATGACGGATATTGGCCAGGATCATGGCGTCCATGTCCTTCATGTCTATCGCGCCCCGCCCCCAGACGCAGCCGTCCCGCAGCTCTGCGGCGAACGGATCCACCTGCCAGTCAGCCGAGTATGCGGGCACGACATCAAGGTGTCCGTGGACAGCCAGCCCGGGACGGCCTCGATCCGAACCCTCAATGCGGACAAGGACATTGCCGCGCCCAGGTGCGCTCTCGACATACCAGGGGTCCAGACCGACCTCGGTGAGCTCTCCCATGACGTACTCCGCACAGGCACGCTCGCCGGTGCCGGAACCATCGCCATAGTTGCTCGAGTCGATCCTGATCAGATCGCGGCAGATACGAACAACTTCGGCTTCGGGCGTCATGCTGTCCGTCATGGGCTCAAGCCTAGTTGGCGGTTCGGAAGCGGGTCCTTCTGCGTGCTATCGTTCCCCCTCGTTACGGGTGCTCCCACAAGCGCCTCGTATCACCCTGTCCGGGTGGCGGAATGGCAGACGCGCTAGCTTGAGGTGCTAGTGCCCTTAACGGGCGTGGGGGTTCAAGTCCCCCTCCGGACACACCAGAAGAGGGCCTCTGACCTGCGAGAACAGGTCGGGGGCTCTTCCTGTTTCCGCTTATGGGAACATCTTGGGAACATCTTGGGAACAACTCGCCGACAAAGGGTCAGACCAAGATGTTCCCACGTGG
>DASRUA010000108.1:0-5282 GCA_035655615.1 Dermatophilaceae bacterium
AACGCTTGACGAATTCGATCCCTCGCGGCGTCAGGCGAGGCCGGCGACGTCCGGTGAGCCATCCGCTTGCGAAGACCATCAGTGCGTCGGCCGCGGGCAGTCGCTGATCACCGGTTGCCGTTCCGCTATCGGGGCGCACCCTCAGTCGACGAGAGCACATTTGAGTCCAGCAGCCTGACGAGGTGAGGGCCTGCAGCCCCTCTGCCCCTCCACGGGCTGAACGTGGACGTCAACAGGCGAACGCGGCAGAGCGGACTCGCGGTTTTGGACCTTGCCGGCTCGGTAGTCGACCATGAGGGATGAAATCCACGCCATCCTCACCATCGTGACCCATTCGCACGACGTGGCGGCGCTCATCGACCCGGCCGAGCGTACTCGCCGCGGGGACCGCCCGAGCGGGCGGCGACGTGCCGGTGTTGCCCTCGCCGTCGTCTTGTTTCCGATCCTGGCCGCCACCGTCGCAGGGTTGGTGCTGTTGTGGCCGAGCGGCGCTAAGCCGCAGAGCCCGCTGAAGTTCGCCGCCGCCGGCGTCTCGTTCCCTCGGGGCAAGGTCTTGGCGATGACCACAGGGCCGTGCGGGAAGAGCGACACCGACAGCCAGAGCCCCACCCCGGTGCCATCGGCCGGCAAGGTCCCGATCTGCGGTAAGGCCACCGTCACCATCACTGAGGGCTCGGCCGCCGGCACCACCGTGAGGGTCGCGGTGCCCCCGGAGGTTGTCGAGGCAGGAATTGGCGCCGGGGTGATCCTGATGAAGTCGCCGGCAAGTGCGGGCTCGCCGGCGAGCTACTCGCTCTACGACGTTCAGCGCGACCTCCCGTTGGTGGCCATGGCGGTGCTGTTCGCCCTGGTAACGATTGCCGTCGCTCGTCGGCGCGGACTGTTGGCCCTCCTGGGCCTGGGCTTTGCGGCGGTCGTGGTGGTGGAGTTCATCCTCCCGGCACTGGTCCAAGGCCAGAGCCCGCTGTGGGTCGGGCTCACCGGCTCGGCGGCGATCATGTTCGTCGTGCTCTACCTCGCCCACGGTCTTTCGCTGCGCACCACGACGGCCCTGCTCGGTACGTTCGCCGGTCTGGCGCTGACCGCACTGACTGGCGCCGTGGCGGTACGTGCCGCCCACCTCACCGGCATCACGAGCGACGACAACTCGCTGCTCGCGCAGATGGCCGGTCAGATCGACCCACGGGGCCTGCTCACCTGCGGGATCATCCTGGCCGGGCTCGGCGTGCTCAACGACGTCACCATCACCCAGGCTTCGGCAGTGTGGGAGCTGCGCGAAGCAGCCCCAGGGATGGCGCCTCGCCGGCTCTACGGCACCGCGATGCGGATTGGCCGCGACCACATCGCCTCGACCATCTACACGATCGTCTTCGCATACGCCGGCGTCGCGCTACCAGTCCTGTTGCTCATCGACCTGTACGGCAAGCCCATCGGGACTGTTCTCACGAGCCCCGACATTGCCGAAGAGCTGGTGCGCACCATGGCCAGCGCGATCGCCCTGGTCATGGCGGTGCCGCTGACCACAGCTCTGGCCGTCGCAGTCGCCACAGCGGACCGGCGCAGCCCCCGCACCTCTGCTGACGTCGTGACAGCGACCCGCCACTAGCGGCGATGCCTGTGCTTGAAAGGCAGGTCAAGAAACTGTAGAGGGTTTGCGACCGCCCGCAAGAGACCCGGCGGGCGGCGCCGTCCGGTGTGTTGAACATCCTCATCTGGTAGCCGCGTTGAGCGCGTGGGTGATCACAAGAGAAGTGAGTACGTGACCGACTTCCGCACCGCGGCTGAGTTGTTCGCGATGAACGATCCTCAGACGAGAAGGGACAACACCGCCAGGCGCCCGACCGCCTGCCTGTCCGACGGTGCCAGATACGAACCACGAACGCTGTGTCACATGCCCCTGACGGTCACACCACACCGTCGCCCGCTATGGGCCGCTCCGACTTGGGCCGCCTTGCCGATCGGCCAGTTGCGCGGCCTGAGCTGATCGGTATGGGCTGTACCCTCGATGTTCGTGGAGTCACACCCTTCGTCAGCGCGCCTGGTCTCCTCGGTGCATTCCCGTTCTGCGCCGAGTGACGTGAGCTCGGGTGTCACGGGCGAACTGAGCCCCGAGAATCGCATTGCCTACCAGGGCGAGCCCGGCGCGAACTCCGATGCGGCCTGCCGGGAGATGTTCCCCGAGTTCGAGCCATTGCCTTGTCCCACTTTCGAGGACGCATTCGACGCGGTCGAGACCGGGCTGGCCGATCTGGCGATGATTCCGGTCGACAACTCAATCGCAGGCCGGGTGGCCGACATCCATCGGCTGCTGCCCGAATCAGGACTGCACATCGTCGGCGAGCACTTCCTGCCCATACATTTCCAGTTGATGGCCCTGCCGGGCACCCGGCTGAAGGACATCCGCACGGTGCGCAGCCACATCCACGCGCTCGGCCAGTGCCGCCGGATCCTGCGCGAGCACGGCTGGGCCCCGGCCATCGCCGACGACACCGCGGGCGCCGCCCGTGAAGTCGCCGAACTCGCAGACCCGACCGTTGCGGCGTTCTCGCCCCGGCTGGCCGCGGAGCTCTACGGCCTGCAGATCCTCGCCGAGGACGTCGAGGACGAACACGACAACACGACGCGCTTCCTGGTGCTGGCGCGCGAGCCCCGAGACTTCTCCGTGGACGCCGGGCCGATGATCTCGACCTTCGTGTTCCGGGTACGAAACGTGCCGGCCGCACTTTACAAGGCGATGGGCGGCTTCGCCACGAACGGCGTCAACATGACCAAGCTCGAGAGTTATCAGCTTGGTGGCACATTCTTCGCGACCCAGTTCTACGCCGACGTCGAGGGGCATCCTAAGGACACCGCCCTCGCGCTGGCCCTCGAGGAGCTCGCGTTCTTCTCGGTGCATCTGAAGATGCTCGGCACGTATCCGGCCAGCCCGTTCCGGGCTCAGATCGCTGAACCTGCCGAGAACCGCCAGTTGCGCCCTACCCCCCAGGGTGACGACGTCTGACCCGGCAAAGGCGACGTCGATCCGAGGCCATCGTGGCCAAGCCAGGCACGTCGCGGCGACCAGGGTTTCGGCCTCGCCCACCAACTTCTCATCAGCCGAACCACCTGGGCCCTGATGGTCATCGCCGCATGAGGATCCCGTTGCGGTGCGGCTTCAACTGCCCGCGGCAGTCCCGGGCCCAATCCAGGGGCTGCGGTGAGTGTGATTCGGCCTGGGAGGGCCTCAGCCGGCCGACTCCTCGAAGGTCTCGACGGATACCAGGGTGAGCTCCGAACTGGACGCACCTGGGGACCACGAGCAGTAGTCCGCAATCGCACGATGCGGTATGCGCCATCTGTTCGGTCGCCGTCTCTGGGGAATCCGGATCCTCCCATCAGCCAACCCCGGCGGCGACCTGCACGCGGGAACCACTCACAGCAGACTGTCAGTCAGCGCCCAGTATCGTTGGACGTTCATGCGATCAGATACTCCTAGACGAACACAGGAGACCCCGATGACGCAGGCTCCGCCCCCGCGGGGGCAACCGCCCGAGGATAGGCCGCAGCGTCCTGCGCCACGGTGGGACCGGCTACGACGCAGACGCAGCACTGCGCAGAGTCCCGAGTCTTCCCAAAGGCAACGGCTGGGCCGTGCCAAACTGCCTACCCGAGCCCTCACTGCGCTGATCTCGGTCGCACTCATCGTGACGGTGACCGCTTTCGCCCAGGCAGCGAACGGTCAGCCACCAACAAAAGGTGCGTCGACCACGACCACGACCACCACAACCACCACGCCCCCGCCGCAGACAACGGCCGCTACTGCTTCGGGGGGTATCAGCCGGTCGATCACGGTCGTCGGGATCGGCGACTCGGTGACCTCCGGTTACAACTGCGACTGCGAGGCGTTCGTGGGGCTGTATGCCACGCAGCTGGCCGCCCAGGACGACGTGGCGACTTCTTCAGTGAACTTGGGGGTGCCTGGCTGGACCAGCTCCCAGCTTTTGGCGGCCATGACCAAGCCCGGGGCGTTCCGTGACCAGGTCGCCAAGGCAAACATCCTGCTCGTGACGATCGGGGCAAACGACCTCACCCCGCTGGAATCGAAGGGGCCCACTGGCTGCCCGGCGACCTGCTACACCCCATTGATCGACAGCGCCGGACATAACGTGGAGCTCATCGTGGACGCCGCGCGGGCCGCCAACCCAACTCACCCTCCGACCGTCCTTGTCACGGACTACTGGAACGTGTTCCAGGACGGAGACGTCGGCACCGCCGAACACGGCACCGCCTTCCAAAGCTGGAGCGACGCACTCACCCGCGCTGAGAGCACCCAGATCTGCGACGGTGCACGCAGCGCCGGCGCCACCTGCGTAAGCCTGTACGCGCCCTTCAAAGGAAACGGTTCCATCGACCCCACCTCCTTGCTGGCTCCCGATGGGGACCACCCCAACGCCGCCGGTCACCAGCTCATCGCATCCACACTGCTAGCCGCCACGCCACAGCCACTTCCGTGACTCACCCTTGACCGTGATCACCTGGCTCAGTTCGTTTCACCGGAGCCGACCTCGTTGGTTTTCACGGGGCCCAAAGGGGCTCCGATCAGACGGAGCAACTTCAACCCTCTGGTGGGCTGGCTCGAGGCCGTTGAGGCCATCGGTGAGCCCGGACTTCATTTTCACGATCTGCGGCACACGGGGAACACCCTCGCGGCTGCAACCGGTGTGAGCACACGTGATCTGATGGCGCGGATGGGCCACGACAGCATGAACGCCGCGATCATCTATCAGCATGCGACCCGCGAGGCGGATCGTGTCATCGCGGATGGATTGGATGCTCGATTGGGGGTGCTGCGAGGGCCCGCGAAGAGGGTCGTGCCGGACCCCGCAAAAGGCGAAAGCCGAGATCTGGTGGTCACCGAAGTTGCACGTGAACTGCACGAACGGCGTTTCTGATGCCGACGGGGAACGGCCCGCGTTGGGCAGATGCCGCCCGTTTCGCTTGTGGCACAAGGGTTTTCGCAGTGGAGCGGGTGACGGGAATCGAACCCGCACTGTCAGCTTGGGAACTGTTTGAACTCATGGGGTTTGTGCTTGGTTCTTTGCGAGTTTCGCGGTCCCGAGCGGCCTGGAGTGTCCCTTGGACGCCTGCCGTAATGGCACGTTAATGGCACGGAGCCGGAATGTGAGAATCGCCTGGCCAGAATGAGTCGCCCCGTTCTCGTAGGTCATTAGGTAGGTTCTTGGCCAGGTTCGCGATGGGCGATAAGAGCAAGCCGATCCTGAATCGGTCATCCTTCATTGAAA
>DASRUA010000109.1:0-5437 GCA_035655615.1 Dermatophilaceae bacterium
GTGGGCGGGGTCGTTGGACTGATTGACGATCGGGCTCATCTGGTGGTCGTACCAGCCATCGCTGTCGTCATAGGAGATAACCACTGCTGTGTTCCCCCAGTCCGGGGACTTCTGGAGCCGGTTGATGGTCTCGACGAGGAAGCGCTGCTCATCCAGCGGGCTGGAGTACCCCGCGTGCCCGTCCTGGTTGGCCGGCGCCTTGAGGAAACTGACCGCAGGCATCGACTTGGCGCCTACGGATGACCAGAAGTCGGTGAGGTCGTACTGGTGGTTCGCCTGCCCGGCGTGGCCGATCTCCGACACCGATGCGGGCCGCGTGTGCTGCAGGTTCGCGGTACTCGCGTAGTACTGGAACGGCTCGTGGTGGGGGATGTAGTCCTTGCTGGTCACCCCGCCGACGTCGGCGTGGGTGGCGGCGCAGTCGGCGAAGCCGCCTTGGAACCAGCCCCACGTGGTGCCCTTGGCGTTGAGCAGGTCACCGATATTCTTGTTCTTCGGGTCGGTGGATGTGGTGGTGTCGCGGGTGTCGCACTTGTCCCCGGTGGGCTGCGGGTCGCCGATAACGGTCTCGTTCGCGGTCACCGCGGCGCTGGTCGTGGAGAAGCCGTGGGTCTGCCCGGCAACGAGGTTGAGCGCTCCCGGCGTGGAGGGACCGAACGTCGTGTTGTAGGAGTTGTCGCTCATCGCGAAGTGCTGAGCGTAGTTCCACAGACCGGTAACGGTGTTGCCGTCGTAGTAGCCCATGACCAGACCCTTGCCCTTGCCGTAGTCGGCGCAGGTACCCGTACCCGCGCCCCGCCCGACGGTTTCGACGAACTTGTCCATCAGGCCTGAGTTGGCAGCTTTCTGCTCATCTGTATAGGTGTGGTCCTGGTCGCAGGTTTGTGCCTGGTCGCGCGCGAGCCGGAACGGCTGCACGGAGTTCGGGTTGTTCGGTGCCTGCAGTGCCCTGTTCAGCCCGTTTACCGTGGGCGTGCCAGCCGCCGCGGTGAAACGCGGCTCGCCCGGGGTGTTGGCCGCGCTCGGGTAGGTTGCGAAGTAGTGGTCGAACGAGACGTTCTCCTGGAAGATCACGACCAGGTGCTTGATCGGGGTGATCGTCGCGGAGCCGGCTGATTCGGGGTCGCCGCCCTGTGCGACGGCAGGCAGCGCCGCCGCCGTCAGCGCGAACACGCCGGCGGCAAGGGCCAAGGGGACGCGACCGCGGTTGAGTTTCACAGGCACAACAGCTCCTTCAGATGTGGACTCGCCGGACTTATGGACCGCCACCCGGCTCCATCAGGCTGGAGCCGTTGACCGACGAGGAGGTGGGTCGATCGAAGACAACAGATGAACGCCAGGGCAACACTGGCTCAAGGCAACCGGGGGAAGCGTTCCTTGAGCCGGTGGTCCAGGGCTGGCGATCGTGGAACCTCAGTTCTCACCTGACATTGAAGGCACGCGGCCGCCCTGAGCGTTGCTGCCTACCGACACCCGGGGCTTGGCCGGATTGTCGTCTGTTGTTACGCGCTAGTCTGCCGACCGGCCCGCCCGCAAGTTCGTCACCCTCGACAACTTCTACGCAGCCTCCGAGGTATCAGCCGACGGCTGGAGCTGGTCCACCGCAGGCACCGCGAACACCTACACGCAGAAGACCTGGGAGGCCAACTACTCCGACCGAGGCGGACGCAACCACCCGTACGAGTACGAAGGCGGCACCTATGCCACGGCCCCTGGTCGCGATCCGAAGAACTCCTACCTGTGGGACGACCTGGAAAAGGCCGGGGTCAGCTACCGCAACTTCGGCTACTGGCACTTCGGCTACACACCGGTCGCCGCCTCGGCACCCAACCTGGCCGCCAAGACCGACCTGACGTACCCGGGGTACGGCCTGACGATCACCGACCAGACCCGGATGGACGCCTACACCAAGGCCTTCAAGCAGTTCGAAGACACCGGTTCGATGCCGACCATGCAGTTCGTGCGGCTGCCGTCCGACCACACCCGGGGCACCACCCCCGGCGCCCCCACCCCCAAAGCCATGGTCGCCGACAACGACCTCGCCGTGGGCCGCCTGGTCGACCAGGTGTCGCACTCGAAGTTCTGGAAGGACACCGCGATCTTCGTGGTCGAGGATGACGCGCAAGCTGGCCCCGACCACGTCGATGGCCACCGCACCGAGGCACTCGTCATCAGCCCCTATACCCAGACTGCCAAAGTCGACTCGACCTTCTACAGCACCGTGTCCATGCTGCGGACGATGGAGCTCATCACGGGAGTGCCGCCGCTAACCCAGTTCGACGCCTCGGCGATCCCCATGCTCAACGCCTTCACCAACAACCCGAACCAGACACCCTTCAGTGCGCTGATCCCCGCCCAGTCCCTCACCGAGACCAACACGACGTCAGCTCCCTTGGCGGCACAGTCGGCCAAGATGGACTTCAGCGACGTCGACCTGAACAACGAGAACACGCTGAACAAGGCGATCTGGCAGAGTGTCAAGGGGGCCAACAGCCCGATGCCGCTACGCCCCGGACAGGCCCCGACCACCCCATAACCCGACGGTCATTGACACGTTATTCGGACACTCCCGAGTAATGCGTTCCTGCCAAGCACCAGGTGAGGCCGCGTCCGAGAAGTTCTCGGGCGCGGCCTCTCTGGGCGTCGCCGCCATTCCCCACGAAGCCGCAGCAACGACTGGAAGCAGCGTCCGGACGAAGCGGGCCGGCCAATGGTTCGCACGCGGTTATCGGACAAAGCAGGAGGTGGGCAGCTCGTTGAGGAACAAGCCCGCTAGGTGCAATGAGAGCGCTGTCGACCCGCCTCGACGGTGGTGTTAACAAGGCCGTGTTAGTCAGGCCGGGATCATGAACCCGAGAACCCCAGATCGAAGTCATGTGTGCCCAAAATACGCCCACGCCATTTCTTCGACGCCGCCCCCGGGTCGACCACAAACCCATCACCGCGGGCCCAAGCACCCGGCGAGATGCGCCGCGGCACCCCGAAGGCTGAAAGGCGGATGGTCGCCGTACGTGACCGTCGACACTCATAAGGTCGTATCGGTGCTCATCGCGCAAGAATGCTACCCATGGTCTTATCGACCGTTAGGCATCTGCAAGCATGCGTCACATGACTATTTTGAACTTGCTACCCTCCCGCGCCGTCGCGGTCATCGGCGCTGGCGCGATGGGGTCGGGAATCGCCCAGGTCGCAGCACAGGCCGGCCATGAGGTCTACCTCGTCGACGTCTTCGAGGGCGCTGCGGCCACGGCGAGGGATCGACTCGCCTCCATGCTGGCAAGACTGGCGGCCAAGGGCCGGATCACGCTGGCCGAGGCTGACGCCGCCACAGCCAACATCCACGTCACCGACTCCGCGGCCGACCTGCCCGAGTGCGCACTGGTCATAGAGGCGATCCGCGAGAACCTCGACGACAAACAGGCACTGTTCGCCGCGGTGGCACGGTCCCAACCTGCCGGGACGTTGTTCGCCAGCAACACCTCGAGCCTGGACATCACGGCGATCGCACAGGGCCTGCCCCACCCCGAACGTGTACTCGGACTGCATTTCTTCAACCCACCACCACTGATGCGTCTGGTTGAGGTGATCCACGGCCGGCTGACAAGTGATGAGACCCTCACTGCCGCAACCCAGCTCATGAAGGCCTGGCAGAAGGCCCCGGTGCGCAGCACGTCCACCCCCGGCTTCATCGTCAACCGCGTCGCCCGACCGTTCTACGGCGAGGCCCAGCGCATGGTCGAGGCAGGGGTCGCCGATGCCGCGACCATCGACCTGGCCATGCGCGAGGTGGGTGGCTTCAGGATGGGGCCGATGGAGCTCACCGATCTTATCGGGCAAGACGTGAGTCTCGCCGTGGGGACATCGGTGTGGGAGCAGACCGGCCGCGACGAGCGTTACACCCCAACGAAGCTCCAGCGACAGCTCGTGGCCGATGGCCGTCTGGGCCGCAAGAGCGGCCAGGGCGTCTTCCGGTATGACGCGTCAGGCCAGCCGCTGGATGCCTCGCCTGACAGGGCTTTGGCCGTCGCGCTCACCGCCGGGCCGATCGTCACCAACCCGGTCGGTCGAACCGTCGCGATGCTCGTCAACGAGGCCGTCGACCTGGTTGCCCGCGGCGAGGCGAGCGCCGAGGACGTCGACACGGCCATGGAGCTGGGCACCAACTACCCCAAGGGTCCCATTGCCTGGGGCGCCGAGATCGGGTTCGACGTGATCGCCGAGCAGCTGCGCCATCTGGATGCCGCCTTCCCCGGCGGTCGCTATCGGCCGAGCCCGGCACTGGGCGCCCAGGTCGGGTCATAACTGACCCGCGCCACGGCGAGCTGACGTAGTCCTACGACCACGGGTCGGTCATCGCAGAGGACCGGCGCCACTCCCAGAGGTTCCACGAAAGTACAGACCGTTGCCCCGGGTGACCACAAACCCGGTGGCCGGCCGACCACGGACACGACATCGGTGGTTCGTCGCGCCTCTGGTGGATGAGAGTCCCGCAATGCAATGACTCAGGGACGGCGGAGATCTATGACACCACGATCGGGTGGCGCTGGCCGGCATCTGCCGTGTCAACCAAGGCAACTCAGTTGGGTCAGCCTGACCGGATCGAGGTCATGTATGCCCAAAATACGCCCACGCCAGAACCCGCTCGTCTCCTCAACGGGGCTGATCAAAGGCGGGTGCCGCCAAGCCGGCAATGGTCGATGAGCACATAACCGTTGAACGGGCTTTCCGGTCGATCAGGCGTGCGTCTTGTCGGTGAACCGCTGCCGGGCTGCTTGCCGGGAGACTCCCAGGGCGACCGCGATCTGGTTCCATGACCTGTCGTGTGCCCGGGCGACCTCGACGGCCTCACGAAGCCGTGCCTCGTCTGCGCGCACCGCCTCGGAGACGGCTGCGATCGCTCGCAGGTCATCGGTGTGGTCGACCTCGGCGGTTGCTGGGTCGAGCTCGTCGGCCAACTGATCGAACCGGCGCGCGGCCCGCTCGATCTCGTCGTCTGTGTGTCGCATCGTGATCACCTCCTCATCCGAGGAACCTGTAGAACTTCGGTCGTAGCGGCATGGCGTGTATGACGACCGGGTCGTCCCCGTCGATGTCGAGGATGCCGATCTCCGGTAGTGCTCCGTCGGAGGCTGGTCCGATGAGCATCGTCAGGTCTTCATCGATGACGACCCTGCGCATTGCGGTGCGGACGGCGTGCCAGATGTCCGCGTCGACAAGGCCATGCTTCCGCGCTGGCCCACCGATCCGCACTTAGACAAGATATCTTGTCTAGATTCAAGCGTCAAGGATGAGTTGTCTAAGAGAGTGCGCCAATAGGTCAGGGCCGGCGGCTGGGTCGGGTGTCCCAGCGGTAGAGGATCCAGGCCCGGCGTAGGAGTCTGCGGACCAGGACGACGGTGTTGGCGAAGGCGATGTAGAAGTCGGCGACGATCTGTCG
>DASRUA010000110.1:0-2919 GCA_035655615.1 Dermatophilaceae bacterium
GCAATCCGATGCCCGAGCCGCTGCGCGCGCTCAGTCCGCATGATCGACCGAGCCGCGCGGCGCGGCGAGTCATCCCGTTGTGGTTGCCCATGGGCTCGTCCAAAGCCTCGTCCAACTGGCGGCGCTCACCGTGAGCGGATCGACGACTGGGACGTGCCGTCACCGCTGGCGGTCCCGGTGTACACGGCGGTGATGTCGGACCTGCCGAGCCGGCGCGGGCCGCCTCATTCCTACCCAGATCGCCTGGATGGCGAACTCGGGGTTCTCTTGCTACACCGGCGCCGTGCCCCGTGAGCTCCAGAAAACACCACACCATCATCGTTGGGATATCCGGGCAGTGATGGGAAGCTATTGCGCGGCAGTCGTGTGCAGTCAGCTCGCAGCAGAGCAGGTGGGTCGATCGCGCACAAGTCGGGTTCTGTCAGGATGACGTCGTGAACCAGACCTGGAGTGAGAGCCTGTGGGCAGAGGGATCGGCGACCTACCAGGCCATCCTGAAGCACCCGTTCCTCCTCGGACTGACCTCGGGCTCTTTGGACCCGCAGCGGTTCGCCTACTACGTCGCCCAAGATGCCCACTACCTACGCGACTACGCTCGCGCCCTTGCAGTAGTGGGCGCAAAGGCGCCAACGCACGCGGCTGCCGGCATGTTCGCCCGACACGCTGCCGGCACGCTCGACGTGGAGATCGCGCTGCACGAGGGGTTGCTGCCACAGTTGGGCCTGGACCCGACCGCGCTCGATGCGATCCCGCTCTCGCCAACCACACTCAGCTACACCAGTTACCTGCTGGCCACGGTGCACGGTGGCAGCTTCACCGAAGGACTCGCGGCCGTTCTCCCCTGCTATTGGATCTACGCCCGAGTTGGAGCGGCGTTGTTGGACCAAGGCTCGCCAGATCCGCGCTACCAACGATGGATCGACACCTATGCCGGCGAGGAATTCGCTTCGATAGTCACCGACGTACTCACCTTCGCAGACGCGCACGGGCTGGACCTGGGTGCCGCTGAAGATGCCCGCGCGCGAAAGCACTTCGCGATCACCTCCCGCTACGAGTGGATGTTCTGGGATGCGGCCTGGCGCCTGGAACAGTGGCCATTCACCTGAGTCCGACACAATCAGAGACCAGAACCGCCACGACCGACATGTAGGAGCACGGGCTGGTAAAACAGACGGACTTGGGCATCCGCTCGACGACGGGCGACCGGTGCGGGCTGGGTCAGCCGTGATCTTCGGTTGGGGATGGCCGAAGCGTCGGCCAGGAGGGCTAGGTGGCTCGACCTCTACCCGGGTCGTTGCGCCTGCCAAGCTATGGAGTGGGTGAGGTCATGGCGCTGGACGTCATCGAAGCTGGCGCCAAGCGCGTCGTTCAGCGTGCGGATGCTGCTATGCGCCAGGGCGAGCCGTCGCTGGGTAGTTGACGGAGTAGTCGGGGAGTGCCAGGACAGGACGAGGCCCCCGCCGGGGCGAAGTACCCGTTGGATCTCTTGCAGGCCAGCAGCCAAGTCCGGCCACATGACTACGGTGTTGGTGGCGACCACGGTGTCGCAGGACGCGTCCGGCGCGGATGGCCTGCGAGGGTCCGTTGGACTCTGGGGGCCTCGGCGGTGAGAGCGGCCAACTACTGCGCTGTGCTCGCTTGGCGGAGCGAACCGGATAAGCATGGCCGGCGTTATGCGTGGTCTTGTGGTCTTTGCTGGCGCCGGACGATCTGCGCCGATATACACCACCACCACCGGGAGGTCTTGAACCGGGCAGCCGTTCCAAGACGCCATTGCCGACCGCCATGCCTGGGAGCCCAACCATAGATCTGCGACATCGTGGTGACTCTTCGAGCAGGGAAGGTCCACACTGGGACCATGGGTCACACCAAGAGTGACGACGTTGGATCCGATGACGTTGGATCCGATGACGTTGGATCCGATGACGGCGGCCGGCTCTACGAGACCGAGCCAGGCGAGCAGGGACAGGACCCCGTCTCGTCCCTGCACGACACCGATGAGGAAACCGGTGACGAGGAAGGTCTCAAGGACACCTTCAGCATCGACTCGCGTGCGGCCAAGGAGCTCGGCGTCGAGCTCGACTCGCCGGGCGCGCAGGAGCCAGAGCTGGACTAGCCGGCGGCAAGGGCGGCCGGACGACGGGTCGAACGTTCAGCATTCGAGCGGGTGACCTGGTGGCAACTCCTGGTCGATCCACTGGCCTTGCTTTCGCTGGGCCGTTGGCCGTTCCTTGGGTTCTCACGGCTATCGGGACTCACTCTCAGTCGATGCGAGCACGTTTGAGTACCAGCCGCCCGACAAGGCGAGGGCCTGCAACCCCTCCCGCCCCTCCAGGGGCTGAACGTGGACGTTGGAGGCGAACGCGGCTGAGCGGACTCGCGGTTTTGGACCTTGCCTGCTCGGTAGCCGACCATGAGGGATGAAATTCACGCCACCCTTACCGTCGTGACCCATTCGCACGACCTCGGGGCGCTCATCGATCCGGCCGAGCGCACTCGCCGCGGGGACCGCCCGACCGGACGGCGGCGTGCTGGCCTCGCCCTCGCGCTCATCCTGATACCGATCCTCGCCGCGACCGTCGCGGGGTTGGTGCTTTTGTGGCCGAGCGGCGCCAAGCCGCAGAGCACGCTGCACTTTGCTGCCGCCGGCGTGTCATTCCCTCATGGCAAGGTGACCGCGATGACCACGGGGCCGTGCGAGAAGAGCGACACCGGCAGCCAGAGCCCCACCTCGGTGCCATCGGCCGGCAAGGCTCCAATCTGCGGTAAGGCCACCGTCACCATCACTGAAGGCTCGGCCGCCGGCCATGCCGTGAGCGTCACGGTGCCCCCGGAGGTCGTCGAGGCCGGAGTCGGCGCCGGGGTGATCCTGATGAAGACGCCGGCAAGTGCGGGCTCGCCGGCGAGCTACTCGCTCTA
>DASRUA010000111.1:0-3804 GCA_035655615.1 Dermatophilaceae bacterium
GCGCTCGTCACCCGATTGGCCCGAGCCACCCTGCTGGGCGTCACCAACACCCTGTGAATCCGCCGATCCTTGCCGCCAGCCCCCCGGGCGCCAAGAGGGGCGCGCCGATCCGCCGAGGCATCGCACTGGGCGAACCTGCCCATTTCCGCCGCGTTGACGTCACTGCCAGCGGCGGAGGGCATTGTTCACACCTCAGGTGAGCGCAAGAGGCGTCAAGATGGGGACATCGACGTTACTAACGGAAGTAGCTGCTATGCCGAGCGTGAGGTCAGGGAAGGCGGAGCCCGATGAATATGGAGCAACGGAGGACGTCTGAGACCCGACCAGAGGCAGCCGGGCTGCCCTCGGACTGGAGCGAGGTGTTGAGCGATGAGCTGTACGAGCCGTACTGGTCGAAGCTGATGGCGTTCGTTGACGCCGCGCGCGCCGACCACGCGGTGTACCCGCCAGCCGATCAGGTGTTCAAAGCGTTCGAACTGTCTGCGTACGACGCCACTCGCGTCGTCATCCTGGGCCAAGACCCGTACCACGGACCTGGCCAGGCGCACGGACTGTGCTTCTCGGTGCCTGACGGCCTTCCCAAGAAGCCACCGTCTCTAGTCAACATCCTCAAGGAACTCAAAGCTGATGTGGGCGTGGACCTGCCGAGTGGCAGCTTAGAGGGGTGGGCGAGACAGGGCGTCTTGTTGCTCAACACGACCCTCACGGTGCGTGATGGTAAGGCCGGCTCGCATCGACGCCGAGGTTGGGAGACCTTCACCAACGCGGTGATCAGCGCCCTCGACGAGAAGGACCGCCGAGTGGTCTTCATCTTGTGGGGCAAGGACGCCCGGAGGAAGAAGAAGCTCATTATGAACCCGAGCCACAAGGTGATCGAGTCCGCGCACCCGTCGCCGCTGTCTGCCTACCGCGGCTTCTTCGGCAGCAGGCCTTTCTCGTCGACCAATGCTTTGCTCAACGAGGTTGGCCTGCCGCCGATTGACTGGTCCAACGCCAACATGGGCGAAGTGGACCAGGCGGACCGGTAGTCCGTACGTGGATGGCTCGCCCCAAGGTCAAGTCTCAGATCGTCGCCGGCCGTCAGGCGCGTGTGGTCAAGGTGACGCCGGGACCCGCCGCGTTCCGCTCGTGCAAGCCATCATCAGCAGGCGCGTCCTTCCGCCGCGTTCGTGAACTGGGAAAGCGCCCGGATCCGATGAGCCGGTAGGCCGGCTCGCGTGCATGTCGGTCGGGCGTGCCACTCTGATCCGAATCGAGCATTCGTGGAGGTGTCAGGTGGCCGTGTCGTACCAACTGGTGATCGACTGCACATCACCCGAACCGCTCGCGCTTTTCTGGGCCGAGGCGCTGCACTACGTGATCGCACCTCCGCCGTCCGGCTTCGACTCGTGGGACGACTTCTTCAGGTCGATTGGTGTGCCTGAAGACGAACTTGGCGGTGGCTCGGACATCATCGAGGATCCGAACGGTGAGGGTCCGCGCATCTGGTTCCAGATCGTCCCCGAGAAGAAGTCGATCAAGAACCGCATCCACATCGACGTGAACGCGAGCGGTGGTCGCGGTTCGTCGCTCGACACCAGGCGCGAGCGGTTCGAGGCGGAGGCGGCGCGGCTCGTCTCTCTCGGTGCCACGCGGCTGCGCGCGATCGTCACGGAGGGTCTGGATCACTACGGAGTCGCGATGGCCGATCCCGAAGGGAATGAGTTCGACATCAACCAGCCGGTACCAGGCAACGGCCCTCCCGAGTGAGTCGTGCGGTCGCATAGCTGCGTCTTTCCGCCGCGTGTGACGTGAGTTTTCCGCACAGGGGTCGGCTTCGACGAACATCCGCTCTACGCCGCGATGGGCGTGTGACCTTGTTCGGTGAAGGATGGGTAACCGGTCACCGATCGTCCTGCGGGATTGGTGGCGTCGATATGACGCATGCCTACCTCACGGCGTCCTTGACGGGGGTGCCTGAGGTTGTGGAGTTGGGAGTGGGGTGATCCGTCATGAACTCGTGGCTTTCGGTTTGACGGAGCGGTATGTCGGGTGGCTCGGGACGCTGGTCGTGGCGTACGGGGCGATGGTGGGGGTCAGGCGACCTGGTGGGCATCCGGGCGGAGCCGCCACGCGCAGGACCTTCGTGCACCTGGCGGCTACCCGCGACCGCCTTTGGTAGGCAGGACCCTGCGATCGTCTGGTGCCGCCAGTTGCCTTCATACCGAACCGCGCACTGTGACAACCACCAACCTGTTGACAAGGAGGGCCCAGGCTCTGACGCCGACGTGAGCGCGATGCCGCCGCTGACCGGGAGATCGTACCGATCCAAGGTCGGGCTTCGTGGACACTGTCAGGACGTTGGTCCCTTTGCGAGGGGTGTGATCACCGGAAGGCTTGGTGGTGCAACCCCGCGGGAGGTGTTTGCAGTGCGGAGCAGTGAGGAGGTTGGACCCTCGGTTTCTGTCTGGACTGCTGAGGACACGGCTGCGCAAGCACGGGGGCCATGGCTGACGCGCCGGACTACTGGCGCGTCGGGTACCGTCACGGACCGGTCGTCGGGTGGGCGGTCTCGCGGGGCCGCTCACCTGTCAGGTGCCCTTGCTGCATGTGCGGCTGCGGATCCCTCGCGGGTGTCGTGTTTGAGACCGTCACGACCACTATCGGTGGCATCTTTGACACATGCGTGCCCGGGGTGCTCTGGGTCGCGGCCGCTGAGTTGGCACCACACCCGGTGGACCATAGACAGAGGAGATTCGTAGTGATGAGAAGAGACAATGCCATCGCCAGCAGCGATGCGCGCGGCGCCCCGCAGCAACCGACACCGGCAGACCCAGCAGAATCGGCGCTTGAGCGGTACCTGGCCGTGATAGCAGATGCCGATAAGTCTGAACCGCCAGCTCAGCATTCCGCCCAGGTCGGTCCCAAGGTCGTGTCCGAGGTCATGACCGTGGGTGTGGTCTCAGCCCACGAACAAGCTGGGTTCAAAGTGATCGTCGCGTCGCTTGTCCGCAACCGGATCAGCGCGGTGCCGGTCATCGACGACGCCCGAAAAGTCATCGGTGTCGTTTCCGAGTCCGACCTACTGGCACGAGTAGTGGCCGAGCCTGATCACACCTCCGTCATCGGCCACCTGCGGCACGGCAGACGCGAGCGGCTGGAGAGAATACACGGCGAGACGGCCAGCTCCCTCATGACGACGCCCGCCGTCACGACGACACCGGACTGCACCATCGCCGATGCCGCCCGGCTCGCGGCGAAGGCAAGAGTCCGAAGGCTACCCGTCGTTGATACCGATGGCGTTCTTCTCGGAATCGTGACCAGAGCCGACCTACTTCGGGTCTTCCTGCAAGATGATGCAGAGATCCATGCACAGATACTGGACGACATCATCGTTCGGCAAATGGCCCTCGGCCCCTCAGACGTCGAGGTCTTGGTCAACGAGGGCATCGTGACTTTGCGTGGTCAGCTCGCCAACCGACAGACGGTCCAACAACTGCTGGAGAGGGTGCACGCCGTCCCGGCTGTGGTGGCAGTCAAGAGCAGCCTCACATGTCCCGTCGACGATGCGCCCCGCAGACCAGTCAGCCTCCGATAGCCGCCCAAGCTTTGACCGGAAGCCGATCGAGCTACGGTGAGAACCGGGCGGTGACGGGACCTCAGCTGACAAGACAAAGAGCAGGGAACAGGACGAGCAAGAATGTTCATGATGCCACCTGACCCCCGCTGCCGGACAAACACGGCGGCGGGAGTCATGGCCTCCCCCCGGATGGGCTCCGAGCATCGTTAGTGCCGGGAAACTATGGGTTGTTGGCTGCGTTCTTA
>DASRUA010000112.1:0-36669 GCA_035655615.1 Dermatophilaceae bacterium
CCCACACTGCGGGCGGCGGGTTTGATACCTCGCCCCTCATGCACCGCCGCCAAGAATCGAACACCAGCAACAGAATCCGATCGGAACGCCATCGTGGACCACCTTCAGAGAAGGCGTTGCAACGACCGATAGAACCTGTCGTCCGTCTTACGGGACCACTCAGCGGACCCGATCATCGCCACAGGTCGGCTCCGAGCCGCACTTTGATCACTCCGTGCCGGCCACCATCGTCATGCAAGAACCACACGTGGACGGCGTGCTCGGCAATCGGGCCGTCAGCTTCCAGATGCCACTCACCCGATTATCCTGGCTCGATCCCACTGTGCTGGACGCCTCCATACCGACCAAGCGATGCGGCCTCAGGTGACAGACCGAGCAGCCAAGAAGGTCATGTGGCACATTTGTGGCACACAAGAGTGAGAAACGCTGCTCAGCCGGGTCAGCCAGCGTCAAGGAACCACGCACGAAACGGCCGATTTTGAGCCTGTCACGCGGGATCCGGTCGCACTCATAATCCGTCGGTCCAGGGTTCAAGTCCCTGCTGCCCCACTGGGTGTTTCTGCTGCTCCCAGCGAGATGAGGCAGGCCTCCCGGAAACGTCCCGGGGCGAGGGTCCTGTGGCACATTTGTGGCACAGCGCGCGTGGGATCCCTGACGGTCGACGCCTGGCTTGCTTTCGCTCATGGGACTAAAGTCCCTTCCCTGCGTCGGGACGCCACGCGCACGTTTGTGAAGGGGTGAGTGTCGTGGACGTCCGTTTGTTGTCACGAGACGTGTTCGGTACCAGCTGAGTTCGGAGGCGGAGGCGGAGGCGGAGGCCGATGGCGACAGCGGAGCGCCACCCGGGGAAGTCGCCCACGGCGTGCACCGCGTCAAGACCGGACGAGGGCTTGCGGATCATCGATTCTGACGATGAAGCACGCGTCGCCCCCTCACTCGACGGTTCGCTCCGCGACTGCTCGCCGCCAAGCTTCGGCGGTTTGTTCCGCGCGGGCCAAAGGATGGTGGATTCGGATGGTCAAACCCATGAACGCAGATAGGTCAGTGTGTGCGAGGATCGCGGGACCGGATCCGTCTTGGCGTCTCCTCTACCGGATCGGCGGCGTGTCCGCCTGGCTCTTCGTCGGGATGCTGGTTGCCGCCATCGTGGTCGCCATCGCCACACCGGCCCCGCCGACGGCGGGGGGGACAGCCACGCTGAGCTACATTGCCGCGCACCGGACGCTCTACATCGTTGAGCAGCAACTCTGGTTGGTGCCCGGCGTCTTCGCCATGGTCACCTACTTGGCCCTTTATCCGGCCCTTAAGCACTTAGATAGGAGTCTGGCGGCGTTGGGTGCGGTGATCGGGGGCGGCGCCTGGGCGCTCACCTTGGCCATCCCGACCACGACCACCGGAGCTCCCGCGCTGGTTTATCTGAGTGACCAGTTCATGGCCACTGCTGATCCCGCCCGACGCGCAGTATTCTCGGCCGCCGCCGAGACCCTGATCGCCCAGAATCGCGCCACGGTGATCGTGGGCCCGCTGACAACCGTCGGTCTGCTGATTGTCTCCATCGTGATGCTGAAGGGCGTATTCCCCAGGTCCGTGGCCTACCTGGGCGTCGCCATCGGCGTCCTCGGCATCTCCGCCGAGGCTCTGAGGATGGTATTCGAGGCTTTTACGGCATCTACGGGGTGCTCCTGCCGGTCTGGATGGGCGCCGTCGGCTGGAACCTCTACCGGCTCGGACGAAGCAGTGAACAGGTGCCGGTGGTGCAGCCCGCACTCTCCCCGCTGGAGGCGGACACCGCGGAGAAGAAGGTGCAGTGACGGTGCAGGTCGTTCTGATCACCGGACTGTCCGACGGGCATGGACGAGCCGTCGCGGAGCGCCTGACGGCCTCGGGGCACACGCGATGATTCGAACTATCCGCCTGGGCAGTGTGAACTGCTACCTCGTTGCCGCAGGCGACGGCCTCGTCCTGATCGACACAAGCACCCCAGAAAAGCGCGAAGCTCTTGAGTCTGAGCTGGCAAGCGCGGCCTGCAGGCCCGGGACTTTGCGACTCATTGTGCTCACCCACGGCGACTATGACCACGCAGGCAATGCCGCGTACCTTCGCGACAAGTACGCCACAAAGATCGCCATGCATCGTGACGACGTAGGACGCGTCGAGCGCGCAGACTGGACCTGGAACCTCAAGCCCAAGCCGGACAAGTTCGGTCTTCTCTTCAAGATGGTGGCGCTCTTCATCAGACCAGGAGAGTTCGACACGTTAGAGCAGACGTCCTCCTTGAGGACCAGCAGAGCCTCGCGGAATACGGCCTAGAGGCCACAGTCCTTCACCTCCCAGGGCATACGAAGGGTTCAATCGGAATCCTGACGGCTGAAAAAGACCTATTCTGCGGCGACCTGATGGACAGCATGGGCAGGCCCAGCCTGGAGTTCTTCATTGACGACATGGTCGCTGCCCGGGCCAGCCTCAGGAGGCTGCGAAGCCTGGGAACAGACCGGATCTACCCCGGTCACGGCAAGCCGTTTCGACTCAACCAGGTAACCGAGAACCGATGACTTGTCGTACCCGCACCTTCGTACGGTATGGGGCCTTGGTGGCTCGCGACCAAGCGTGGAAAGGCGGGCTGATCTGACCAGTCACTCGGGCACACGAAAGGCAGGACTTTTGTCACTTTGCCGGACACTTGTGCGGGCGAGATGATGCAAATGGCCGCCCTTGAGCCTTGATCGGATGGGCGGGTAGCAGAAGGAGGTCAACATGAGTCTCACCTGGAAGGACGGGTTGGCGACTGCTTTCGTCGGTGCTGCAGTGGTGCTCTACATGCTGTCTCAGGGTGGCACCACGGTCGCGGGACTGTCCGGGCCCCGCGCGCTGGCCGTTGCCATCTTCGGGCTGGGAATAGGGGGGTGTTACACGGCCAAATCGCACATGGAAGACGTGTACGGCGTCGGCGGTAGACCGCGTCCGCCGCTTCTCTACGTCGTGCTCACCTCAGTCCTGGGTGGTGTCATGCTCTTCGCCGGAATCTTCGCGTTTTCCGGTAGCAGCTCCTCGGCGCTGGCAACGTTGACCGGGGGGATGGTCGCGTTGTGGGCGCTAGCCACGATCCGCCACGCGACGTCGCACACAACCCCCGAGGTCATCCGCACGACGCGATGACTCGCGGCGCGCCGCTGGCTAGGGCGTGACGAACTCAAGCAGCGAGCCGCCAGGGTCGTGTCGGTCGGCTCGGCGGTCCTGCGGTCGGCCGTATCAATGGCTGCCCGGTGGACGGGAGCATGATGGGTGGGGCCGTGATCGCTTGGGGGTTGGGATGGACCTGTTCGGTGTGCATCGTCGCCGGGTCGCCGAGTTGCGGGCATGGGCCGACGAGCGCGCGATCCACATCGAGGACCTGGATGCTGCCGACCCGGATCGCCTCGCCCCGCTGGATGGCCTGGTAGCCGACAAGCGGTTGGTGTTTCTGGGTGAGGCCGACCATTTCGTCGGTGAGCTGCTGGGCTTCCGGACACTCCTGCTGCGTTACCTCATCGGCCATGGGTTCCGATGGATCGGTGAGGAGCTGGCCGTCTGCGACGGCCTGCGGATCGATCGTTACCTGGAGTCCGGAGACGAGAAATGGCTGCGCCGCCTGCCCAGCTTCGGATACCGGAAGGGGATGCGCACTGACCGGGACGACTCGCTGGCCGGCTTGTTCGGTGGGCAAGGCTACCCAGGGGAGGCGATGCGATCGGCTCATGCCGAGCTGGCGCGCCGGTTGCGGCACGAGGTTAAGCGCCCCGACCGGTTGCACTGGTTCGGGATGGACGCCGACAACGCACCCGGCGGAGCATACGAGGACGTGGCTGAGCTGCTGGCCGATGGCGGCCTGGTTGCCGGCACCATGGCTCAGGAGCTGACGCGCGTGCCTGAGGAGTCCATGACCCAAGAGGTTGAGCGGCTGGGCACGGTGCTGGCCCGAGTGGACAGCATGCGCGAGGCGCTGAGCGGGGAGATCGGCGGCGATGCGGCAGCTCAGGTGCAGCGCTCGGTGCTGGCGCTGCGCGAGGGGCTGATCTTCGTCCGGGACAGCCGCGAGGCGGCGGACTGGGCGCAGTTGGGGGCTCCGATGGCGCGGCGGGAGTCGACGATGGTGACGCAGGCCCGTTCCGTGATCGCCGGACTGCCCGCTGACCAGAATGTGGTTCTGCTGGGGCATGCGGCGCATCTTTCCAAGGATTGGCCCTCAGCCCGGCGCCTCGATACGGGTGCCGGCCCACCTCCCGCCTCGCTGGGCACCCAGCTCGCCCATGACCATCCGGGTCAGGTGCTGTCTGTGTGGCTGCTGCACGACTGGGGCAGCGACTCCCAGCCGTTGCCGTCCCTGCCGCGTGAATACGCCCTGGCCAAGGGCTCACTGAATGAGGCCTTGGCACAAGTCGGGGAGTGTTTCCTGCTGCCACTGGGACCGCCCGAGATGCTGCCAGAACTGCTGCGCGGCGAGCAGGATGTGTGCTGGATCTACGGCGCGGGATGCCGGACCCGGATCACGGCTCAGGCCGACGCCTTGTTCTTTGTCCGCGAAGCAACCCCACTCCCCGACGGATATCGTGACCTCGTGAGCCTAGGCGCTTGACAGGCCCGTCCCCGTAGGCTTCGAACGGTGAGCGGAGCACTTAGATGCCCCTCGCAACCCCTGAGTTCGGTGCCCTTGGGAAAGTACTGGCGGGGTGCGACCGAGCTCAGCCGAAGCGACGAGCCCGGGCGTTTCGGCGTTTGAGGGCGCGCCGTTCATCCTCGGAGAGTCCGCCCCAAACCCCGGTCTCCTGGCGAGACTCGATGGCCCATCTCAAGCAGGTGTCAACGACCTCACAGCGACGGCAGACAGCTTTGGCTTCTTCTATCTGGCGCAGCATATCTGGCGCAGCACGGGGCCGGTGTTCCCGATAGCGAAGAACAGCTCGGGGTCCTCGTCCAGGCAGGCACCGTTGTCGCGCCACGTCATCAGATCGCGCCCTTCGAATATGCGGTATTGGGGGTTCAGCATCATACGAGTCAGTTCGGCGTATCGACCGAAGTCACCGTGGCCGCGCAGGAGTCAAAGTCGACACATGAAAACCGTACTCAGTAGGCGTCGAGCGTGCGTTAAGAACCGCTCAGGCGAGTGTTAAGAAACCACTAAGCCGAACGGGCACGGACCTGGTCCGACCTGCCGACCATTCCGAACCCGCAGGTGATGGTCGTGGTGTCAAGCGCAGCAGACAAGAAAGACAGTGCGGGGTTCGAGCACGCGTCGAGAGTCTGACGAGTGCCATTCCGGTGCAGAACATGGTCCTCGACGACCACCACACGTATCACCGGGGTGCCCACCTGATCAGGATCGGCGTGGCCCAGGCCAGCCGTGGCGGAGATCACCCATTGGCCAGTGCGTAGAACGATCCGTCAGAGATGGGGGAGATCGCGGTGCCTCATCTGTCCGGACTCGACGAAACTCCCCTTGGAACACCCGGGCGCAGGCTCGGGTCTGCGTTCCCGACCGGGGTAAGACCGGCCGACCCAGCCAGAAGGTGTGAATATCGTGAACCGTTTCGATTCCAGCAAGCTCAAGCCTCTGAAGATGTTCGCCGTCGCGCTCATCGTGGGCGGTGTCGCGGTTTCGGCGTCGGCGTGCGGCGGGTCGAAGGCGGGCGCGGCTGCTCCGGCTCCGGTCGCAAAAGCGAAGACGGTCAACATCTCGATGATCGGCAAGATCGACGCGGACAAGGGACCGGTCGGGACGTTCACCAGCAAGGAACACTGGCCGGCAATGGCCCCCAGCGACCTCACCTTCGGCAAGGGCGACACCGTCGTGCTCACGATCAAGGAGTACGACGACGCCCCCACCGCGCTGCCGGCCAGTTCGCCGTACGGCAAGGTCGCCGGCGGAACCATGACGGTTAACGGCGTGGCCGGGACCGACGTGTCCAATGCCAACATCGCGCACACCTTCACCATCGCGGCGCTCGGCATCAACGTTCCACTGACAAAGGCCCCCGAGGGCGGCGTCTCGACCACGGTGTTCACCTTCACGGTCGGCAAGTCCGGCACCTACACCTGGAGCTGTATGACCCCCTGTGGCGGCGGCGCCGACGGAATGACCGGCTCCATGGCCACCAAGGGCTGGATGAAGGGCAACGTGATCGTCTCCTGACCGGGACGCTGAACGAGGCAGTCAGCTCTGAGAACGACTGACAAGAACGACTGAAGTACACGACTGAACGCACGACTGGAAGGCAGAACAGCATGCAGAGTCACCCGACGCACCCGGAGGAGGGCGGACCAGTAGGTCCTCCTTCGGGAGCCACCCCGGAAGCACGTCGGGGACTCAGCCGGCGCAACCTCCTCGCGACGCTTGGCGTCACGGCTGCCGGCGGCGCCCTGGCGCTGGTCAGCTTCCAGGACGATGCGCAGGCGGCGATGACCCCCGCGATGACTGCGATGGCAACCAAGGCCAAGGCCTCGGCGCACGCCTGGTGCATGGTCATCGACCTGCGCACCTGCGACGGATGCAAGGGCTGCACCATGGCCTGCCAGCAGCGCCACGGGCTCCGGGATGAGCAGACCTGGATCAACGTCTACGAAATGAAGGACGCTGCAGGTGGCACCTTCAACATGCCGCGGCCCTGCATGATGTGTGAGGACGCGCCCTGCATGTACATCTGCCCGGTCGGCGCAAACGTGCGCACCGACGACGGGCTGGTCCTGGTCGACACCGAGGCTTGCATCGGGTCCCGCGCCTGCATGGCTGCCTGCCCGTATGAGGCGCGCTACTTCAACTGGACCGACCCCCTCCCCCAGAAGCGCATGCCCGCGCCTTCGACACCGCAGATGCCGGTGCCTGAGAAGGGCGTCGTCGGAAAGTGCGTGTTCTGCGCCGACCGGCTGCCACAGGGTGAGCTGCCCGCCTGCGTGTCGGGGTGCCCGATGGGCGTCCTGTTCATCGGCGACCTGGTCACCGACATCGCCGTCAACGGAATGGGCAAGACCGTGGTCCTCTCGGAGTTCCTCCGCGCGAACGACGCGGTGCGGTTCAAGGAGGAGCTCGGGACCAACCCGCGCGTCTACTACATACTCGGCCACGGCCAGAACCTCGGAGGCTGAGCATGACCACGGAAGCCTTAACCACGAATGCCCGCGAGGCGTCGCTGCGTCCCTTCGGCAAGCCGAGCCGCCTCTGGTGGCTGACTGTCATCGCCCTGGGTCTGGTAGTGCTGACCGGTATCGCCGCCTGGGTCATCCAGCTCAGGGGCGGGATGGGAGTCGCCGGCTACAGCGACCAGGCCTTCTGGGCCATCTACATCGCGGACGTGGTCACCTTCATCGGTGTCAGCTACGGCGGGGCCGTGGTCTCGGCCATCCTGCGGCTGACCGGCGCAACCTGGCGGGCACCGCTGACCCGCCTGGCCGAAGGCACGGCCGTCGTCACCGTGCTCATCGGAGCGGCCCTCATCATCCCGCACATCGGTAACCCGATCCGGTTGTGGGAGCTGGTAACCCGGCCCAACCTGTCCGCTCCGGTGTTCTGGGACTTCGTCGCGGTGATGACCTACACGTTCGGGTCCATCGTGTTCTTCGCCCTCCCGCTGGTGCCCGACATGGCGGTTCTGGGCCAAGAGCATGGGCAACAACTCGGTCGCCGCAGGACAACCCTGTATGCCCGGGTCTCCCGCGGCTGGGTGGGAGCACCGCGTCAGCGACGCGTCCTGGCCGGAGCCCTCGGCCTGGTGTCCATCATGATCATCCCGCTCGCCGTGTCCGTGCACTCAGTCCTGGCCTGGGCCTTCGCCAGCACCGCTCGGCCGTGGTGGCACGAGAGCATCTGGGCGCCACAGTTCGTGGTGGCAGCCCTCTACTCCGGGGTGGCCCTGGTCATCCTCGTCGTCGCCGGCTTCCGTCGCGGCTATCACCTCGAGGGGCTCATCACACCGCGGCACTTCGTGCGCCTGGGGTTCATCATGGCGACGCTGTCCGCGACCTACATCTACCTGACGTTCGCCGACCTGCTTCCCGGCTCCTATGTCGGCGATCGTGGAACCGCCGCGGTGTTCACCGAGCTCCTCGTGGGCCGCCTGGCCATCTGGTTCTGGATGTTCGCCATCGTCGGGGGGGTGCTTCCACTTCTACTGGTCGCGCTCCCCTGGACGAGGAACGTGGGCGGCATGGTCACCGCGGCTATCCTCGTGGTGCCCATGATGTGGCTCAAGCGGATCCTCATGGTCGTCGGCCCGGCCTCCTACGACACGGTGACCGGCGTGTTCGGCAGATACCACCCCACCTGGGTCCCGATCGCGATCACCCTCGCGGCAACCGCTGCGATACCGCTGATGCTCATGCTGCTCTTCCGCGTCGTGCCACTGCTGTCCATCGACGAGATCGAGGAGATCGAAGAGATGCAGGAGCTCAGCGACCTGGAGAAGAACGCGACGGCCCGCCCGCAGACCGCACCGAGTGAGCCTGCCGCCAACGACGACCGGCTGGTCGGCGCGAGCGACAAAGCCCATCGCGTCGCGGGGGCGACCGGCGTCCTGCTGCTCGTCGCTCTCATGGGCATGCTCGGCATAGGCTCGGCCCACCCAGCTCAGGCCGCGACCTCGCCCAGTGCGCCCGCGGTCACTCTCACCGGTGTCGAAGCCGGCGGATCGGTGCAGCTCACCGCAACGCTCACCAGCCCGCAAGGTCGTCCGCTCCCTGCGGCGGAGGTCGCCTTCCTGCTCTCCACGACGGAGTTCGGGACCCCGGCCCGGCTCGTCCGTCTTGGGTCGGCCACCACAGACAAGACTGGCATCGCGAGACTGAAGTACGCGCCGAAAGTCACCGGCCAGCAGGGCTTCGCCGCCACCTACACCGCTGTCGGTGCGAAGCCGATCACATCCGGCACCACAGTGGCGGTGACGGTCGCCCGGTCCCTCTACCACCCCGCCCCCGCCAAACCCCTCGCCAGCGTGGGCAACGTCCTTGTCCTCGCCCTCTTCGCCATCGTGGCGGCCATCTGGCTGACGCTGGTCGCCCAGATATGGCGGGTTCGCCGCGTCTGCCGCGTCGTTCAGCAGGCGACCGTCGGCAGCGCCTGATAAGCCACTCCCAGGACTCGCCGCGTCACAGCCCAGAACGGCGAACCCAGCCGCGCCCTTGACACAAGTGAATGTCTACAAAGCCTCGATCCATGTTCGCCGGTGGCGCACATGGATCGAGGCTTAGCCGAGTGAGCCAAACACGGAGGCTTCCCCAGCCCGTTCACCCTTGGCGTTCAGAAAAGCCACCTACGGTCGGGCTTGACAGCACGCCGAGAAATCTGCCCCATGGCGGCTGGCGTCATGTGCTCAGCCACCTGGTCGAGTTCCGGTGCCACCTGCCGCACCCCCGCCGAAGCCGCCACCACCGCCGAAACCGGCTCCGCTGCCACCCCCGGTGCTGGCGCCGAGAACGCCGGTGGCGCTGGTGACACCACCCGTGATCCGGGCGATCCGGCCGGTGATGGTGCTGGTGGGTATGGCCTGGTTGGGGTTGGCCAAGACGACTTTCTGACCGGCGGTCAGGCCGTCAGTGACCTGGGTGTAGGTGGCACCGACGGCGCCGACGGTGATGATCTGCGCTTTGGTGGTGCCACCGTTCAGGACGAGCACATAGTCGAGGGCTCCGCGATGGTTCACCGCCGAAGTCGGAACAGCCAGAGCGCCTGTCGCCTGTGCCGTGGTAATCGTGACGGCTGCCTGAATGCCGTCACGGAGCGCGGTGGGGTTGTTAGTGAAGGCGAGCCGGACGTTGTATGCCGTGCTGCCGGTCGTGGTCGGGGCTGCCGCTATGTAGGAGACGGTGGCCGCGAGCGGAGTGGATGATCCGTCCGGCACGACAGTGGCCTTGTCCCCGACCTTGACCTGGGGGATCTTGGTGAGGTCCACGGACAGGGTGACGCCGTGACCGGTCGGGTCGATGACATCGACCGCACTGGTAGCCGACCCGGCGGTGGCCTGCTGGCCGACGGTCAGCCCTACCGAGCTAACAGTCCCGGTGATCGGGCTGACGATCGTCGCCTCGCTGAGCTGCTGTTGAGCCACAGCGACTGAGGCGTTGGCGGCGTCGACCGGTGCCGACCAGATCGATGCGCTGCTTGTGCCCCGGGATCGTGAAGAGGCGCGGGCTGGCCTCGAGGAACGAAAGATAGGTGTCGAGCAGCGGCGCGCCGCCGCGCAGTCCGCGTGGGTCCGCTGACCATGGTGGCGAGCTCAACCTTTGACGACCCCGACGGGCCGGAGCCGAGCGACTCGTCTGGCCAGCCCGGCTCGTTCGCACGTGGCGACGACTTCGTCGACGTCTTTGCAGGAAAAGGGTGCCTCCTCGGCCAGACCCCGATCCGAGTGCGCCCGCACCTCTATCCCCTGGGCGCCGAGCTGGGCCCGCAGATCGCGTCCTCTGATCTTGCGGGTGGCGACGTGACGGCTCATTGTCCGACCCGCGCCGTGACATGTCGAGTGGAACGCCCCGCCCTCGGGGACGCCGGCCAGCACGTGCGAGGCCGTGCCCATCGAACCTGGGATGAGCACCGGCTGCCCCTCCGCTCGCAAGGCCGTGGGGAGTTCGGGATCTCCAGGTGGCAGGGCCCTGGTCGCCCCTTTGCGGTGCACGCAAAGCACCCGGCGCTCCTGGTCGACGATGCGCGGCTCGACCTTGGCCAGGTTGTGGGATACGTCGTAGAGCAGCTCAAGCCGATCGGTACCGACCGCCGAGGCGAACGCTTTGCGAGTCGCCACGGTGAGCATCTGGCGATTGGCCCGACCGTAGTTCGCTGCCGCTGCCATCGCTGCCAGGTATGCCTCACCCTCAGGTGAGCGCACCGGAGCACAGGCCAGCTGGGGGTCCGGGACCTCGATGCCATACCGCGGCATCGCTTCGAGCATGGTCCGGACGTAGTCGGAGCGGTCAAGTAACATGCTCAGCTCTTTCTCGTCGCGCAACTGCCATATGCCGCCAGGGCCCATACCGCGGGGAATGCACCGGTCGAGCTCATCCATCAACGTGGGCAACCGGTCGTCGAGCTCGGTGGCGCGCAGTGGAGAGATGAGTAGCCGTACCCCGCAGGAGATGTCGAAGCCCACGCCTCCCGGCGAGACGACACCACCCCGAGCCACATCGGTGGCGGCGACACCCCCGATCGGGAAGCCATAACCCCAGTGGACATCAGGCATTGCATACGAGGCCTCAACGATGCCGGGCAGCGTCGCCACATCGGCCACCTGATGCAAGGATCGGTCCGAGATGACGTCCGGGAGTAGCGAACGGGATGCGAACATGATCCCGGGGACGCACATCTGCCCCACCGGGTCGATCCGCCACCGGAACGGTGCTTCTTCGACCAGGTTCATCGCACCCGTCTGACTCTGCGACAAGTCCGCACCCCCCTCCGACCAGATTCTACGACCGAGCGTTGCGCGCGGGTATAGCTGCAAGTCCCCCGATGAGGACCAGCGTCCTGTTGATTGACGAAGTGCTCCTGGCCATCGATGTCGAAGGTCTCGTCCCACGCGCTGTGAACGTTGAGCACCCCGGCGGGCAGGGCCTGGACGGCGCATTCGCCCTGGTGTCGTTCGACGAGGTCAAAGTGGTCGGGTCAGTCGCGAAAGGCGTCTCCTACGAAGGCTTGCTGTTCGGAACCCAGGACGGCCGCTGGAGATGCCAGGCCATCGTGGACGTGTGACCCTTGGCCTAGCTGGAACGTCTAATTGGCGGGTTGGGAGAACCACGACCCGGCCGCGCCGCGCTCATCGGACAGCTCCGGTGGCTCGCTGGGCCTCGGCCGGCAAGAGGTAGTGGGCGAACCAGTCGCTCGCCAAGATCGCTGCCTCTGCCAAGGTCCCTGGCTCTTCGAACAGGTGTGTTGCACCCTCAACGACCGACAGCCGGCTCGGGCAGCGCAGCTGGGCCTGTGCCGACCGGTTCAGCTTCAGGACCGCCTCGTCAGCGCTGCCCACGATCAGAAGTGTTGGGGCCCGCACCTGGGCAAGCCGTGGTCCGGCCAGGTCCGGACGGCCACCGCGCGAGACAACTGCCGCGACCTGCGCACTCGCCTCCGCCGCCGCCCACAGCGCAGCTCCGGCTCCCGTGCTCGCACCGAAGTATCCAACGCGACTCGATGCGGCGTCGGGCCGATCGCCAAGCCACCGCGTCGCTGCGGTAAGCCGGCTCGCGAGCAGCTCCACGTCGAAGACGTTGGCTCGGTTGAGCTCTTCTTCCGGCGTGAGCAGGTCGAGCAACAGCGTGCCCAGGCCTGCGCGGTTGAGCACCCCGGCGACCAGCTGGTTGCGCGGGCTGTGCCGGCCGCTGCCGCTTCCGTGGGCGAACAGCACCACACCGGCTGCCGGTGCAGGAAGGTGTAGATGCCCTTGGAGGGCCACCGTGTCCACCGGGATCTCGACATCGACATCGCAATCGGGTCCTTCGCCCACATCCGGACCACCCCTTGTTCGCCGCGCGGCCGAGTCGAGCAGGACGACCACCCCATCGTCGCTCGTGGGCGAGAAATCGCGATAGTGGTCGCCGACTGCCATGAGCCACCGGGGAACCGACACACACACGACCTCATCGGCTTCCGCCAGATTCCGGACGCTCTCTGCCGAAGCAACCGGCACCGCCAAGACCACTCTCGCCGCGCCGAGGTGGCGGGCCACCTCACACGCCACCCGCGCAGTCGAGCCCGTCGCAATGCCGTCGTCAACGACGACCGCGATGCGACCGTTCAGATCGACACGCGCACGGTCCCTCCGCACGAGTGCGACGCGGGCTTCGAGCAGGGCCCGCTCACGTCTCTCGACGGCGTGCAGCTGCTCTTCGGTGACCTGAGCGGCCGTGAGCACCTTGGCGTCGAGCACCTCGATGGCCTCCTCACCGATCGCGCCCATGGCCAGTTCGGGCTGGAACGGGACCCCAAGCTTGCGTACCACGATGACGTCCAGGGGTGCGTCGAGCGCCTTCGCCACCTCGAATGCCACGGGCACCCCGCCTCGAGGCAGGCCCAGGACGACCACGTCCCGGCCACGCAGGTGTGCCAGTCGCGCTGCCAGCTGTCGGCCGGCATCAACCCGATCAGCAAAGACGATCATCGCCATTCCTCCGTTTCGGCCGGGCTTTCAAGCCCGCGGCGCCGTGTTCGTGGATGTTCTCACCGCAGATAGCCATACGTGATCGACACGATGTCGCTGCGGCCATCAACTAGCAATCCATGCGGCCAATCACGTCCTCCTGTGGCACGTCTTCGACCTGAAAGTCCAATTCGCCGAGCATTCGTCCATCATCGCCCCCGGTTCAGAACTGCAACAGTGCCCTTGCCTGCGCCAGTGCCTTTGGCGATGCGGGGTCAGGCTGCTTGTTCTCAGAAGACCGCGGGCACTCAGCTTGTATTCAGCCGACACCCAAAGGGAAACACGAGAAGTGGGAGAAGGATTATCAAACCCACCAACCTTGTTGCCACGGTTGTGGTGGTTTGTACCGCCCCCTGAAAGACCCGCATGATGCAGATTTCCCGGACCTCGATTCAAGGAGCCCGACCATGGTGACCTGGCGCGACCGCGCTGCCTGCCTCGGCGAGGATCCGGAGCTGTTCTTCCCTGATGGGAACACCGGCCCTGCTCTTCTCCAGCTAGAAGCAGCAAAGGCCGTTTGCCGTCGCTGCGAGGTGGTTGAGGCCTGCCTGAGATTTGCTATCGAATCCGGCCAGGACGCCGGGGTCTGGGGCGGACTGTCCGAGGACGAACGACGTGCCCTCAACAGTCGCAACGCCCGCGTTCGTCGCGCTGGCTGAACTACGCGGCCATCACGCTGTAGTTGTCCCTGGGGAAGTTCGGCTGGCGGGCGACATCGATCAGCTCGGGTGCGCCCATCACGTGGGCCGCACACCTTCAGGATCTGCGGGAAGAACGGAGAAGGTGATTCCCGCCGCCTCCAGCCGCAAGCGCAGAGCCGACCCCATCGATGATGCCGTGGTCATCTGGCCTGACGTCTGCGGAAGATTGTCGAAGGCCAGGCACAAGGCAGCCTCGCTGATCATCTTGGCAGTCTCCGTGTAACCCGGATCGCCCCCGGCCACCTCGGTCACGACGGAGGACCCTGCACCCTCTCCAAAGAACCGCACCTTGAACCACGACTGCTCGCGTTGCTCGGGACTCGGACCCGAGCCCGACGGGCGCAGGCGACCGAGGGCTCGGCGAGCCGCAGGGATCTGGGCCGCTGCCAGAATCGCCCCCGCGCCACCCACCAATCCGGCCGCAGCCAAGGGGCTGCCGGAAGCCCAGAAGTGGGAATACGAGAAATCGGGCCCATACCGGGGCAACAGGCGGGCCGACGCTGCCACGATCTGAGGATCGATGGTGGGCATCGGTACTACCCACCAGCCGGTGTCCCGGTTGCGCCCGATCCGCCCGGTGACGACACGGGCGGTGCGTCCGGACGGGGGAAGTTCGAGCTCGCGACGCAGTCGCGACTACCCGTCGTCCAGATGCGTCCCTACCGCTGGGGCGATCCGACCAAGACGGTCGCGCTCCCCACCGCGGCCGAGGCGGCACTTGGCTACCTCGGGGCGCACGCCCCCGAGCAGGCGCCCGTCGAGCCGGACGCCGCGACCCTGCCCGACACCTGCCTGACCACCTTGGTGCGCGAGGCGCTCGAGACCGCAGTCGGTGCGAGCAACGTGATGTCCGACCAGCTCGCCCGCGTCGCACACACCCGTGGCTGGTCGACTTCCGACCTGCTCAAGCTGCGGTCCGGTGACGCCTCGGACGCGCCCGACGCAGTCGTACTCCCCCGCTCGCACGAGGAGGTGCTACGCGTGCTCGAGATCTGCACCGAGCATCGCGTCGCCGTCGTCCCGTTCTCCGGCGGCACGTCGGTGGTCGGCGGTCTGGCTCCCGTCCACGATGCCTTCGATGCGGTCATCACCCTCGACCTGCGGCGGATGGACGCCATGACCTCGATCGACACCGAGTCACGCACCGCCACCCTGCAGGCCGGTGTGCGCAGCACCCGCGCCGAACAGCTGCTCGGCGAACAGGGCTTCACGCTCGGGCACTTTCCCCAGTCCTACGAGGGCGCCAGCATCGGTGGCTACGCGGCCACCCGCGCGGCCGGGCAGGCGTCCGCGGGTTACGGACGCTTCGATGAGATGGTCGTCGGCCTCGTCCTCGCCACGCCGCGCGGCACGATCACCCTTGGCACGGCACAGAAGTCCGCGGCAGGTCCGGACCTTCGCGAACTCGTCATGGGTTCGGAGGGGACGCTCGGCGTGATCACCGAGGTGACCGTACGCGTGCACCCCGCACCCGAAGAACGCATCTACGACGGCTGGCGATTCGACTCCTTCGAGCAGGGTGCGGCCGCGCTGCGCGCGCTCGTTAAGGACGGCCCGGTTCCGACCGTGCTGCGCCTGTCCGACGAGACCGAGACGGCAGTCAATCTCTCCGATCCCAGCGGTAGCTCCGGCAGCGGCCCCGGCGGCTGCCTGGCGATCGCCGGCTACGAGGGCACGCCGGACGAGGTCGCGTCACGTCGGGCGGCCGCGTCAGACGTCCTTGCCGCCGCCGGTGGCGAAGCGCTGGGCACCGGGCCGGGCGAGGCCTGGCGCGTCGGCCGCTACCTCGCGCCGTACCTGCGCGACTCCTTGTTGGACAAGAGTGCTTTCGTCGAAACGCTCGAGACAGCGACTTTCTGGTCGAACCTTGCGCACCTGCGCGCAGCGGTGACGACCGCGCTCACCGCCACCCTCGCCGAAATGGGCACGCCGCCGGTCGTGCTCTGCCACATCTCGCACGTCTATGAAGCGGGCGCATCGCTCTACTTCACCATCCTCTGCGCGCAGGATGACGACCCGATTGCCCACTGGCACACGGCGAAACTCGCTGCCAACGCCGCGATCCGGGCCACCGGCGCGACGATCACGCATCACCACGGGGTCGGCACCGACCACCGTGACACCTATGCGCAGGAGATCGGGCCACTCGCCGTCGAGGTGCTGCGCGCGGTGAAGAACACCCTCGACCCGGCCGGGATCCTCAACCCCGGCGTCCTGATCGGCTGAGTCGGCGGACATGCGCTCATTCACCGCACTCGTCAACCCGATCTCCGGCGGGGCCGCGGCCACGCCGCGAGGTATTGGGCGCCGCTCGCCGAACGCATAGGCAACGCCGGGGCAACCGTGCGGGTCGAAATGACCCACAGCCGCGAACATGCAATCGAGCTGGCGACGGCCGCGGCCGCCGACGGCGATGTCATCGTGGCTGTGGGCGGTGACGGGCTGGTGCGCGACGTTGCCGGCGCGGCGGTCGCGTCCGGCTGCACGCTCGGAATCGTACCGGCCGGAAGGGGCAACGACCTGGCCCGCGCACTGCGCCTGCCGACGACTGTCGAGGGCCTCGCCGCGCTCTTGCTCGACGGCCCGGCAAAGGCGATCGACGTGCTCGACATCAACGGCACGATCGTCCCGGCAACGTGTACGCAGGGGTCGACTCGGTGGCGAACCGGATTATCAACGACAGCCGCTGGATACCTGGCGCACTGCTCTATCGCCTCGCACCGATTCGCGCGATCGCGACCTGGAAGGCGCCCACCTACACGGTATGTGCCGATGGAGTGACGACCACGGTCAAAGCCCACATGGTGGTTCTTGCGAATTCCGGCGCGTACGGGCGCGGCCTGCAGATCGTTCCGCCTGCGCGGCTCGACGACGGTCTGCTTGACGTGATGATCGTCGGTGACGGACCGCGCCGGGCCGTCGTCTCGTTCATGCGCGAGGCCAAACACGGCACCCACATCAATCGCCCCGAGGTCAGTATGAACACGGCCCGCGAGGTCACCCTCAGCGCCGATCGTCCACTGCCGGTCTGCGGTGACGGCGACGAACTCGCGCATTTGCCGGTCACCGTGTGGTTGCGTCCCAGGCGCGCTGCAGATCCTCGCGCCATAGTCAGGCGCCCGACCGCGATGGCGTGGTCGGGCTCTTCATCTGCACCGAGCCACGCGGGCATCTTTGGTGATTCAGCCCCAGCCTTGACGATGCCGCAGACCCCCTCCACCGACGGGCTGGTGCAGGGGAATGTGCCGAGGTCGCCATTGTTCGCTCAGCTTGCGACCGGTCCGCTCAAGCTCACCGGCCTCCCGCCCCAGATCCTCGCGGGGACGCTGCAGGCTCAGGCCGAGTTCGTGGTCGGGCTGCTGCATCAGGAGCCCGCCGCCGTCCAGCTCATGCTCACTGCCGGCGGGCGGCGCCTGGTGACGCAGGACGCGGATCGGTGGATCGTCGACCGGGCGACCCGGGTGACCGTCCCAGTCGGCGCCACGATGGCGATGCCGGCCGAGACAGCCGACGACCTCGTTGATCGCGCCGACCGGTTCATGTACACGAGCAAGCAGGGAGGGCGCAACCGCGTCACCACCGATGCGGACGCACTCAACGGCTGAGCAGACAAGAGCGATCGTCGGCACCGCCGTTCCCCGGGAGAACCACCGTCGCCACCCGACCCCTGCCATGAGAAGAATCGGCGACTCAGGAATCACCGAACGGCTGGGCCGTCCGGGGTGTTCGGCCGATGTTGACGCCCGGGATGTGCGACACGCTGGTGAGCGGGTCATGTAGTCACTGAACGGGCAGGGAGTCGAATCGCAGTGAGACTCACTTATCGAAGGGTGGCCGTCGCCGGCGTGATCGCCCTGCTGGGTCCGTCGGCTTCCGCGGTGGCCAGCCCCGTAGCCCCTGCGGTCGTGCACCACAAGACGGCCCGACTGTGCAGCACGGTCACAACGCCCGGGCATGTGACGTGTTTCGCCATCCAGCAGACGGACACGGTCCAGCCCGCCGACCTGAGCGAGAACGCCGTTTCGCCTAACGCGACTCCGTCCGGGTACGGACCGTCGGCCCTGGCCGCGGCCTACAAGCTGGACCAGACGAAAGGCAGCGGGCGGACTGTCGCCATCGTCGATGCGTACAACAACCCGAATGCGGAGTCGGACCTGGCCATCTACCGCGCCCAGTACAGTCTTCCCCCCTGCACCACGGGCAACGGCTGCTTCAGGAAGGTCAACCAGTCCGGCTCGGCCACCAACCTGCCGCCCGACAACGCCGGTTGGGCGGTTGAGATCTCGCTGGACCTCGACATGGTCTCAGCGACCTGTCCGAACTGCCACATCCTGCTGGTCGAAGCCAACGGCACCTCGATCGCGGACCTGGGCACCGCGGTCAGCACCGCGGCCCACACCGCGGGGGTGGTGGCCATCTCCAACAGCTACGGCACCCCTGCCGGCTTCGACGCTGCCGACAGTAATTTCGGCTCGTACTACAACCAACCCGGTATCGCGGTGACCGCGTCCACCGGTGACGGCGGGTACGTGGGAGGGTCCTACCCCGCGTCGTCGTCCCACGTCACGGCAGTCGGCGGCACCAGTCTGAGGACGGCCGCCAACACCCGCGGCTGGACCGAGACAGTGTGGTCGGGCGGCGGCTCCGGATGCTCCACCTACAACACGGCTCTCGCTGCAGCCTTCTCCATCAACACCGGTTGCGCCACGCGCGCGATGGCCGACGTGTCCGCGGTCGCTGACCCGCAAACCGGCGTGGCGGGCTTCAACTCGGGCTGGCACGTGTACGGCGGGACGAGTGCGGCCGCGCCGATCATCGCCTCGGTGTACGCCCTCGCCGGCACCCCCGGTGCCTCGGACCACCCGAACGCCTACCCCTACTCGCAAACCTCGAGCCTGTACGACGTGACCTCGGGCACCAATGGCGCCTGTTCGACGATTCTGTGCAGCGCAGGAACCGGCTGGGACGGCCCGACCGGGCTCGGCACGCCGAACGGCACCGCCGCATTCGGCCAACCGCAGGCAAAGTCGAACTACACGCGCCTCGCCGGCGCTGACCGCTACAGCACTGCCGTCGCCATTTCGCAGTACGCCTTCCAAACGCAGTCCCCGGGAGCACAGTTCGCTGTCACGGTCGCATCAGGCATCAACTTTCCTGACGCCCTCGCCGCCGGGCCGGTTGCCGCCGCACAAGACGGTCCACTCCTTCTTGTGCCGCAGGACGGAACCCTTCCCGCCGCCATCAGCAACGAGCTCGCCACGCTCACCCCCCGCCTTGTCAATATCGCCGGCGGAGCCGCGGCTGTGAGCAGCCTCGTCGAGACCCAGCTCAAGAGCTTCGGCACGGGCACCGTATACAGGTGGGCCGGTCAGGACCGGTATGAGACCGCCGCGAAGCTTGCCGGGATCACCAACGGCCTTGGCAACACCGTCTTCATCGCGACAGGTGCCTCGTTCCCCGACGCGCTGGGCGGCTCGGCCGCCGCAGGGCGACTGGGCGGTGCGCTCATGCTCACCGACCGCTCCGCGCTGCCGAACGCGACCGCCTCAGCACTCACTTCCGGGAGGCCGACCGAGGTGGTCATCCTCGGCGGTGAGGCCGTCATCGATGCCGCGGTCATCGCACAGGTCAAGGCCATCGTGCCCGGCGCCACGGTGCAGCGGTGGTCAGGCGCCGACCGGTACGCGACGGCTGCGGCGATCTCGTCGAATACCTACCCGCAGGGTGCCACCACCGCGTATCTCGCGTCCGGGGCGGGCTACCCCGATGCTCTCGCCGGCGCCCCCGTGGCGGCCCGGGCCGGCGCACCGTTGCTCCTCACATCGAGAGACTGCGTACCGGCCTCGACCCTCGCGGAGCTGACCCGTCTTGGCGCCACCAAGATTGTCGTGCTCGGTGGCACCAGCGCTGTCAGCGATGCAGCGGCGAACCTGACGCGCTGCTCGGGCTAGCGGAGCGGACGCCAACATGCTTGAAAGAGGACGTGTGGCGGTCGCCATATTCGCCGTCGGGGTTCTGTCGACGCTCGTGCCGATGCCGGCGCTGGCTACCGCAGCCCCGGTCGTCTCGGTGACGTCCCCGTCCTATCGCGCCACCGGTGGCGCGGTGGTCAGCGCCAGTGTCCGGGCGTCGATCAAGAAGTGCTACAACACATCGCAGAACGTGTGGCTCACCTTCGATGACGGGTACACCAGCCAGGCGAACCTGAGCTCGATCCTGAACACACTCAGGGCGAACAACGTGCGCGGACGTTTCTTCCTCGTGGGGTCCTGGGCCAGAGCGAACCCCTCCATGGTCAGGCAGATCAGGGCTGCCGCGCACTACCTGGAGAACCACACGAACACACACCGAAGCCTGGACCAGATCAGTGATGCCGCTGTGTCCTGGGAGATCGCGTACGGGCAGCAGGCGAACACGTCCCCGAAGCTGCTCCGGCCACCATACGGCGATGGCGTGTACACGACCCGGCTGTACTACCTCGCGCTACGACAGGGCTACCGACTGTGCCAGTGGGGCACGGACACCCGCGACTGAGCCGGCACATCCGCGCCGGCGATCGTCAACAAGGTTGTCCACGGTGACCGATTGACACCCCCGCCCGTGCGGGCAGCACAGTCCTGATGCACCTGAAGAACACCCAGACACGGTATGCGCTGCCGACCATCATCAAGGCATTACGCGCCAAAGGCCTGACGTTCGAGAAGCTGAGCTGAACGGGCGGGTTCAGAACTCGCCGTTGACCAGCCCCATCACTTCGATGCGCCAGTCATCGAAGCTCATCGGCGGCTCACGGTCCAGCAGCTTAGCCAGCGTGTGCTCTCGGGTCGGCTCGGCGCCCAGGGCCACCGCCGCGATGTGCTCGGCCAGCTGGTCGTGCGGCAGCACCCGGACCGCGATCCCGGTCGTTGACTTGTCAGCCTGGATGGCATGGGCGAGGACGCCGAGCAACGCCGATCTCGCACTCTGGTCATCGGGCGCCGACGCCTCGACGAGAGTGTTTCCCCCGACGAGGACGACTCGACCCTCGTCGGACATCGCCGGCAGGAGAGTCGAGGATGCCGCGAAGCGGGCGAGCAGCCCATCCTCCAGGAAGTTGCGCACGCGTTCGACGACCGTGCCGCCCCGCGCCGCAACGTGAACCGGCAGCTGCACGTATCCATCCAGCGAGCCGGGCGGAATCCCCGCAAGTGCCGCCTCCAGCTTCCTGAGATCATCGACCGGGATCGCCTGGGCACCCGCTTGCCTGAGGGCTTCAGACACCGCAGCCACCGGTTCGGCTGCTCCCGTCACCAATACCGTCGAGACCATGGTCACTCCCTTCGCCGTCGCTGTAGCAGAGGCTAGCGAACGAGGCTACCGTTGACTACCGGAAGGGCCCGGCCTGCGACTCCGGGAGGTCTGCAAGGCCTGCAATCTCGGTAATCCAGGCGTTCACGGCTGAATCGTGACCTGCCACAGCCGAGGTTCGAGCCTGCGCGCCACCCCGCATAGGGTTTGACGACATGGCAGGTACACCAAGAGTCGAGGACGCTGCTGACTCGCCCGCGGCGACGCATCGGCCCTTGGTGGTATTGGACAAGGTCAACAAGCATTTCGGCGAGCTGCACGTCCTCAAGGACATCGACCTCACGATTGGCGAGGGCGAGGTCGTCGTCATCATCGGCCCCTCCGGCTCGGGCAAGTCCACCCTCTGTCGCACGATCAACCGGCTCGAGACATTCGAGTCCGGGACGATCGAAATCGACGGCGTGCCACTGCCTGACGAAGTCAGGGAGCTGGCCAGGCTCCGCGCTGACGTCGGCATGGTCTTCCAGTCGTTCAACCTGTTCGCGCACAAGACGATTCGTGAGAACGTCACTCTGGGTCCGATCAAGGTTCGCGGCCTTGACAAGGACAAAGCCAACGAGCGGGCCACCCTGCTGCTAGAGCGGGTCGGCATCACGGAGCAGGCCGACAAGTACCCCGCGCAGCTGTCCGGTGGTCAGCAGCAACGTGTCGCCATCGCGCGAGCATTGGCAATGGACCCAAAGGTCATGCTTTTCGACGAGCCGACCTCGGCGTTGGACCCCGAGATGATCAACGAGGTCCTCGACGTCATGACCGGTCTGGCAAGGGACGGTATGACGATGGTCGTGGTGACCCACGAGATGGGCTTTGCACGCCGGGCCGCCAACCGCGTGGTCTTCATGTCGGAGGGCCAGATCGTCGAGGAGAACACCCCGAAGGAGTTCTTCAGGAACCCGAAGTCCACCCGGGCCAAGGACTTCCTGAGCAAGATCCTCACCCACTGAGCTTCCGGGCAGATCCCCGAACCCGCGTCACCCGCGCGCCTGCGCGCATCGACGCATCTGCACCAAATCAGGAGGGAACAACGGGGACCCAACAAATACGGACCCAACAAATACAACGAAGGGCCTACCTGGCGAGAGGTAGGCCCTTCGTTGTGCTTCCACTGTACTCGACCCAGAAACCATCCCCGACCACTCTCACAGGTTGATCACGCGGTAACCGTCAGCGACCTCTGAGAACAAACCGGCCAGCGAAGCCGGTCCGACGAACAGCGCGGTGGCCCAAACATCTGCCCACATCAGACTGGGTCCGAGCACGGTGACCGACTCTGTCCGGTCAACGAAGGTCCCGGTCGCCGAATCGTAGAGATGCGCCCCGCGGGCAGCAGTGCCGGATGTCGCCACTCCACCATGGTGAAGCTCCACGACCTCGGCGATGCGAGAGCGATCGCGCGGGTCCTCGATACCGATCCGCCATACCGCTCCAGGTCCGCCGCTGGCCCGACCGTCCGTGCCTCCCACCACGACGTCGCCGCCTGCATTGAGGCAGTAGCTCGCCCCCGGAAGATCGGCCAACCGGCTCGCGGCGCGATCGGCGGCCCAGCCCTTCACCAAGCCGGTCGGATCGAAACGCAACACACCGTCATCACCCGGAAGCCGGTCGGTGAACGCACCCTCGGTCAGCTCGCCTGCCTGGTGGCACAGCGCGATGACCTGCCGGACCAACGGATCGGCCTGCGCCGGGTCGAGCTCACTCCTGCGGATCCGGCTGACCTCACTGTCGTGCTGGTAGGTGCTGAACAGCCGATCTGCTTCGCGCACAAGGTCAAACGCCTCTTCAACACCTCGGGCCACCGTCGGTGAGTCGACGTCCGCGCTCCGAACGTGGATGCTGATCGGCATACCCATGATCTGCCTGACCCACGCACGGCGACTCACAGGTGTGCCCGGTCGATCGCCGACTGCAACGACTGCAGATAGCCGTCGCTGGTTACCGTGGCGCCGGAGACGGTGTCGATCGAGGCAGACTGCCGCTGCACGACCTCCTGATTCAGGATGGGCAGTGCGTAACCGTTGATCTGCGCGTCGCGACGGTTGTCCTGAGGGTACTGAACCGCCTGTGAAGCGGTGATCCTGCCGCCCTGCACGGTGATCTGGACCTGGACGGGTCCCCACCGGGTGTCCGCGACATCGCCGGTGTAATTGGCCGCTCCTGAGCCAGAAGACACACGTTGTCGCACTACCGGGCTGCCCGCGACCGTGCCGCTGTTGGTGCTCGTGTGGTAGCTGAAGAGCAGCACCACGGCCGTGATCGTGGACAACAGCGCGAACACGATGCGTCGCATGGGTCTCCCTTCTGTCTCGTATGTCGTCGCGTGAGCGGTCAGTAGGCGAAACGTTCGATGTGGACATGTTCGCGCGGGACGCCTGCGCCGATGGCAGCCTGCTCCGCAGCGTTCACCCAGCCAGGGCTGCCGCACATGAACACATCGTGGCTGGCGACATCCGGGACGAGCTGGCGCAGGGCCTCGACGTCACCGAGGTGTGCAGCATCCTGGGATAGCCAGCTGGGTCGATCTGAGACCCTGTGGCCGGTCACGACGAAGAATCGTGCCTGACGCAGCCCCGCCAGTGTGATCAGCTCGTCCGCCAGGATGCGTTCCCGTTCAGAACGGACCCGGTAGACCAAGGTGACGTCGCCCGGCCGCTGGTCCAGATCTTCCAGGAGCGCCCTCATCGGCGTGATGCCGATGCCGGAGGCCATCAAGAGAACCTTTCGACGGGTCCGCACGCCTTCGTGAAGCCGGCCGTAGGGGCCTTCGAAGAACACCCTCGTTCCCGGGCGAAGGCTCGCCACCGCCGCCGATCCATCCCCCAGGTGGGCGACGGTGATCCGCAGCGTCCGGCCGTCCGGTGCCGCGGAAAGCGAGTAAGGATGAGCCCGGGTGAAGCCGTGCACGCCCAGGAAACGCCAGTGGAAGTACTGACCAGCCCGTACCGGCAACCCGTTCAGCATCCGCCCTCCCATGACGACAGTGGTGACCTGGTCGCTGTCGGTGCGCACCTCCTCCACCACCAGCCGATGACGGAGACTGCGCCACAACGGCTGACCGACCCGCCAGATGAGCACGCTGCCGGCGGCCGCCGCCCACAGGGTCCACCAGAACACCGTGGCGACAGTTGAGGTCAGGAACTCCTTGCCGGTCCAGAGCTGGTGCGGCAGCGCCAGGCCCAGACCGAGGTAGGCATATAGATGAAGCAGGTGCCAGGGCTCATAACGCAGCCTGGCCCGGGCGGCCGTGACCGAGGTGAGGGTGACCCCGACCAGTGCAACAGTGCCTGCCACGGCCAGGAGCATCCCGGGGTAGTTGACGACGAAGTCGACGGTCGTGGCCCACAGACTCTGGGGCGTGGTGGCCGCATAGCCCAGGGTGATCGCGACGATGTGCACCAGTAGGAGGGTGAACGAAGAGAAGCCCACCCAGCGATGGCGCCGGGCCAGCTCATCCTGACCGTAGGCCCGCTCCACGAACGGGATCCGGGCCATGAGCAGCACCTGAATCAGCAAGAGGTCCGATCCCACCAGACCGGTCAACCGGCCGATGCTGGTCAAGCCGGTGCCCGGTTGTGCGAGGTCCCGAACTCCCCCGCCCCAGACCCAGAGAGCCACGACCACCAGGATCGTGCACCAGGCCACGATCCAACAGGCATCGCGCCACCAGGGTGGCGTGCGCAGCCGCAGGACCGAGGCACGGCGGCCGGCCAAGGCAGGGGGCACGCCGAACGCTGTCCCCCTCGAACCCGCCGGCCGCACAGCCGGTGAGGTACTCATGTGCTGAAGAATCGCCGAAGATCTTGGGAGTTTCCTGAATCAGGCCAGGCCCAGCTCCTTCGCCTCTTCCCAGAGCTCCGACCGCATGCTGGGATGCGCGGCGTACTCGATCAGGTGACGTGCCTGCGTCTTCTCGTCGTAACCCAGCAGCTTGGCAACACCCTGCTCGGTCACCACGGCAGTCTGCTGGAATGAGGTCACCGGCTCGTCCAGCAGTGGCACCACTGCTGAACAGTCGGCGCGCGGGTGCCAGCTGCGCAGGGCGATGAACGCCTGACCGCCGGGGGAATGCAGTGCCCCGACGATGAAGTCAGTCTGTCCGCCATACCCGGAATAGATCCTGGCATTGATCCGCGAGGCATTAGCCTGCCCGAACAGGTCCACCTCTAGAGCGGAGTTGACGCTGGTCATCTGACGGTTGGCGGCAATCAAAGCCGGGCTGTTGGTCTTCTCCGTGCGCAGCATCTGCACGCGCGGGTTGCCGTCCACCCAGTCGTAGAGCCGGCGCGAACCGAAGCAGAAGGACGCGGTGAGGACGTGATCCTCGTCGAGCGCATGTGCAGCGTCGAGGTCCAGGACGCCGTCGGAGAACAACTCGGTCCAGATCCGCAGCCCGCGGCGGGACGCCAGGGCCCTCAACGTGGAGTCGGGCACCGCCCCGATCCCCATCTGGAGCGTTGACCCGTCGTCAATCATGGCGGCAAGGCGTTCCGCGATAACGATACTTTCGTCGTCAGGCGTGCGCTCCTGCACGTCGTCGAGCTCGAAGTCCATCTCCACCGCGAGGTCCACGGCGTCGATGGAGATCTGTGAGTCCCCGAACGTGTACGGCATGCGAGAGTTGATCACCGCGATCACCAAGCCCCCACGAGCGCGGCAGGCATCGACGGCCGCCGGAAGTATGTTGACCTCAATACCCATACTCAGCAGGCCATCTCGCGCTGGAGCGCAGTGCAACAGCACCACATCGGGAGGCAAGGTTCGCTGAAAGAGGACCGGCACCATGGACAGCCTGCTGGGGACATACGACAGAGCTGGGTGGTGACGCATCCCCGGACCGACAAAACTGGTCTCGGCAGTGACCCCCGAGCGAACGGGAATCCCCACCGGTGAGTTGAGCTGATAGAGGCGATATCGCTCGATCGAGCGGTCGATAGCCTCAAGGACCAACCACGGGGTCGTCGCGTTGCCACCCACCACCACTCGCGGAACGCCATCGATGGCAGCAAGACGACGTTGGAGCTGGTCGAGACTTATCGTTTGCACGACGCCTATTGTGCCCGATGGTCGTCCCTGCCGGGTTATCGGCTCGTCCCTCATTCCGGCGGTCGACGCCCCGGTTGGGTTTGATGTGTCACGGCGAAGACGGCGGCCTGGGTGCGCCGCTCCATGCCCAGCTTGCCCAGCACCGCGGTGATGTAGTTCTTGACGGTCTTCTCGGCCAGGGACATGACCTCACCGATCTGGCGGTTCGTGAGGCCTTCCGCGACGTGATCGAGGATTCGTCGCTCCTGCGGAGACAGCAGCCGCAGCCGCGGGTCCGCCCCCGCGTTGCTGGTCCACCCGCGCCGTACCCGGTCGACTGTTGCGGGATCGATCAGCTGCTCCCCGGCGGCCGCCTTGCGGATCGCCTCGATCAGCCCATTTCCTTTGATGTCCTTCAGCAGATACCCGGCCGCCCCGGCCAGAACGGCTGTTGCGAGGGCTTGTTCATCATCAAACGAGGTGAGGATCAACCCTGCGATCTCAGGATCCACCGCCCGCACCTCCCGACAGACGTCGATGCCCGAGCCGTCAGGCAGACGGGCGTCGAAGATCGCCACGTTGGGGCGTAACGCGGGCATCCGGCGGGCGGCCTCGACAGCCGAGCCGGACTCACCCACCACTTCGAAGTCCTCAACGGTCTCGAGAAGCTCGCGCAGCCCGCGTCGCACGATCTCATGATCATCCAGGAGAAATATGCGGATCGTCATCTAGTCGCCTTCCCGTGCCGGATCGCCTTCCCGTGCCGGATCACACCATCATGGTCCATCAAAACCGGTTGAGGTTCATTCCACCCTTTCCAGTGGGGCGCCCAGCGAGAATGATGACAGGGGCCAGGAGACACCACCACCCGGGAGGTCAAACGTGAGCGCGCCGGCACCGCGACCGCTGACCTCAGCCCAGGCTTCGCAACGCCTTCAGCAGGTCGGCCCGAACACCCTCCCGCAAACACGGACGATACCGCTGTGGCAAAGGATCCTGGGGGCCGTGCGCGATCCGCTCGTGCTCGTCCTGCTCGGTGCAGTCGTCCTGACCACGCTGACCAGGGACGTGGCCGACACCATCGTGATCGCCCTGGTCATCGTGGTGAACACCACGCTGGCCGTACGCCAGGAGATCGCTGCCGACCATGCGGTGTCGGCGTTGGCCAGACTCGTGGCCCCGGTGGTCCGCGTGCTTCGCGACGATCGAGAGGTCAGCCGACCAGTTGCCGATCTCGTACCCGGGGACCTGATCGTCCTGGCCGAGGGCGACCTCGTGCCCGCGGACGCCATGCTCGTCGGTGGCGCATCGCTTCAGGTGGACGAGTCTGCGTTGACCGGCGAGTCCCTGCCTGTGGACAAGTCGATCATCGGCGACCCAGGTCCGGGAGTATCGACGGCCCAAGGAGCAGATCAGCGAGCCGATCAGCCGGCGGTGGATGAACGGACCGCTGCTGCTGATGTTGACGGCCTGCTCTACTCCGGGACCATCGTCGTCCACGGCCGGGGTCTGGCCCGCGTCACCGCAACCGGGTCCCGCAGCGCGCTGGGCGAGATCGCGGGCATGCTGCACCCGGAGGACCGAGCCACCCCGCTACAACACCGGATGACCCAGCTGTCCCGATATCTGGCGACCGGTGCAGTGGGTCTGTGCGCGCTGGTAATGGGAATTGGCCTGCTCAACGGAGAAAGCTTCGAGCTGATGCTGCTGACCGCCGTCAGCCTCGCCGTCGCGGCGGTGCCGGAGTCCCTGCCCGTTGTGGTCACCATCAGCCTCGCTCTGGCCGCCCGCCGCATGGCCGCGCGCCACGCCATCGTGCGCAACCTGGCCGCCGTCGAGACGCTCGGGTCGGTCACCCTGCTGGCAACGGACAAGACGGGGACCCTGACCCAGGCCCGGATGGTGGTCACCGGCACATGGTGGCCACCGGACGGAGACGAGGAGTCGCTCCTGCGCGCGCTGGTGCTGTGCAATGACGCGACCCTCGACACAATCTCGGACACGTCGCTGGGCGACCCGACCGAGACAGCCCTTCTGCGAGCGGCGGTGAGTCGCGGAGTCGTCGTCGACCAGCTGAGGGCGTCCTTCCCGCGCACCGGCGAGCTGCCGTTCGACAGCGCACGCAAGCGCATGCTGACTGTTCACCGACATGCCGACTCAGGAGTGTTGGCGATCTGCAAGGGCGCACCGGAGTCGTTGCTGGATGCCGGTGTGCTGCTCGACGGACCTGCCGTCATCGACAACGCCCTGCAGCTCTGTCGTTCCATGGCCGCAACGGGAGCCCGGGTGATCGCCGTGGCACGCCGAAGCGGGACGGACGAGGAGGCCACGCAGTCGCGGGAGGTCACGCTGTCCGAGTCCGGGCTGAGCCTCGTCGGTCTCGTCCAGCTGCAGGACCCCCTTCGTCCGGCCTCTGCCGAGACGATCGCGGCCTGCCGCGAAGCGGGGATCGACGTGGCGCTGGTGACCGGGGACCATCCGGCCACAGCGGCCAATGTCGCGGCACTGGTCGGGATTACCGCGGACCCGCAGCATGTCGTGGCACGGGCAACGCCCGCCGACAAGCTGGTCCTGATCCAAGGCTGGCAACAAGCGGGCCATGTCGTCGCGATGACCGGGGACGGGGTCAACGATGGGCCGGCGCTGCGCCGGGCTGACATCGGCGTCGCGATGGGTGAACGCGGGACGGAAGTCGCACGACAGTCCGCCGACCTCATCATCGGCAATGACGACCTGGCCACCGTCATCGCAGCCGTTGAAGAAGGTCGTCGCGTCTACGCCAACATCCGACGTTATCTCTTGTATGCGCTCTCCGGTGGGGCTTCAGAGATCCTGCTCATGCTGGCCGGCCCGCTCCTGGGCACCCCATTGCCACTGTTGCCGGCACAGATTCTCTGGCTGAACCTGCTGACCCACTCCTTCGCCGGCGCCGCGCTGGGCACGGAGCCCGTGGAGATCGGCACGATGACACGCCCACCCCGGGATCCGCTGGAGGGTGTCCTGGGCGGTGGACTCTGGTGGCGCATCACAGTAGTTGCCGCCGTGCTTGCCGCCGCCAGCCTCAGCGTGAGCCTGGTGGCCGGGAGTCGGCTCGCATCCTCTGCTGCCCTGCTGACCCTCGGAGCCGGACAGCTGGGGGTCGCCTGGGGGGTCCGCGCGCGCACACGGATGCGCGCCGTTGACCGCTTGTCTGAACCGATGCCGCTCGCCATGGTCGGGGCGACCCTGCTGCTTGTCGGGTCGGTGACGATCGCGCCACTGCGTTCCATACTGAGCACCGAGCAGCTTCCCGCCGCTATCTGGGGCCTTGCCCTGCTGAGTGCACTAACGGGGTACGCCTGTGCCCGCGTCCTACGCCCGCAGGCCTTCTGATCGGGTCAGCCGTCTGACTCCTGGGAGGTCACATGGCGGACGCCCTTCACCGACTGGGCGATGGAGACAGCTGCTCCGCGCTCACGGTCCGATCCAGTCCCCGTAACGTGAACCACCCCGTCTGCGACCTCCGCGTACCAGGCCTGCAGACCGGTCTCCGCAAATGTGCGAGATATCTCGGCAACAATGTCCTGGTCAGATCGAGCCATCGCCCGGATCACGTCACTGCGGCTGACGACTCCGAGGAGCACGTCGCCGCGGACCACCGGCACACTCTTCCAAGATGTGGTCGCAAAAGTGTGGGCCAGCTCGGCCACGTCGCTGTCCTCCCACACCGTGTGTGGGTGCACCGTCATCACCTGACGCACCGTCGTCAGCCGTGACTCGGCCGGTTGCCGGGCCGGGCGCACATGTGCCCTGGGGTCCGGCTCCAGATCTGCCTTGAGCAGATCAGCCTCACTGATGATGCCGACCACGCGCCCGGCGCCATCAACGACAGGAAGGCCGGTCACCCTCGCCGTCGCCATCAGCTTCAGCGCTTCTTCCAGCGACGCGTCCTCATGCACGCTGTATGCCGGACTGGTCATGATCTCGCGAACAAGCATGTCGACCACCCTTTGAACGCAACGATTGAACGCAATAACTGGCTACGACAAGCATGCCTTGCCGCGAGCAAGACAGTAACAGTGAGAAACGTCTCACGGTTGGTCACGGTCGGGCAGTGCCTCCCACGCCAGGACCGTCCCCCGCGGCGTCCTCGCCCGCAAGCTGAGCGAACCACCGTGGGACTCAGCGCGCTCTCGAAGGTTGGCCAACCCGCTCTGCACGGCGACCGGCGAGACCCCGACGCCGTCGTCGGCAACCTCAATCTGGATGGTGTCGTCGACAATGATACGAACGCTGGCACTGGACGCCTTGGCGTGTCTGACCACATTGGCCAAACCCTCTCGGACAACGGCCACCAGATCGGCTTCGAGCTCGGCGGTCAGCAGCTCGAGACGTCCCTCGATCGTGAGATCAGGCACGAAACCGAGGGTCTGCGTGGACGCCCGCACCAGCTCCGCGATCTCCTCGCGTAGCTCTGGGGTGGGCTTGGCCCGATGAAGCTCAAAGATGGTCTGCCGGATGTCCTTGATGGCCGCATCCAGATTGTCCACGGCCTCGTCGAGCCTCGTACGCACGGTCGGATGCTCTGCCAGCCGCGACGTCGACTGCAGCGAGAGGCCTGTCGCGAAGAGTCGCTGGATCACGTGGTCGTGCATGTCGCGAGCGATCCTGTCGCGGTCCTCCAGGAGGGCAACACGTGAACGATCCTGTTGGCCGCGAGCCGCCACCAGGGCCAGCCCCATCTGCTGAGCAAGCGCAGCCAGAGGCGGAACGACATCACCGACGAACGGCTCGTCAGCAGCGGCCCAGGCGACGGCGAGCACGCCAATCTCGTCGTCGCCCACGGTGATGGGCAGGAGCGCCGTCGGGCCGTAGGGGTCTGAGGTCCCCAGCTCCCGCACATCGTTGGTCAGACCGTCCACCTCCGGGTCACCAGGCCTGGTGAGCAGGAGAACCGGCTCGCGCGCCGCCACAAGCTCCCGCCAGTGACGTTTGTGCAGAACTAGTCCAAGCGCAGCATCGGGCCGTCCGGCGCCTTCGTTGGACTCCGCCGCATGGACAGCCCGGACCACGAGGTCTCCGTCGTCGTCGTACAGGGCAACCATCGTCAGCTGGGCCTGGGACAGCTTCCAGGTGCGCTGAGCCAGGAAGTGCATGGCTGATCTCTCGTCCCTGCCCTCAAGGAACAGCTGGGTCACCGCCCCGGTGGTGGCGAGCCACCGCCGCTGTTGCCGACTCCTCTCGTACTGGCGGGCATTGTCGATGGCGATGCCGGCAGCAGCCGCGAGGGCCACCAAGATCGACTCGTCGTCCGGGCTGAACTCTGCAGCTCCCTGCTTCTCGGTCAGATAGAGGTTGCCGAAGACCTCGTCCCGGATGCGGATCGGAGTGCCCAGGAAGCTATGCATCGTTGGGTGGCCGGGCGGAAAACCATACGAGTCCGGGTGGTCCGCGATGTCAGGCAGCCGCCGGGACCGCCCTTCCCGGATCAGCAGCCCGAGCACGCCGTGCCCACGAGGTGGGTCCCCGATCGCCTTACGTTCCGCCTGGGTGATCCCCTGGGTCACGAACTCGACCAGGTGCTCACCGTCGGGGCCAAGAACGCCCAGCGCGCCGTACTTCGCGTCGACGAGGTCACAGGCAGAGTGCACTATCCGGGTCAGGACGTCGGCCAGCTCGAGGTCTGCGGTGACCGCCATCACGGCGTCAAGAAGCGCAGTGAGACGCTGCTGGGACCGGTTCGACGCCTGCTCACGGCTGCGTAGCTCATTGAGCAGTGTGACCGGGTCGAGCGTGGAAGCGACCGGCCAGGGAGATGCCGCTTCTTCACTGTTGAGATCGGGCTCCACCTAGTCGATTCTAGGGCGAATCGGGCCAACTAGGACTTGTCCGGCGCTGTCACCTCAACGCCGCCTGCGGGCTGTAGCGAGAAGTCAGGGCCGGCGACGGTCAGAACATCGCACCGGGCGTGCTCCTGACAGTATTTGCCCACCGAGTTGACGGTGTCGGGCGCATCGCGACCAACCACCAGCACTGCCGCGCCGCGACTGCGCTCAACCAGCGTCTGCGCCGCGTCACCCTCCACGGTCTCGAAGGTGCACGGGACGCGCCGCTGCCGGTGCAGAGCGCGCAGGGCTACCCCGAACATCGCCACGTCCATCTCGGTACGGTCCTCGGCGCTCAGGCCTACGGGCAGCACCTGAACGAAGCGCACACGGGATCCACGGTGCACGGCTTCGCGCACGGCCGCACCTGCGACCAGGGTCGCCATGCCATCGTTGACCAGACCAGCCACCACATCGGGCGCGAAATCTGGCGGCTGTGTGCCCGCCGGGTCGGGCGTGGTGGATGTCTGCATGAAACCGATCGTCGCGCCTGTCGGACAGAAACGGCAGAGTCGAAAGTCCCTTAACAACATTGACCTTTGCAACATTGCCTTCGGCTCAACAGGGCAGGACCAAGTTCCCTGTGCGCGCTGGCTTCGGATGGCCAGCCGTGGGCACTACCAGGGCTGGCACTGCCCACGGCTGGCACTGCTGCAGCCGACGCTACTCACAGCCACCGACAAGGAGAACACAGGACCAGGCCATGGTTGCCACACTGACCTTTCTTGGTGCCGCAGGCACCGTCACCGGCAGCAAGTTCCTGCTCGAGCAGGATGGGCGCAGAAGTCTGGTGGACTGCGGGCTCTACCAAGGTGAACGCACCTGGCGACGTCTGAACTGGCAGGCGCTGCCGGTGAGCGCGGGCGCGATCTCCGATGTCGTGCTGACCCATGCGCACCTGGACCACTGCGGCCACCTGCCCGCCCTGGTGCGTGAGGGCTTCATCGGGCCAACCTGGTGTACGCCAGGCACCGCAGCCCTGGCAGCCATCGTGCTGCGCGACAGCGCCTACCTGCAGGAAGAGGACGCGGAGAACGCCCGCCTCTGGGGGTTCTCCCGGCACGACCCGCCACGCCCGTTGTATAACGCCGCCGACGCCGAGAAGGCGATTACCTCATTCAAGCCGCTGGACTACCACCAGCACTGCGCCCTTCAATCGGGTGCACATCTGTCCTTCAGCCGGGCAGGTCACATCCTGGGCTCGGCGTGCGCACTGGTCACGATCGGCGGCGGCACGGTCCTGTTCTCCGGTGACCTCGGTCGAACTCGTCACCCGCTGCTGCTTGCCCGGGAGGCGCCGCCGCCCGCACAGTCGTCATCGAGTCGACCTACGGCGACCGCGCCCACCCAGCCGACGGCGCTTTCTCCCACGAGATCCTGGCCGCGGCCATCTGTCGTACCGTCGAGCGAGGCGGTTCGGTCCTCATACCCGCTTTTGCCGTGGACCGCACCGAGCTGGTGTTACACGCCCTCAGCCAGCTCGCCGCGGCCGGCGAGATACCCGCGATACCGGTGTACGTGGACAGCCCGATGGCCTTGGCCGCGCTTGACGTGTATCGCAGCCATTCTGTGGGCAAGGACCTGCGCCCTGGCCTCCCCGCCCGCCTGGTGGATCTCCCAGACCTGCACACAGCGCACAGCGCAGAGGAGTCGATGCGGCTGAACGAGCCGCGCACGCCTTCGATCATCATCTCCGCGTCTGGCATGGCCACGGGCGGTCGGGTGGTGCATCACCTGATGCATCTCCTGCCGGACCCCCGACACACCGTGATCCTGACCGGCTATCAAGCCCTCGGCACGAGAGGGCGCGCGCTGGCTGAAGGCGCAACGGTGCTCAAGATGTTCGGCCGCTACGTCCCGGTTCGCGCAGAGGTGGTCTTCGACCATGTATTCTCCGTCCACGCCGATGCCACCGAGCTGCTCTCCTGGTTGCAGGCGCTGCCCGCGGCCCCCGAAACCGTCTATGTCGTCCACGGTGAACCTGAGTCAGCCCGTTCCCTGGCAACGAAGATACGGGCCGAAACCCCCCTGCTGTTTGACGTGGCTCCCGGAACCGCGATCACCGGCATCGAGCTTCATGACTCCACAACCTCAGCCGGGGTCAAGGTCAAGCTGCCCTGATCCGGACAGTCAGCCGGCGTCGAACGTTTCCATCGCCTCGACCCGGTCGCGCACGCCGCGCCGGATGGTCTTGCCAATCTGGGAATGCGGCAGGTCATCCATGATCACGACCCGACGTGGCACCTTGTAGCCCGCCAGCCGCTCGCGTGCGTAGGCACGTACTCGATCAGGGTCGACAGTGACGCCGGCCACCGGCACAACGGCCACAACGACATCCTCGCCCGTGTCGCCGGCTGCCGGGATGCCGACGACGGCGAGGTCCTCGATCTCAGGGAGGTCCCGAAGGACGTCCTCGACCTCCGAGGGATAGACGTTGAAACCGCCGGTGATGATCAGCTCCTTGATCCGGTCGACAATGCTGATGAAGCCGTCCCCGTCCGCGATCGCGATGTCACCAGTTCGCAGCCAGCCGCCGGGCAGGAGCACCGCCGCGGTCTCCTTCGGGCAGTTCCAGTACCCGGCGAACACCTGCGGGCCGCCGATCAGTAGTTCCCCGGGCTCCCCTATCGGGAGATCCCGCGACGGGTCGCCCTGGTCGACAATCCGAATCCGGGTTGAGGGGAACGGAACACCGACCGTCCCTGGCCGACGGGTTGCCGCGGCCGGGTTGCCCAGGGAGATGGGCGAGGTCTCGGTCATCCCGTAGCCCTCGACGAGCAGCCCTCCGCTGACCGACTCCCACGTATCGACCACAGCGGGCGGCAGCGCCATGGCGCCGGAGATTGCGTAACGGATCGTCGTGAGGTCGACGCGGCCTTCCCTGGCGGCTTCAGCCAGCCGCTCGAAGATCGGAGCTACCGCAGGCAGGAATGTGGGAGGGCGGCGTCGGATCGCCTCGATCATCTGGTCGAGGTCGAAGCGGGGTAGCAGCACCAGGGTCGCGCCCACGCTCATCGAGTAGGTCAGGCAGAGCGTCAGCCCGTAGGCGTGGAACAGGGGCAGCACCGCGTATACGGTCTCCTCACCGTCCTTCAGGCCGGGCATCCAGGCCCGCCCCTGCGCGGCGTTCGCCCGAAGGTTCCGATGGGTCAGGACTGCGCCCTTGGGCGTCCCCGTGGTGCCGCCCGTGTACTGCAACAAAGCGACGTCCTGCGGGCGTGGCTGCGGGTGCGCCGGGTCGAGCGGGCCCGTCGACGACGAGACCCGCTCCCAGCTGAGCACCCCATCGGGCACCGGACCGGTCATCGACGCGCGTGCCGAGCGCGCCCTGGCCAACGGCAGCCGGAGCGCCAGACGCTTACGTCTGGGCAGAGCAGTCGTGAGGTCGACTGCCAAGATGGTCCGTACTGCGGTCTGCCCACGCAGCCCGTCGATCACAGCTGCGGTCTTGTCCCAGCACACGACGACCGTTGCCCCGCAGTCGGACAGCTGATGCTGGAGCTCGGTCGCCGTATACAGCGGGTTGTGCTCCACGACCACGGCTCCCAGCCGCAGCGCGGCGTAGAAGGCCACCACATGCTGTGGGCAGTTCGGCAGCACCAGTGCCACCCTGTCCCCCGCTCGCACGCCCGCAGCGCGGAACGCCTCGGCAGCCCGGCTCACCTGATCAACCAGCTCCACGTATGTCGTCTCGGCGCCGAAGAAGTCGAGGGCGACCCGGTCGCCGAATCGCCGAGCGCTGGCCGAGAGCATCTCGGTCAGGGACTCGGCCGGAACCTCGACCTCGGCGTCCACCCCTGGCGCATAGCTCGCCAGCCACGGACGTCCGTACAGAGGGCTGAGGTCCTCGCCTGGTACTGACGTCTTCGAGCGGTCCGTGTCCACTTGATCTCCCCAATTTGAGCCCACCGCGACCGCGGGATGCAATGGTCGGCGCCGCCACGACGCATATTACTCAGGGACAACGGGCCGGATCAGGGTGCCTGGTTGGCGAACTGGAACTGCATCCGCACGTTGTTGTCGAGCCTCACCAACAGCGTCGAGTCGCTCGCCGACCATCGGTCTGGCACGAGAAACATCCGGTCGTCGCCCTGGATGAGGAGCCGGAGATGTCGGTATCGGTAGTGAAAGGTCTGTCCCGTGGACGGGGGCAGCACCGTCTCGTCGAGCCCGGGCGAGGTGAGGAACAGGCGCTCCTTGGTGTCCAGTATGACGCTGGGAAGCTCGTCCAGATGCAGGGCCCGGTACTGCGCCAGCCCCAGTCCGGACCACTGTGCCACGGTGGCGGTGGCCCAGAAGATGCTGGCTGCCACCGCGACAAGGGTGAAGACGCTCACCGCTGGTCGAAGCAACACCGAGGGGCTCTGGTTCGAGTCGGATGCGGACTCCAGTTTCGCGGCAGACCCGGACGCACCCAGGGCGTAGGCCGTGATGGATCCGCCCAGGGCGATCACCAGCGGCGTGACCAGGTTGAAATATGGCCAGTCGCGCAGCAGCGGATAGAGGAACAGCAGCACCATGCCCGCTGCCAGGATGAGCAGCCCGGCCGCGGTGGCCCGGTCGATCCAGCTCCGGGCCCTGATCGCCGAG
>DASRUA010000113.1:0-8421 GCA_035655615.1 Dermatophilaceae bacterium
CAGAAAAGCCATCGAGCCCGAAGCTGCACGGCTGGCGGCGTTGCGAGCTCCATTGGCCGGAGCCAGCGAGCTGATGGGGCTGGCAGGCAAGCTGTGGGCGGCAGGGCAGGCCGACGATGCGGAAACCTTTCTCACACTTGACATCAAGTTTCATCGCCTCGTTCTCTCGAGCTCGGGCAACGAGATGTTCGCCAAGCTCACCACGCTCGTCGAGGCGGTGCTCACCGGGCGGACGCAGTACGGGCTCATGCCGCGGCATCCGCACAAGGAAGCCCTCCAGCTGCATGTCGACGTCGCCAGTGCGATCCAGCGTGGCAACGGCGACGATGCCCACGCGGCAATGCTGGGCATCATGGCGCGCACGTTCGATGAGATGAGCTCAATCTGGGAGAAGGACTCGACCGCCCAGCAGTGATGTGCCGTACTCGGTGGTCAGGTTCCAGCGCCCTCTACCGCCTTCTAGCGCCCCGGCAGCCGGTATCTCCCGCCGGCCAATGGTTCCACGAGACCATCTGTGACAAGGCTGTCGAGACACCGATCCCGCTGGGCGTCGTCGGCGGACCACGCGGCGTCGACCTCGCCCGCCGTAACGGGTTCCTTGCTCGATCTCAGCACCGCGAGGATCGCGCCCCGACACTGCCGGTCCGTGCCATGCCAGGACTGGCTGGGGCGAACCGGACCCTGGTATGCCGGGCGGCTCGCCCACTGCCATGCGCACAGATCGCGGACGGGGCAGGAAGGGCATCGCGGTGAGCGCGCCAGGCACACGAGGGCCCCCAGCTCCATGACAGCAACACTCCACCTTCGCGCGTCGTTTGCGTCGTCCGGGAGAAGTTCCGAAGCCAGGTCCAGCTCGGCCCGGGTCAGTGAGGGCGCGGCCTGCGCGGCACCGTTGACGGCTCTGGCGAACACCCGACGCACGTTCGTGTCGACCACGGCCGTCCGCCGGCCGAAGGCGAAGGCGGACACGGCTGCGGCGGTGTAGGTGCCCACGCCGGGCAGCGCGAGAAGGTCGGCTGGCATCTCGGGCACATCGCCGCCGTGGCGTTCGACCATTGCTGTGGCTGCAGCGTGCAGTCGCAGCGCCCGGCGTGGGTAACCCAGCCTTCCCCACGCATGGATCGCGTCGCCGGGCGCGGACCCGGCCAGAGCGGCCGGTACGGGCCACCGTGACATCCACTGCCGCCACGCGGGTTCGACGCGAACGACAGGTGTCTGCTGCAGCATCACCTCCGAGACCAGGACCCCCCACGGCGAAGTGCCCCGCTCGCGCCAGGGGAGATCCCTTGCCTCCCTGGCATACCAGTCCAGAATCCGCTGGTGCAGAGGCGACCTGGGCACCAGCGGCGATCTCAGACGTAGCGCTCGAGGATGCTCGACTCAGCCAGTCGGGACAAGCCCTCGCGAACGGCACGGGCGCGACCCTCGCCGACGCCCTCAACGGCCATAAGGTCCTCAAGGTTGGCGGCGAGCAGCTTCTGGAGGCTTCCGAAGTGGTCGACAAGCCGTTCGATGATGGCGTGCGGCAGGCGGGGCACCTTGGTCAGGAGCCGGTAGCCGCGGGGGCTGACCGGTGTGTCAAGGGCATCGCCGCCGACGATGAAGCCCACGGCTTTGGCGCCCGCGGCAAGGTCGAGCAGCTCGATGGACGTGAGCTTCATGAGGTCGCCCAGAACCTTCTCGACGGTGTCGCTGTTGTGGGCAGCAGCGAGGTAGTCGCTGATCACCAGCTCCCTGTCGTTGCCCAGGCCGCCGGTCAGCTCCTCGAGCTGGAGCGTGAGCAGGCGGCCGTCGCTGCCCAGCTCAATGACATAGCTGTCGATCTCTTCCTTGATTCGCCGGACCATCTCGAGACGCCGGAGCACGGTCGCTACGTCGCGGACAGTGACCAGGTCCTCGATCTCCAGGGCTGACAGCGCGCCGGTGACCTCGTCCAGACGTGTCTTGTAGCGCTCGAGTGTCTGCAGGGCCTGGTTCGCGCGGGAAAGGATGGCGCTTGAGTTCTCCAGGACATGGCGCCGGTTTGCGACGTAGAGCGCGACGATCTGCATGGACTGGCTCACCGAGACCACGGGGAAGCCGGTCTGCTTGGCGACCCGCTCGGCTGTGCGGTGTCGGGTGCCGGACTCGTTGGTCTCGATCGATGGGTCGGGCAGCAGCTGGGTGGCGGCGCGCAGGATGCGTTCACCTTCGCGGTCCAGCACGATCGCGCCGTCCATCTTGGCGAGCTCACGCAGACGCGTGCTGGAGAACTCGATGTCCAGCGGAAATCCGCCGCTCGACATTCCTTCGACGACCTTGTCGTTGCCAAGCACGATGAGCGCGCCGGTACGTCCGCGCAGGATTCGCTCCAGCCCATCCCGCAGCTCGGTCCCTGGGGCCACTGCCGCCAAGGTGGCATGGAGCAACTTGTCGTCGTTTCGTTCTACGATGATGGGTTCCCCTCGGACGCCTGGGTCGGATCGGTGGGTTGGGGTGGGGTGGGATCGGCGCAACTGAGGCAGATCCAGCGCCGGTTCAGACTCCCGGCCTGCGGGTAGTCTATCGGCCAGACGGCTTCAGACACGTCTTGGGACCCATCCGTGATCTGGGGAATCTCAGGTGCGGGGCAATCACCTTGCAAGCACGGGAATCACCAGGCTGACCACCTGGCGAATGTCGCTGACCTCAAAGACCTCCATTCCGGCGGGTGAGGGGTCGCTGCCCAGCGATCCGGTGGGCACGACGGCTTGGCGGAACCCGAGGCGGGCTGCTTCGGCAAGCCGACGGGGGGTGCCGGTGACTGCCCGGATCTCACCGGCGAGACCCACCTCCCCCAGGGCGACGGTGCCCGGTGGCAGAGCACGGTCGGAGACGGAGCTGGCCATGGCCAAGGCGATCGCCAGGTCAGCGGCCGGCTCGGACACCTTGACGCCGCCAACTGTCGACACGTAGCAGTCGGCCTGGCGGACGGGGACTTTCGCGCGCTTGTCGAGGACAGCAAGGATCATCGCGACCCTTGAACTGTCCAACCCGCTGGTCGTGCGCCTTGGTGACGGGGCCGTGGTGGCCGCGAGCAGTGCCTGCACCTCGGTGACCAGGGGGCGTCTGCCCTCAAGAGTGACGGTGACGCAGGTGCCGGGGACGATGAGGTCGCGGCTGGACAGGAACAGGCCACTGGGGTCGGGAAGACCGACGATGCCGACATCGGACAGGTCGAAGCAGCCCACCTCGTCGGTCGGGCCGTAGCGGTTCTTGACTGCGCGCACGAGTCGCAACCGGGAGTGCCGGTCGCCCTCGAACTGGATCACGACGTCGACCAGGTGCTCGAGGACCCGCGGCCCGGCGATCGATCCGTCCTTGGTGACGTGACCGACCAAGAGGATCGAGATGCCCCGGGTCTTGGCAAGCTGGATCAGTGAGGCCGCCACCTCACGGATCTGGGAGACGTTGCCGGCTGAGCCCTCGACCTCGCCGCTGGCGACGGTCTGGACAGAGTCGATGATGACGAGGTCGGGCATGATCTGGTGGATCTGACCGAGCACTGTGGCGAGGTCTGTCTCAGCCGTGAGGAAGAGGTTCTTGGCCATCGCCTCGATGCGCTCGGCCCGCATCCGGATCTGCGCGGCTGACTCCTCACCGCTGACGTAGAGGACGGTCTGATCCTGCCGGGCGGCTCTGGCCGCCACGTCGAGCAGCAACGTCGACTTGCCGATCCCCGGCTCGCCGGCCACCAGGACCACGGCGCCGCGGACCAGGCCGCCTCCGAGCACGCGGTCGAACTCGCTGACGCCCGTGGAGCGCGCCTCGGCCTGGTGCGCGTCGACCTCGCCGATCCGGATGGCCGGCCGGTCGACGACCACCGCTGCGGTCGTCCTGACCTTGACTGCGCCGATCTCACTGACCGTGCCCCAGGCCTGGCACTCTCCACAGCGACCGACCCACTTGACTGCCAGCCAGCCGCACTCGGAGCAGCGGTGGCCGGGGGAACGGGTCATCGCTTTGGTCGCCATGCGGGTGACCCTACGAGACGCCTCCGACAAGCCTCCCCGACGCCGCCGCAGGTCTCAGTCGAAGGTGCGCCACCACAGGCTGACGGCGTAGTCCACGTCCGATCCCTCGTGGTCGGCCAGGATGCCGTCGGCCAGAGTCTCGGTGAACTCGATCCGCAGAACCGACTCGAAGTCCGCGCGTGACCCGAAGGACCACCGCATGTCGATGCGCTTGCGCGACCAGCCCTGCCGGGCCCAGAAGCGTTCAACCGCAACGGGGTCATACGCCGGCATGGCCCTGCGGAACCACCGACCGAACGTGGACCGCGAGGCGTCGTTGTCGATCACGAACGCCGTGCCGCCCGGTCGCAGCACCCGCTCCATCTCGGCCAGGCCAGGCTCGCATCCAGGGCCGAAGAAATAGGCCCATCGGGCGTGCACCACGTCGACGCTGTCATCGGCCAGGGGGAGCTTCTGGGCGACGCCATCCAGAACGGACGCGTTGGCAAGCGACAGATCGCGGACCCGTTGTCGTGCGAGAGTGGCCAGTGGTTCGTGCGGTTCGACCCCCACCACACTGGCCGCGGTCTGCGCGAAGCGGGGCAGGTGAAAGCCGCTGCCACAGCCGACGTCCAGGACTCGCTGCCCGGTCCAGTCATGGATGGCGGCCATGGCCGCCTCGATCAGCCCGTCTGGATCGACCCCGCGGTTCTCGATCTCGTAGACGTCAGGGTTTGCCCAGATGTTCGGGCTGGGGATCATCGGCGCTTCCTCGATGGCGCAGGGTCCGCGTCATCGCCTGCGGCAAGACCGTCGCTGCTTGCGGCAGGGCCGTCATTGCCCGCGCCAAGACTCTGTGCGGCCAGCGTCGCTGGATGCACCAGAAGGGGTAGTAGCGTGCGTGACCCGGCGGCCTGCGCGGCCCGCACGGCGACGAGGTGGGCGTCGCAGCGGACGACCAGCTCGTCATACGCCGCGGAACCCATGAGCTCGCGCAGCTCGGCGCTGTTGCTGCGATAGACCGGTTCTTTGCCGATGTGTGCCTCGGGGTTGCCCGAGCAGTACCAGTCCAGGTCATGGCCGCCCGGACCCCAGCCCCGGCGGTCGTACTCGGTGATGGTCACTTCGAGGTAGGAGCTCTCGTCGGGCAGCTCGACCTGGCGGTAGGTGCGCCGGATCGGCAGCTGCCAGCAGACATCAGGCTTGACGGTGTGCGGTTCGAGGCCCCGCAGCCGGGCGTGCTGGTGCAGGGCGCACCCGGCGCCTGCCGGGAAGCCGGGACGGTTCTGGAAGATACAGGCGCCATCGACGACCCGGGTCTTGGGCTGCTTGTCCTCCTTGACCTTCCAGCGGCCGCCCTGGCCGGCCGCCTGATACTGCCATTCGTCCTCACCGAGCTCGGCGACGGCGGCCTTCACCCGCGATACGTCGTCCTTGTCGGTCAGGTGTGCGCCCAGGGTGCAGCAGCCGTCGTCGGGGCGGTCCTTGTAGATCCCTGCGCAACCGCTGCCGAAGATGCAGGCCCAGGATGAGGTGAGCCAGGTCAGGTCGCAGCGGAAACGCTGGTTGGCGTCGGCGGGGTCGGGAAACTCCACCCACATGCGCGGGATATCGAGCGAGTTCTCTGGCATCTGCCAAGCCTATGCGGCACCCACGCTGCTCTCACCTCGGTAGATTCACCACATGCGACTTGGCGTGATCGACGTGGGATCCAACACCGTCCACCTTCTGGTCGTCGACGCATACGTCGGCGCCCATCCACTGCCGGCGTCGTCGCACAAGATCGAGCTGCGGCTCGCGGAGTACGTCGAAGCGAATGGTTCGATCTCTCGATCTGGCGCCAAAGCCCTGGTCGCGTTCACTCGTGAGTGTCTCACCATCGCCGAGGACCAGGGTGTCGAGGACCTTCTGGCGTTTGCCACCAGTGCGATTCGCGACGCTCCGAACGGGGAGGCAGTTCTTGCGCAGGTGCTTGAGGAGACCGGGGTCGAGCTGCAGGTGCTCGCCGGCGAGGAAGAGTCGAAGCTGACCTTCCTGGCCGTCCGGCGATGGTTCGGCTGGTCCAGCGGCCGGCTTCTGGTGATGGACATCGGCGGCGGTTCGCTCGAGATCGCGGCCGGCATCGACGAGGTGCCCGATGCCGCTGTCAGTCTGCCTCTGGGAGCCGGGCGCCTCACCAGGGCGGCGCTGACTCGTGACCCGCCCACGTCTGCGCAGGTCCGGACTGTGCGCAAGCAGGTCCGGGCCGACATCGCCCGGGTGCTGCGGACGGTGAACAAGGCGGGGGTGCCCGACCGGTTCGTCGGGACGAGCAAGACGTTGCGATCGCTGGCTCGCATCGCTGGGGCGGCCCGAAGTGCCGACGGACCGTATGCCGTCCGCGTACTCGAGCGCAGGAGCGTCACGGCGCTGGTGTCGCGGCTCGCCTCGATGACCGCGGCAGAGCGTTCACAGCTGCCCGGAGTCTCCGCAGGGCGTGCGCCGCAGATGCTCGCGGGCGCGATTGTCGCCGACGCAGCCATGGACCTGCTGGGCATCCAACGGCTTGACATCTGCCCCTGGGCCCTTCGTGAAGGCGTGATCTTGCGGCGTCTGGACTGGATTTCGGCGGAGTGATGCCCTCGTTCCGTTTAGGCTCGATGTCATGACAGCAGTCCACGTTCCCGGTGCGCGAGTGGCGCTGTCCACCTCTTCGGTCTATCCCCAGAACTGCGCAACGGCCTTCGACCTGGCCCAGCGACTTGGCTTCGACGGGATCGAGGTGATGGTGTGGACCGACCCGGTCTCACAGGAGGCCGGTGCGTTGAAGGCGCTCTCGGACCTGCACGAGATGCCGATCGTGTCGGTCCATGCGCCGACCCTGCTTCTCACCCAACGGGTCTGGGGCCCGGAGGCGTGGCCCAAGGTCGACAACTCGATCGAGCTTGCCGCGGCCGTTGGGGCGGACACCGTGGTTCTTCATCCGCCGTTCCGCTGGCAGAAGGAGTACGCCCGGGCGTTCGCCGACGGGGTGGCCCTTCGAGAACACGAATCCGGCATCAGGCTCGCCGTCGAGAACATGTTCCCCTGGCGGGCGCGCAACCGTTCGGTCGAGGCCTACCTGCCTCACTGGGACCCGGTCGAACAGCCGTACGACCACGTGACCCTCGACCTGTCGCACACGGCCACCTCGGGTTCGGACGCGATGACGATGGCGGCGGCACTTGGGCCACGCCTCGTGCACCTGCACCTCGCTGATGGACTGGGATCTCCGAGGGACGAGCACCTGGTGCCCGGTCGTGGCGGTCAGCCGTGCTCGGAGATGCTCGAAGCCCTTGCGGTGCAAGGGTTCTCGGGGTCGGTCGTCGTCGAGGTCAGCACCCGGCGGGTGTCCGAAGAGCAGCGTGAGGCTGATCTGGCCGAGTCGTTGGCATTCGCCCGGCTGCACCTGGCAGCGGCGGCTGTGCCCCTGACCTGACGGTATGGGCCCGGCCCTGCCCGCCAACGTCGGCTCCTAGCAGGGCGCCCTGTCCGGGTCCATGGAGGCGGGTGACATCCTCGTGCCGTGGACCCGACAGAGAACCAGGTACCAGCGCATGGCTGATGACCAGACAGCGGCCGTGGTGGTGGACGGTCTGCGGGTATTCAGGGGCTCCCGCGAGGTGCTCCCTGGAATTTCGCTGACAGTTCCGCGCGGGCAGGTCGTCGGCTTGCTGGGACCGAACGGCGGGGGCAAGACCACGCTGCTCCGCTCGATCGTTGGCGTTCAGATCATCGCGGGTGGCACTGTCACGGTCCTGGGGGAGCCGGCCGGGTCGCCCGGGCTGCGGTCCCGCGTTGGCTATGTCACTCAGGATGCGAGCGTGTATGCCGACCTGACGGTCCGCGCGAATCTCACCTACTTCGCTGCCCTCGCCGGTGCCCCGCGCGCTGACGTTGAGCGCGTCATCGAGGTGGTCGACCTGACGACTGACGTGGACACTCGGGTGGGCCGGCTCTCCGGCGGTCAGCGCTCGCGGGTGTCGCTGGCGGCCGCGCTGATCGGGTCCCCTGAGCTGCTGGTCCTTGACGAGCCGACAGTGGGGCTCGACCCGGTGCTGCGCCGCGACCTCTGGGCGCTGTTCCGGCGCCTCGCCGGTGAGGGCACCACCCTGCTGGTGTCGAGCCACGTCATGGACGAGGCGGCCCGGTGTGACCGGCTGTTGCTGCTGCGTGAAGGCCGCCTGCTCGCGGACGACTCCCCGGACGGGCTGCTCGCCCGGACTGGGGCCCCGGACGCCGAACAAGCCTTCTTCGCCCTGATCGAGACGGAAGGTGCGGCATGAGCCCCCGGCTCACTCTCGCGACTGCAAGGCGGGTGCTGCTGCAGCTCCGCGCCGACCATCGCACGTTGGTTCTGATGATCGCCGTGCCCTGCGTGCTGCTCGGCTTGCTGGCCTGGATCTTCAACGGCACCCCGGTGTTTGACAGC
>DASRUA010000114.1:0-6778 GCA_035655615.1 Dermatophilaceae bacterium
ACAACCAGAACCCCTGGGGGATGTCCCCCCGCGCCCGGCTGGACTGGGCCAAGGGCCTTCCCTTCGAGGTCAAGATCCTGGGCCAGGACGTGGCGGACGCCTCCGAGGTCGACTACCTGTTCTGGGTCGGCTGCGCCGGCGCCTACGAGGACCGCGCAAAGAAGACCACCCGGGCCGTCGCCGAGCTGCTCAACATGGCCGGGGTGACCTTCGCTGTCCTGGGGGACGGCGAGACCTGCACGGGTGACCCGGCCCGTCGCGCCGGCAACGAGTTCCTGTTCCAGACGCTCGCCCAAGGAAACGTCGAGACCCTGAACGAGGCCAAGGCGACCAAGATCGTGGTCACCTGCGCGCACTGCTTCAACACGATCAAGAACGAGTACCCCCAGGTGGGCGGCCGGTACGAGGTCGTCCACCACACCCAGCTGCTCAACCGGCTGGTCCGCGACAAGAAGCTGATCCCGGTGTCCCGCCCGGACCAGGCCGACACGTCCAACGTGGCCTCGACCGCGGAGACCGTGACCTATCACGACCCCTGCTACCTCGGGCGCCACAACGGCGTCTACGCCCCGCCGCGCGAGCTCCTCGGGGCCTTGCCCGGTGTCGAGCTGCGCGAGATGCCGCGATCGGGCGACAAGTCGTTCTGCTGTGGCGCCGGCGGCGCGCAGATGTGGATGGAGGAGAAGCTCGGCACCCGCGTCAACAACAACCGCACCGAAGAGGCCATTGCCACCGGCGCAGGCCGTATCGCGGTCGGTTGCCCCTTCTGCAACGTCATGCTCTCCGACGGACTGACCGAGAAGCAGTCGGAGACCAGCGCCCACGAGGACGTCGAGGTCGTCGACGTGGCCCAGATGCTCCTGGCCGCCGTCCGCAGAAACCCGCAAACCTAGGGACGGTGCGGCCAACTACCCGACAAACCTAGGGACTATGCATACGCATGGTGCCTAGGTTTGCGGGGTCGAGACTGACACAGTCCCTAGGTTTGGCAACGAAACTCGTGCACGCTCCCTAGGTTTGGCAACGAAACTCGTGCACGCTCCCTAGGTTTGCGGGAGGTGGAGGTCAGCCGAGATTGTTCTTGGCCAGGAACTCCTTGGCGACCACAGCCGGGTCCTTCTTGTCGACCACGACCTCCTTGACCAGCTGCCCCAGCGTCGCGGTGTCGAGCTTGGCCGAGATCGCATCCAAGGCTGCGGAGATCGTGGGGGTGACCTTGGACTTGGTGATCAGCGGCACGACGTTCTGCGCTGCGAACAGGCTCTTGGGGTCGTCCAGGATGACAAAGCCGTTGTCGGCGATGGACGGATCAGTGGTGAAGAGGTTGACCGCGTCAACCTGGCCGTTCTTCAACGCCTGGACAGACAGCGGGCCGCCGACATCCAGGGGCCGGAAGGTCTTGAAGTCGAGGTTGTAGACCCTCTTCAGGCCGGGAACCCCGGTCGGGCGGGTCTTCCACTCGGGCGGACCGCCAAGGGTCAGGTTCTTGGCCTGCGGCCCGAGATCAGCAATGGACTTCAAACTGAACTTGGCCGCCGTCCCCTTGGTGACGACCACGGCGTCCTTGTCCTCGGCGGCGGACTTGTTGAGGACGGTCAGCGTCGCGGGGACGGCAGCCTTGAGCTCGGCATACACATCGTCGGAGGTGGTGGTCTTGGCGTTCTTGTTGAAGTACTGGTCCAGGACCCCGGTGTATTCGGGGATCAGGTCGATGGAGCCGTCCTTGAGCGCCGGGATGTAGGTCTCCCGGCTGCCGATGTTCAGCTTCTTGTCGACCTTGACGCCCTTGGCGCTCAGGGCTCCGGCATAGATCTCGGCGAGCAGAGCGCTCTCCGGGAAGTTGGCCGACCCCACCACGATGCTGCCGGAGCTCACCTTGCCGGCCGACCCGCCGGCCGCGAGAGGGTCACTGGATCCGGAGCCGCACGCTGCGACGCCAAACAGGGCTGCCGCAGCAGTCACGGCGAGGGCGATTCTGGTGCGTTTCATCGTGGTCTCTTTCTGTCGAGGTCATGGCTGGTTGGGATCTAGGCGCTGTGCTGCAGGGCCGGCGCCGGAGGTGTCACCCCGGCGTCAGAGTCAAACGTCTGGACCGTTCGATACCTTCCGGTCAGGCCCCGGGACACCACGAAACGCTGGACCAGCGCCAGAACCATGTCCACGGCGAGCGCAAGGAGGGCGACGAGGAGAGCCCCCGAAGCGGTCTGAGGGGTATCCCGCACCGCAAGACCGTCGATCAGGAACCGGCCGAGGCCGCCGAGTCCGACGACCGCCGCGATCGTGGCGGTGGCAATAACCTGCAACGTCGCAGAACGGATCCCGGACATGATCAGCGGCAGGGCACAAGGTAACTCGACGAGGCGCAGGACTTCCGGGCCGCGCATACCCATTCCTCTGGCCGCGTCGCGGGCATCAGGCTCGACGCCTTCCACACCCGCGTAGGCCCCGGACAGGATCGGCGGGATGGCCAGGACGATAAGGACCAGGCCCGCGGGCGCCAGGAACGCGATGTCACCGCTGAACTTGGGCCCGAGCCACAGGACGGCGATGAACAAGAGGCCCAGCGAAGGGATCGCCCGGGCGGCGCCAGCGAGATTGACAACGAAGACACGACCACGGCCGGTGTGCCCGATATAGAGGCCGAGGGGAATCGCGATCAGAGCCGCGATGATCACGGCCGTCAGCGAGTACCCGAGGTGCTCGACGAGCCTGCGCAGGATGCCCTCGCTGCCCTGCCAATGGGCGCCATCGGTCAGCCAGGCAAAGATGCGGTTGATCATGACGACGCCTTCCCTGCGCGCTGCCATGGCGTCGCCAGTCGGGTGACCCCGATGATGACCCCGTCGAAGAGCAACGCCAGCAGCACGCAGGAGATGACGCCCACGATGATCGGCTCCATGAAGGCCCGGTTGAACCCGTCGGTGAACAGCGATCCGAGCTGCGCGACGCCGATGAGCGCGGCCACGCTGACGATGCTCACGTTGCTGACCGCGGCGACGCGCAGCCCGGCCGAGATGACGGGCACGGCCAGGGGCAGCTCGACCGACATGAAACGCCGACCTCGCTTGTAGCCCATGGCTGTTGCTGACTGGTTGACCGCTTCGGGCACCGCGCCCAGGCCGTCGGCGACGGTGCGCACCAGCAGCGCGACCGTGTAGATGGTCATCGCCACGATGACGTTGGTCGGGTCAAGGATCTGGGTGCCGAGCAGGAACGGCAACATGATGAACAGGGCCAGGGACGGGATCGTGTAGAGCAGCGACGTGCCGACGATCAGAATCGGGTAGAGCCCCCGGAACCGGCGCGCCAGCCAGCCGAGCGGAAGGGCGATGAGCAGCCCAAGGATCAGCGGCACCCCGGCGAGGTAGATATGCCGAACGGTCAGGCCCAGCACGTCGCCGAGATGGTCCTGAAGCCAGGTCATGCCGGGTCGTCCTCGGCTGGGTCGAGCTCGGGACGCGCTCGCTCCTCGATCTCGGCAAGGACCTCGTGTGCGCGAATCGTGCCCAGAATCTCGCCCTGCTCATCGACGATGACCCCGCGGCGACTCGGCGAGGACAGCGCGGCATCAAGAACGTTGCGCAGCGGGCCGCCGACCGTCGCGACGGTGCCACCCCGCTGCAGCATCTCAGGCTGGATCGGGGCGGTGATCCGGCCGGGCTCGATCCAGCCGAGGGGGCGCCGGCGGTCATCGGCAACCAGGATCCAGCCGTCCCGCGCGGCGTCGGCTGCCTGCGCCGGAGTCGCCCCGAGCGGCACGGTCTGCTCTCGGGTGAGCGAGAACTTCGGTGACGCCTCGAAGCTCAACGCACGGTAGCCACGGTCCTTCCCGACGAAGTCAGCGACAAAGTCATCAACAGGATGCGCCAGCAGGTATGCCGGGTCGGCCAGCTGGGCAAGGTGGCCGCCGGCCCGCAGCACGGCGACCCGGTCCCCCAGCTTGATGGCCTCGTCGATGTCGTGTGTGACGAAGACGATGGTCTTGCCGAGATCACCCTGCAGACGAAGGAACTCATCTTGCAGCTGTTCGCGCACAACGGGATCCACTGCGCTGAACGGCTCGTCCATGAGCATCACTGGCGGGTCTGCGGCCAGCGCCCGGGCCACACCGACGCGTTGCTGCTCACCGCCCGAGAGCTGCGCGGGATACCGCTTCGCGAAGCTCGCCGGCAGGCCCACCCGCTCAAGCAGCTCAAGTGCCCGGGCCTCGGCCTTGCGCTTGTCCCATCCGAGCAGCCTGGGGACCGTGGCGATGTTGGCGACGATCGTGCGGTGGGGGAAGAGGCCGGCGTGCTGGATGACGTAGCCGATACCCCGCCGGAGCTCGGTCTCGTCCATCGTCGAGGTGTTCTGGTCATCGATCCAGATCCGGCCAGCGGTCGGCTCGATCATCCGGTTGATCATCCGCAGCGACGTCGTCTTGCCGCATCCGGACGGCCCGACGAGCACGGTTATCTGCCCGGTCGGAGCCTCGAACGTGAGGTCATCCACGGCCTTTGTGCCATCCGGATAGTGTTTCGAGACCGCGTCGAACCGGATCATGTCCACAAACCTATGGGGCAACCGTGGATACAGCGAGTCTGAGATCGCGTCATGGATTCGGCCAGACGGGTCGGTCGGAGGTCAGCGCCGCAGCAGACCTGGACTTCGATGCCGCAGCGGACCTGGACGTCAGTGCCGCAACAGACCTGGACTTCACGCAGCAGCGAACCTGGGTCAGTGCCGCACTGGACCTGGACTTCACGCAGCAGCGGACCTGGGTCAGTGCCGCACTGGACCTGATAGACCTTCCACGGCGGGTGCCAGCAACGTCCTCACCATGAAGCGCGCCACCAGTTCGTGCCACGGCCTGGCAGGGAAGATCATGGAGTGACGGCCGCCGGGGTACTTCACCAGCTCGACGTCACCGCCGTCTGTGGCGAGCTTCTCGGCAAGCTCGGTGGTCTTGGCAGGGTCGGTGCTGCGGTCGGCGGTGCCGTGGGCGAGAAGCAGTGCCCGGTCACCGAGCAAGGGAATCGGCTCGCCATCTGGCAGCCATGGCGCCAGCGCGGCCACACTGCGCACACCCCAGCTGCGAACGCCGCTACGGGCACCGTCGTGGACGCCCCCGTGATCGGTCACCCGCAGCGCCACCCGGCCGCCCATGGAGTGCCCGACCAGGCCAATGGGGATATCGCCGAAGCGCTCGGCGATCCGGTCGAGGGCCCAGCGAGCGTCCGCCAACGGGGACTCCGCCCTCCCGTTCCACCCACGCACGGCGTACCGAAACCTGGCCAGCACGATGCGCCCGCCGCCGGCTCGAACCACACTGCGACCAAACGGAATCATCCGCAGGACCGAAGGGTCGTAGGCTCGCACAGAGGCGAAGCTGTCAGGCGTTCCACCGTGAAGGAGCAGCACGACTGCCTCGGTTCGCGCGTCATACCCGGTGAAGCTCAGGCGGGGGGCACGATCCATGGACGCCAAACTAAGCGCCAGACCTGTGACCTGGCTGAGCGACTGACCTCGCCGAGCGCCCCTGGCTGAGCGACAGACCTCGCTGCTCGACTGACTTGGCCAGACAACTGACCTCGCGAACGACGCTAGACGTCACCGCGGTGAAAGTTCTGGAACGAGCGACTTGCCGTCGGCCCGCGCTGACCCTGATAACGCGAGCCGTACTTCGCGCTGCCGTAGGGACTCTCGGACGGGCTGGACAACCTGAAGAAGCAGAGCTGGCCGACCTTCATACCGGGCCAGAGCTTGATAGGCAAAGTGGCGGCATTCGACAGCTCGAGCGTCACGTGACCGCTGAACCCAGGGTCCACGAAGCCAGCCGTGGAGTGCGTGACGAGGCCGAGCCGGCCCAGCGATGACTTACCCTCGAGCCGCGCGGCAAGGTCGTCAGGCAGGGTGATGATCTCAAAGCTGGAACCCAGGACGAACTCGCCAGGATGCAGAATGAACGGCTCGTCGCGCTCGACCTCCACCAGGTGAGTGAGGTCAGGCTGCTCCTTGGCCGGGTCGATGAAGGGGTACTTGTGGTTGTCAAACAGGCGAAAGTACTTGTCCAGGCGCACATCGATACTCGACGGCTGCACCATTGCCTCGTCATACGGCTCGAGGCGCACCCGTCCGCCATCGATCTCGGCCTTGATGTCACGGTCTGAAAGGAGCACGCGGACACGGTACCCGGTAGTCGCCCAAGGTGGGCTGAAGCGCTCCGCCCGCGTCCGTTAGACTGCCGACCGCGCCTATGCCGTATGCCGGTCGGCGCCATGCGGGTGTAGTTCAATGGTAGAACATCAGCTTCCCAAGCTGACAGTGCGGGTTCGATTCCCGTCACCCGCTCCACACGCGAGAAATCGGTTGCAGTAGTTGTAGTGGTGAAGAGCTTCTGTACTGCGTTAAATCTTGAAGCGACCTTCTACGGCAGCATGGCCAGGGACAGGCCCAGTAGCTCGCGCTTTCGTTCGCGGCGAGGCTCGGCGTGGGTGTTCACGGCCCGAGGTCGAGGATCGAGGTGACATGGACGCCATCTTTGCGGCGGTAGGCCGGTCCAGCGGCAGTGATGACCACAAGCGCGGTCGGCGGTGTGCGCATCCGGCTCGCGAGGCGAACGAGGCCCGCGGCAGCTGCGTCGATGATCTCGGGGCGGCCTGACAGTTTGACTTCGATACCGAGCCATTGGTCGCTGCGAACCACTACTGCGTCGAACTCGCCGGTGGCGTCCTGGTAGGCGAACACGCGTGCGTCGATCGCCTGGGCATAGATGGACAGGTCACGGAACACGAGACTT